>CAYVAZ010000351.1:0-5147 GCA_964449065.1 uncultured bacterium
TGCGGTACCGGCTGGAAGCCGATGCTCCCCTTTTGTGGAGGAATCACACAGTATTTATTTGAATACGTATAAGTATAACATACATTTACAATAACCCTGATGTGTTTTTCTACCGGTTCCATTCATCCAATGGCTTCGGTTTCCAATTCTTGATCGCTGATTCTTTCACGGATCCCGGAGAAATAAAGACTGTGTAAGTCAACGTTCCTTCGTCAGAGGCCTTGGCTTGTAACGCGACCATTCTTGTGTCCGGGTTTGGAGAATCCCACTCATTGCGCGGTTCGGAAGTATTGATGATTTCCCATTTTGCGGAATGATCCCGCGAGCCGTTTTGCAAGCGCAAGGTTTTATGTTGATATTGCAGTTCAAGAGAAGTGCCGGGTTCACCCCTTACTTCCCCTTTGGTAATCATCCCCCAGCGCACGTCCGTGTTGGGCTGCAATCCGGTTAACTCATCCTGAATGATTATTTCATTCGAAGACAGCATGACGATTCCACGCCGAACGGATTCAGATTGTCCCTCATACACCGGGCTTAAATCCACTATGCTGTTGGGGTGTTCCGTATCATCCGAAAATTCAGTAATGACACCGGCGTTTTTTGCCACTTGCAGTTGGCCGTCAATCACCAGCGTGTTGTGCCCGAAATTCTGCTGGCGAAAGATCGTCCAGCGGTCTGAGTCCTGCGCGCGGCTCCACAAGTTCATCCCGCGCGATTCGATGCCGTGATACCCTTCCGCGCCCAAATCATACGCCCAGCGCACACCGTCCGCGTCCAGCACAAATGAACCGGTATCCATCTGCCCGTGATTCGCGGATGGCGACCCGGCCTTTAAACCCACAAAAACCGCATTGGGGTCCTTCCACGAACTGCGGTGAATGGTTACCGGCACATGCCCTTCTCCAGACCAATGCAGCGGCATCTCAATATCGAACGAATCCGGTTCTTTCTTCATCCACAACAACGTAAGCGGCAAAAATCTTCCGCCGAAAGCACTTCCGTTCGATCTTTCCGACTTTACCATCCATTCGCTCAACAAATCGTATTCGTAGTACAACCAATCCGGCCGGTTGTATTTTGTGGCAAACCAAAAAACGGCGGGTTCCGCGTTTCTTCCGGCGCCGCCATCCGCGTAATTGAAGGTATACCCCGATGGGCCGGTGACCAAATTGAGATACTGGCCGGTTTGGGCAAATCCCGGAGCATGATTGAGGCCATACGCCGAACCCAACACACCTTCCAGCACATCGATCAGCAAGACGTTGTAGGTCGTTCCATACGACCAATAGCCCGGCCCTTCCGGATACGACCCTTTCGGCGCGTAGGCTTTCATTGAGTGCGGCACGTTTTGCAGCGCATTGTGAACGGTCATCGCCGCTAATTGAGGCTCATCTTCCATCACAGCCAGTGCTCCGGCAGTCAGGCCGCCGTGGCACACCTGCCCCCAGTTGTTGGTCGATTTCACCCATCTATTGTGTTTGGTTTCAAACGGAAGCGTTACTCCTTTTTCGAGGATGGCGTCTTTGATCGTTGAACGGGATTGTTCAGGAAGTTGGTGAAAGAGCCAGTCATAACCAATCGCCAACGCGTACGTCATTTCGGCCACATCCAAAAAGTGGCTCGGGTTCCAATCTTCAAACGCGGCGGCGGCAAGCATTTCGATTTCACAGCGCCGGGCATATTTGGCTTCACCGCTGAGGTGATATGCCATTGCCAAAACAATCACCCGCTGCACACAGGTTCGGGATTTCCCCAACAGACGCCTGCCCGTCAGTTGCCTTTGAACCGGTTCAAGATTCATCAAATAATCGGCTTGTTTGATGAGAATATCTTTCAGTTGTCTATGCAGCGGATTCTTCTCTACCTTCTGTATTAATTCCTCCAGCGACTGCGGATTGAGGTGCAAGCGCGGATGGGTTTTGGGCGCTTGATCAATTTCCGCTTGAATTACGTCCAACGTCACGGTTGGCGGATATGGATGGATGCTTTCATCCGGTTGCGCTTGAACACACACAGCGAGAAAAAACAAG
Source organism: uncultured bacterium (assembly GCA_964449065.1). Lineage (GTDB taxonomy): Bacteria > Hinthialibacterota > Hinthialibacteria > Hinthialibacterales > Hinthialibacteraceae > CAYVAZ01. The sequence goes on from CAYVAZ010000351.1 coordinate 2,031, forward strand.
AAGATGATAGAAGATGTAGATTGTTGCATGAAACGAGACATAATTATCCCCCCAAAACAGATGCTATAGGATTGCCAAAAATACGTTCTAATTCCACATCACATTATCACGCACCGGCTGAAAGCCGATGCGGCCCAAAACAAACATACTTTTGGAAAATGCTCTAACTTTATGGTAGTAAAATCGAAATAGATATCTATGGGGATGGATAGTTTGGGTGATAGCCAAGTAAACTGTGCTTTTGTAATACAGGTGAGTCGCCAGAGACCTTATTTTTACGATTGAATAACTGATGTTACGCAATCCATGATTGACGATTGCTTGAAAAACGGTTTTTGTTGTGTACTGAACAGTACTTAATCTGACAGACAGCCCAACCTTATGCAAGGGGGTATAACACTGCGTTCACGTTTGTGGTTGACTGATCCCACTCATTTCATTTGAATGGTTAACTTTTCACCCATCACAACAGCCTTGATGAACCCTAGCGCAAATACTGCACTTCGCGTTCCAATTCGATGTTGAATTTTTCTTTTACCCGCCGGGCCATTTCATTGGCAAGTTCATTTACATCCGCGGCGGTTGCGTCTCCATAATTGACGATGATGTTGGCGTGCTTTTCGAATACGCCGGCGCCCCCAACCCGTAATCCTTTGCACCCGACCTCTTCTAGAAGTTTCCCAGCAGGAACACGCCAGCCGCCGGGTTCTTCAGGCGGTAGGTTTTTAAAGAATGATCCCGCGGAGTAGGAATTCCCATACGAGGGGTGTTTTTCATCACGCATGGTTTTGATGCGTTTGATTTCAGCCAGGTTCGATTCGCGGTCGCCCCGCACAAAATTGCCCATCTTGGCGGTTAGAATGATATCGCCGCGTTTTTTCGCTTCACTGGTGCGGTATTCTATCCCCAAATCTTCAACCAGAACGGTCAACCGCTCTCCGCTTTTTCGCAAAATATCGGCTTCCAATAAAAAGGAATGGACTAAATTACCAAAGGCGCCTGCTCCACCAACCAATGCGCCGCCAACCGAGCCGGGTATCCCAGCCGCAAAGGTGATATCCGCCCAGCCTCTGTCAGAAATCTCAAATATGAGCCGGTCGAGGTTATAGCCGCCGTCTACCGTGACTTGCAGATTCTCATCATCCCAGCGAATGGTTTGCGTGCGGTTTAATATGACCAACCCTTTTAAGCCGTCATCGTGGATCAGTACATTTGAGCATCCAGCCAAAAACCACACATTGATGTCATGCTGTTTGGCGAGTTGATAAGCTTTGGCGAGAGTATCTACATCATTCGCTTCAACCAGCATTTCGGCGGGGCCGCCGATATGAAGCGATGTGTAGGGGGCCAGAGCAACATTGAAACGCAGCGCGTTACCCAAGGCTTCGGAGAAGATTCGCTGATACAGTGCTGCTTCGGCGGGTAAATTCATAAGTGATCGAGATAATAAGAGCCTATAAAATGTGTTATTGCAGTTTGATTTCCAAAACGCTGTTCATCAGTTTGTCTTCGCCTACCAACAAGGTTCCCGGTGGAGTTTTTTTAACTTCTTCCAGCATCGCGCCCAACTGGGCTTCCATGCCTGCAAGCTCTTCCAAAGCCAGTTGTAAGAGGGGAATGGCTGTGGACGTGAGTGCTAACGGCACGGGAATGCGGGTGGTGCCGTTGGGAGATTGCATGCGAATCAACAACAATTTTGTTGGTTTGTCATTGGTGGAGAGGCTTTCAAACTTTTCTATTTGCAGATGGAATTCGTTGTTATTCTGAATCTCAAAGGTTTCGCCGACCGGCATGGCTTGGACGGAAGCGTGGATCGCTTCAATATTAAAACCGGCTTTTTCTGCTTCAAGGATAAATTTGGGTGGTGTGGCTCTGATAATGGATTCTGTCAAATCAAGTGTGAATGTGGCGTGGCCAATAACAGGCGAGGCGCTGCCGATTTCTTGAAAGGTTCCGCGTAGCCAAACGGTTTTTTCGGTATGCCCTAAAGGCGCGGTTAACCCAGTGATTATACAGAATAGTAAAATTGTTTTCATGTTGAGAAAAGACATAGTGTAACCCTGTGTTATGCCATGCTGCATATAAAAAGTGAGCGATCTTTCACACAACCATATGGGATAATGAAACTGAGTGGGTTCAAAGCGAAGCGTAGCCCACCATGACCATCTTGGTATTATATCATAGTAAAAAATATATACGATTACAGCATAGCATAGTATACGGAAAGAAGAAAGAAATCGCAGAAAAAACTTATTAAAAAGCGAGAGGCCAAGGTGGTACGGTGACGGATATTATGAAGAGCAGAGAGCCATCCATTCCTGCACAACGGGAACAATTCGTTCGAACACTTCTTCCGGTGAACCCAATCCATCCACTTCATAGACTTGATATTCGTTGCGGTAGAAGTCAATTAACGGGAATGTTTTCTCGTGAAAAATGCGGATTCGCTCCTTGATCGTCTGTTCCTGGTCATCGGCACGTTGTTTTCCGTTGGCGTCAGTGCGGTTCACCATACGTTCAAACACAACTTCATCCGGAACAAAGATATAAATCATACCCAAAAAACGTAAATTGTTGCTGCTGATTACTTCATCCATGTGGGATGCTTGGTGCATATTGCGGGGAAATCCGTCCATAATGAGGCCGTTGGGTTGGGCTTCCTGCTTGCGGATTTGCAGCAACTTTTCGCTGAGCAAGGATACAATGAGATCATCGGGCAGTAATTTTCCTTCTTTCATTAACAGATTGAGGCTGTCATTGGGGGTATTCTTTTCCAGATAGTTGCGGCATAGGTCGCCGGTGCTGATGTGTTGAAATCCCAAACGCTCCTGCATATATTTTGATTGAGTTCCTTTGCCGCATCCGGGCGAACCCATTATAGTCAAGGTGGGGTAGGCTGTATTGTTCATTTCCAACGGCATTACACTCAATCCTTTCAGAACAGAATAAAACGAAATATATCTAAATATTACAATCTGCCAGTATTATGTTATCAATTTTTGTAAAGTTAGTTAGGAGAGCGAGAGATGAAACCGGTTCGGAATCCTCAACCAAAGCAAAGTCACTCCTTCTGTAGATCAAAGCAGGTATTGTAAATGAAACTTTGTCTTTGTAAAT
>CAYVAZ010000352.1:0-5144 GCA_964449065.1 uncultured bacterium
TAAGGGGGGCTAGGGGGGATCGATACCCGCCAATAAAACGTTGACACTGTACTAGAGAGGTTCTCTACGAAATTGCTTTCAACTCCGGGGGCGTTTTTATTCCTCACCGTTTCCACGGTTTGCCGTCTACGTTTTGCACTTCCGGGGCGGGTTCGCCGCCTTTAAAGCGGTAGATATCCCCATCGCTGACCAAGCCGTTTGTGGTATCAAACCGCAGCAGATTGGTTGAGAATGGATAATTCGCCATCAGCGAAGAGTCATCCGCCTCTTGCGGTCCCAAGCCCGAATCCGGCCCAAGCGAGTTCAGCATCCAGTCGTTGAACGGCCAGTCGTTAAAGCCGTTGGGGTTGTGGTTGCCGGCACCGAATTCGTACAATGCATCACCGAATTGACGGTCCATATCTGCCACTTCTACAAAAGGCGCTTTGAACGGATCAATGAGCGCTCCCCCCATATAGGCCACAGGTGTCGTCAAACCAATCCAGCCGTTGGGGCGCCGCATATAGCCCCGCCAAGCATCGGTGGGATAGGTGTTGTGATCGAGTTGATACATTTCCATCGCGGTTTCGATGTTCTTAAAATCCGACTGCACCCGCGCCAGTTTGGCTTTCGTTTGCGCGTTCAAAAAGTTCGGTACCGCAATCGCCGCCAAAATGCCGATGATCGCGACCACGATCAACAATTCAATCAACGTAAAACCATTTTGATTCGACATTCAAAAGCTCCTTACCGGTAAGATGAAGGTACTGTATCATACCGGGGATCAGACAGCAAGCAGAGATATTCTTCCATTTGAAAATATGGAAAACTTTGACAATTCGATTACAATACAATCGAAATATGAGACGAGGTGAACCGATGTCTACCGCGAAAGAAAACGTGATTCAGTTAATTCAAAATATGCCGGATGAAAGTAGTTACGATGAAATACTGGCAGAAATCTCATTTCGGCAAAACGTAGAAGATAGCCTTCAGCAAATTGAATCAGGCGAAACGGTATCTCACGAAGAAGTGAAAAAGCGTATGGCAATGTGATAATTGTATGTTTAATTCAATACCGGTGAAATCATTCGAAATCGATAATATATCGGCGTTTATTCGCGGTTACCATTTTTTACATTTGATGTTTCACTTTTTGTAAACATGAAATAAACGTAGGGATTTCCTGCAACACCGCCTGAAAATAATGCCGGTATTTTCCCAGCCGTGCTTGCACCTCATGTGGTTTCTCTTTATGGATGAAGCGGAACACGGCACCGAACAACGCCTGCTCCATCCCGATTTTCACCGCTTCGGAATGATAAATCCGTTGAAAGCACGCATCCATCTCCAGCCAGACTTCATTCTCGCGCAATGCGTGACCTAAATGCAGCAACGCTTCCACTTTCCCGCATAGTTCCAGCCCTTGCTGCGCCGTTTGCCGCGCCTGCTGCAAGTTGGTGATGATCAATCCAATCTGCTCTTTTATTTGTTTTGAATCTCTTTGAGGCGGCTGGATCGAAGCCCAATACGAATTCACTCCACCGTTCAACGCAAACTGCCGCAATGATTCTTGCAGGGGCATAACATGGGTCCCCTCAATCCGCGCGCCGCCTTCAGTGGCATCGATTACGGTTGCGTTCGTTTGCGCGGTCTCAGCCGTAAACTGCCGCAAGTAAATATACATCGCTTCCGAGGTAGGAACTTTCTCATGATGGATTCCATCCACCCACAAAATTCGCTCTTGCCTTGCTCCGCCATGCACCGCCTCACCCAGCGTTGTAGATGAAGCCCCCGCCTCTGTCTTCGCGATCTCCCGTGTTAAAACGGAACCGCCCGTGTGCGTCTTCCCCCCCCGCGGATCAAACGCCAAATCCAATCCCGTGAATATGATGGGGTCGGCACCGAACATACGTGCCAAATAAAACGCGGTGTTCCCCACAGAGCCGCCTTTTGGCACGTACCCAAACGGCCCGTGCGCGGTTTCCAGCCATTTGGTATACGCGGATTTCTCCAGGTTCAAAAACAAGGTGCGGTGCTGCCACCGTTTTGGAATTTCAAAATACACTTCCGGATCAAATGCCAATACCGTTTGCGGGGGAATATCCAAGCCTTCAAAATGGTTAAGGTTCAGTTCGGTCGGGTCGGTAGCAACGACCATGTGAGGATGAATCTCATGCCGCAAAAACGTCCGCAATGCGGTATCGACAGCAACAATAAGAACACGGTCTTCCATCCCTTTCAATTGATGTATGTTCTTATCCAACGAGGGTCCAGCGGCCGCAACCACAACCGGTTTGCCTTGCCATGTGTTTTGAATCTGATGTACGCCAATACTGCGCATAATGGCTGGTAAGTTCTGCCACATATTTTGCTGAATGTGCGCCCCGTTGCGTTCCGTGAACTCAAATTCCGCCTTGGTTTGGCGTATTTGGTCTTGAAGAATGTTCCAAGCGGTATGGTAATATTCGGGCAGGCGCTGCCATGAAGTTTCATGATAAATCCGTATCAAATTACTGCTCATAACACCTGGTATAACTTTGCGGCAAAGCGTTTTCCATTCGGTCCAATCTTCTCCAACATGAATGTGAAATCTTGGGTGCGCGAAAATCGGCGATAGATCTGTGGTTTCTAAAATAATACGGAAATAAGCAAGATCCTTCTCAATCAAAATGAGGTCATACAATTCGCCTTGCCAACGGTTCCAAATTTGTCTTAATGACTCTTCGGAATTTATACCGAGAAACCAAGGAAGATATACTTTGGTTGAATCTTTATGCTTATGCCAATCGAACCATTGATTATTTTGAAAAACTTCGACCGTAGGTGGCGTTTTGTTTTGCTGCATACGGGATGAATCCGTACGCGGCGGGCATTGCGCGGTTCTGTCCGCCAACTGAGGGTGTGTTTGCCGCAGTGCTTTAAGATTATGTTCCAATGGATTCATATTCGTCAAAGTCATGTCACAATAGATGCCGCATTAAAAGTGAAAAACAGTGTAGCAAGTTTTCAATCTCTTCGCAAAGAAAACATCGTGGCCGACTTCATCCAACAAAACTTCATCTTGCTGCTGCGGCACCATAAAAACGCCGCCAAAATTCTGCAAGAGCATCTTCGTGTGCAGCGCGAGAACAATCGGCAATCGTCTTACGTAGTTCGCCCCGCAAAGAACGGCCAACCCAATTTGGCAGATGGATCCGGTGGTGAAGTTGCCTTTTTGCATTCCACCGAAAACCCGATGGCAAAGACGGTGCAGGACCTGCACAATGCCATGCGAAATGATCCGAAACTGGTCATCCTCTTTTCCGCTGGATTGGGATACGCTTTGCAGGCATTGCGCGATTGGCTCCCTCACAACAAACTTGTTCTCATCGAGCCGGATTGCGATATGTTCTTCGAAGCCCTGCGTGTCAGTGATTTGCGTTCCATTCTTCCTGCGCCCAACCTGCATATTTTTTTGGGTGAGAGCGCGATTGAAGACGCGGGGAATCTGATTGATAAACATCCTTCGTTGTTTCAATTTTATACCTCATTGGTATCCGGTAGAACGCTGCGCGCGAAAGAAGCGGCGGATTATCAAAAGATCAAAGAACGTTTGGATTCATCCCGGCAACCGAAACACTGCGATGAACCGTTTGCCATCTTGAGTGGAGACGCGCACGAAAGTTTGTTGGAGCCTCTTCAACAAGAGAGTGAAGCCGCCGGATTCAAAGCAAGAGCCATCCACCGCCCGGCCTATATTAACCGTTTATTCCATAACCATACTATCTGGCAGGAAACACTGGGCGAATCATTGCCTCAGCAGATTATGAGTTTTGCCAAACACGTTTTGCGGGATGACGAATGGAAAGCCATTCATGACGCGGGGATTCAAAACTGCCTTTGGTGTTATGACGATCCGTTTCGGGGGAAAGTGGATGAGACCTACTTTCAACACGTAAATAAAATTTTTTGCTACGATCCATACATCACTTCGAAGTTGAAAACGGTATCACCCATACCGGTCGAATATCTCCCGGCAGCCACGGCTTATGATCAAGACACACCGAAAGGTATGAATACATATTCCAATGAGTCGTGGGAGATCACCTTTGTCGGCTCCACCGGCTTGCAGCGCCATGACGATGTGTTAACGCAGTGGGTATCGCAAAAACACCCGGTTTATCAGCGGGTCAATGCGTTTGTTGAATCGTATGTTCGTTCCGGCAAATCGGTACCGTATGATGATCTTCTTGCAATGACGATTGAAGACGTCAAACTTTCTCCGCAGCAAACAACAGTCTACCTGCAAGATTTAGCCACGTTTCTTGTCCGGCGCTATTTTTTAGCCGGTTTGCAGAACATGCCTTTAACGATTTTTGGGGATCGAGGCTGGCAAGAGCCGTCATGGGTTGGTTCTTTAACTCAGCACTACGCAGGTACCAGCCTGAAGTATGCCGAAGAAACGCCCGCCATCTACGCCCACAGCAAAATTAACCTGAACCTGTTCAACATCCAATGCGTCAATTCCCCCACCATCCGCATGTTTGATGTCATGGCCTGCGGCGGATTTCTACTCACCGAATACCGCCCCTTTATGGATGACTTCTTCGAAACCGGCACGCATTTGGATGTCTTTCGGACAACAAAAGAATTAACCGAAAAAGTGAACCATTATCTTCATCATGAAGATGAAAGAAAGCGCATTGCGCAAAAAGGTCAAGAATTTATTCTCGCCAATCACCGCTACCGGCACCGCATCCCCTGCATCTTCCGTCAATAGAGCGCATTAATAACCAAAAACCAATAATAATAATAGTTGACATAACTTATGAAATACCTTAACTTAAATCTTGTTTTAATTTTAACTGCCGAGATCTATAATTATGACGGAACGGCAAAAATTCTTTTATGGTGGTGCAAGGCTTTCAGCCTGCCGATGCCATTGTCTCCCCCAATCATTTTGGGGGAGATGTCCGACGCAAGGAGGACAGAGGGGGTGCGAAGAGAACCATAAACCATAAAGATTCAACCTGTTTTAAAGAAGTATTTTCCTTGGCAATCAAACGAAGCAATCTGATAAGCCGTTTTGATTTTGGTGAACAATCCAAATTGGAAACGGTATAAGCCGTTCAATTCTTCAAGTAGTTCATCAAGGCTGATATGAGGGGTGATAATACGGATGC
>CAYVAZ010000353.1:0-5121 GCA_964449065.1 uncultured bacterium
CATCTCTTATCTTCTCCCAAAGGGAGAAGACGATAGACACTGCGTTTGACTTAGAGCCATTCAGGTTTGCGTAGAGGTGCAACGTGTACATCCATGTACCGGCTGGAAGCCGATGCTACCCGGCTATTCAACTCTGAAACGCTCTAGAATAGTTGGCTCACAAAAAAAACATTTTTCAAGCAATCGTCAATCATGGATTGCGTAACATCAGTTAGTAAATTGATAATTGTAGTTAAAATGGCAGGATCAGCCTACTAAAACATCTTTTTGCAGTTGAACAATTTCACCGATACCGTTTTCGGCAAATTTCAGGAACTGATTGAGAGCATCGGCATCAAAAGTCCCCTTTTCCGCTGAGCCTTGAATTTCTACAAATTGTCCCGATTCTGTCATGACGACATTCACATCCACATCCGCTTCGCTGTCTTCACTGTAATCCAAATCCAACAGAACTTCACCTTCAACCATCCCCACACTGACAGCCGCAATCAGACCTTTCATGGGGTTTTCTTTAATCAAATTAATTTGCCGCATAAATGAGAAGACATCATAAAGAGCAACCGCACTGCCGGATATGGCGGCCGTACGGGTGCCGCCATCGGCTTGGATGACATCACAATCAATATAGATCGTGCGCTCACCCAATTTCGTAAGATCTACTACACTGCGAAGGGAACGGCCGATCAGGCGTGAAATTTCTTGCGATCTACCACTGCGGTTGCGGTCGCGGCTGGTACGTTGGATTGTGGATTTCGGCAGCATGGCGTATTCAGCTGTAACCCATCCTTGTTCCGATCCGATCAAAAACGGAGGGACTTTTTCATCAATCGAGGCTGTACAGATCACTTTGGTTTTTCCGAACGAAACCAGGCAAGAGCCTTCGGCGAATTCGAGATAATTGCGTTCTAATGTTACCGGGCGGAGTTGATTGGGATTGCGTCCATCGTTGCGTGTGCCATTGGTCATGCTGATTTTTTCCTTTTCCGGGGATGGAGGATCGGGTCTAAAAACATCCCCGTATACGAGTTTTTGTTTCGGGCGACTTCTTCCGGCGTACCGGTCGCGATAAGGGCGCCGCCCTGCTCGCCGCCCTCAGGGCCAAGATCAATGATGTAGTCCGCGGATTTAATGACATCCAAGTTGTGTTCAATGACAATGATGGTGTTTCCCCGGTCTACCAGTTCGTTCAATACATGAAGAAGCTTTTTAATGTCTTCGAAGTGTAACCCGGTTGTCGGTTCATCCAAGATGTAGAGGGTTTGCCCGGTATCGCGCTTGGAGAGTTCTTTGGCGAGTTTCACACGCTGCGCCTCCCCGCCGGATAAGGTGGGAGCGGGCTGCCCCAAATGAACGTAATCCAACCCGACCTGTGATAAGGTATCCAATTTTTGCGTGATTCTGGGGAAACTGGCGAAGAGTTTCCGTGCATCTTTAACGGTCAAGTCTAAGACATCGGCGATGGAATGTCCTTTAAATTTCACTTGAAGGGTTTCATGCGTGAAGCGTTTGCCGCCGCAGACTTCGCACGTGACAAAGACATCGGCCAAAAAGTGCATTTCAACCCGCAACGAGCCGTCTCCTTGGCAGGCTTCGCAGCGCCCGCCTTTGACATTGAACGAGAAGCGGCCGGCTTTGTAGCCGCGCATTTTGGCATCGGGCAGTTCGCTGAAGAGCTGGCGGATGGGATCAAACACCTTGGCGTACGTCGCCGGGTTTGAACGCGGCGTTCTGCCAATCGGCTTTTGATCGATATCGATGACCTTATCGATATTTTCTAATCCCTGAATGGATTGATGCGCACCGGGTATTAAATGGGCATTGTGAAGATTGCGGGCTAAGGCCTTGTACAGGATTTCATTAATCAGCGTGCTTTTGCCGGAACCGGATACACCGGTAACCGCGATGAATTGTCCCAGCGGTATCTTAACATCGATCGTCTTGAGATTGTTTTCGGCCGCGCCTTTGATTTCAAGATAGTTGCCATTATTGGGGCGGCGTTTTGCAGGAACGGGGATTTCTTTTTTGCCTGCTAAATAGGCGCCGGTCAATGAGTTTTTATCGCGGGCAACCGCTTTGGGTGATCCGGCCGATACGATGGCGCCGCCGTCATTGCCCGCGCCAGGTCCGAAATCGGCGAGGAAATCGGCGGATTCGATCATTTCTTGATCGTGCTCGACCACCAAAACGGTGTTGCCCAAATCGCGCAGATTGCAGAGGGTATCGATCAACCGTCTATTATCGCGCTGGTGCAGGCCGATGCTGGGTTCATCCAACACATACAACACCCCGACCAACGCGCTGCCGATTTGGCTGGCTAAGCGGATACGCTGCGCCTCACCGCCCGAAAGACTGGGTGCGGAACGGCTAAGGTTTAAATATCCCAATCCAACATCCACCAAGAATGACAGCCGGCTTTGGATTTCTTTCAGCACTTCTCCTGCGATAATCTTTTGATTGTCTTTGAGTTCGACGGCTTGAAAGAAATCATAAATTTGCTGAATGCTTTTGGCGGTGACTTCATGAATGCGCTCTCCGGCAAAGCGGGTGGCGAGCGGTTCGGCTTTTAAGCGGCCGCCGTTACAAACTTCGCAAGGCACCCGGTGCATGAAGGTTTCAAGAATATAACTGCGGAAGCCTTCGGACGAGGTGTTTTCGTACCATCGTTCCAGTTCCGGCACAATGCCGCGGTAGCCGCTGCTTTTGGATTTGGGATTGCCGAACAGCAGCAGCTTTTGATTTTTTTTGGATAATTTCTTCCACGGGGTATTCAGCGAAATGTTATGCTTGTTGGCAAATTGCTCAATCCGGTTGCGGACAACATAATTCCAGTTGGAGTCGTTGTTGTCTTGAAACAAATTTTTCCAGGGGACAATCGCGCCATCCATAACGGAGCGGTCTTTGTCGGGCACGATTAAATCCGGGTCGAGTTCCAGTTTTCGGCCCAAGCCGCTGCATTCGCCGCACATACCGATCGGGTGGTTGAAAGAAAAGTGCTGCGGGGTGAGTTCATCAAACGATTTGCCGCAGCTCATGCAGGCGTTTTTGGTGCTGAACATTCGTTCTTCTTTGCCGGGGATATCGATCAGCACAACCCCGTTGCCTTGCGTAACCGCCAGTTCGATGGAATCCGCCAGCCGCGAACGGATATCCTCTTGGATCACAAGACGGTCGATCACGATCTCAATATTGTGCGCCAGTTTCTTATCGAGTTTAATTTCGTCATCCAAATGCATAACCGAACCGTTGATGCGAACGCGTACAAAACCGTCTTTGCGTGCTTGGTCGAGCAAGTCTTTGTATTCGCCCTTGCGTTCGCGCACTTTAGGGGCAAGGATCATAAAACGGGTGGAATCCGGCCATTCGAGAATTTGATCGACAATTTGATCCACCGTCTGCGAACCGACGGGCAAATCGCATTGCGGGCAATAGGGTGTGCCACAGCGTGAAAACAGCAGGCGCAGGTAGTCGTAAATTTCCGTTACGGTGCCGACTGTGGAACGCGGGTTTTTGCTGGTGCTTTTCTGCTCGATGGAAATCGCGGGAGACAAACCGCCGATGAAATCCACCTTGGGTTTTTCCATCTGCCCCAAAAACTGGCGGGCATAAGCGGAAAGCGATTCCACATAGCGCCGCTGGCCTTCCGCGTAAATGGTATCAAATGCCAATGAGGATTTTCCCGAACCACTTACACCGGTAAAAACGATTAACTTATTGCGGGGCAATTCTAGATTTATATTCTTGAGGTTGTGTTCTTTCGCGCCCCGAATCACAATTGATTTTGCGTTGCCGTTGTTCATATTGATTTTTCCACTATCCGAATCGGCACTATCCGAATTTCAATTTCGCAGTGCAGCGTGAATTCGTTTCGATTCCTGATGCCGGTAAACATCTAAAAACCGGATTGCCTAGTTGATTTTTGGGCAGAAAGATCATTATACTAACTCTTGAAGGAACGACCAGTTCCATTCTTGTAAAGAATGCTGTAGGGATGGTTTCCGTTGAATTCATTTTTGCATACCGCTGTTGTGTTTGCCTTGCAGCAAGTGTTTATTTTGCTGGCCGGTATCTTGCTAGCCCGTGCTTTGCAACGATTGGATATCCGGTCTGCTGCCGCCCCCTGTTTGTTCATTTTTTTTCCGGCATATTTCTTCACGCAGGCCATGCTGCAAAACCAAACGGTGGCGAACCCGATGTTTATCTATCTGTTGTTTTTCTTTTTCTTTCATACGGTTTGTTTGTTTTGGCTGTCGAAGGGGATGAATGTTTTAGCGAAGTTTCCAAAAAGCGATCATTATCATTGCCTCTTGATGATTATGGTTCCAAGCATGTTGGGGTTACGGGTCATTCAAAATTCGATTACCCCCGGGGCGGAATCCAATCAATATATCGTAATGATATCGTTTTATGAGGCGGTGATTGCCTCTTGCCTGGGCGTGTATTTGGTTCATGCGCAGCGTGGATTTTTATACGGGTTGCGCCGCATCGTGTATTATCCCTTGGGGTATGCGGTTTTCATTGGCTTTGGGTTTGCCTTGTTCCAGTATCAGCCGCCTTATGAAGTTACCGATACCATCAGCCGGTTGTCCGCCGCTGCCATACCGGCCGCAGTGATCATTACCGGCATGGCGTTTGGGAAATCCATCTATTTGATTGATTTCAGCAGTTATATCCACCATTTACCCGGCGCGTTATTGTGTGCGGCATTGCGGTTAATTGTTTCACCGTTGATGGCATGGGGCATTGCCGGTTTGATGGGGATCGATAATACCGGCATATTTCGGGCTGTGGTGCTCGCCGCCGGTTTGCCCACCGGGGTGTTTGCATTGGTGATCACCGGGGTTACCGGTAAACCGGAACAGCACGGGTTTGCCGCCCTGACCGTCATTCTAACTACAATCCTAAGTTTTATGACGATTCCGGTACTGATTTATGTCTTAAATCATTTTTATCCTCTTTGAAAACGCGAACAACCGAACAACATGACAGAAAACGAGCGCGTTGTATTATACCAAAAGAAATATGGAGGCAGTAATGCCCGTATGAAAACGTTGAGAAATTTGAAATGTAGTACAATAACCCCCTTACATAAGGGGGTGGAGCCGTAGGCTCCGGGGGATTTTG
>CAYVAZ010000354.1:0-5111 GCA_964449065.1 uncultured bacterium
GATTAGGAATCTGCTGCTCTATCCTGCTGAGCTACAGGCGCATGGTGTAACTATCTGATAACAATTGATATAAAAATGTATCGATAGTATTGTGCCTACCTGATCTTTCCAAATTATACACCATTTTTACTCATCTAAACACATCTTACGGACGCAATTTCGACTCACCCAAAACCTCCATTTTTTTGTCTTATACATACTTCAAAAAGGAGTGTAAAGGTGAAGTGTAACCCAATGTCTGAAGTATACCCTAATGTCAAGACAAAAAATCGGGATAATTAAAGGTGATCACTTCCTGGCCGATTTGTTTTGAATTTTATCTTGGTCTTTTGGCTCACGGTGTGTAATTTCAGTCGGGCTACGCACTCCTTACGTTACATACCGTGTGTTCAACTTTTTTCCGATCCTCTTTTTGCGGCATCCAGTTAACCCTTCCCCAGTAGATTTCGGCCGGGGTGTGATAGCCCAATGCCTCATGCAAGCGTTCTTCATTGTAGTTGCAAAAATACTCTCGCAAGCCGCTCACGCTGTCCGCCACACTGCCGTACTCTTTAAGATACACCTCCCCGTATTTCACGCTGTGCCACAAACTTCTACCGCGGACGAAAAAAATCCTATTTCTGCGTTGCAGGGTGTAAAACAGCATACCGACACCGGCCAGAGTTCCGCATACGGAAAGCAGGGGCAGGGTTGGCATTGGGATATCTTATTCGATACGGCCTGCGTGGCGTGTGGTTTTAGCGGCACACAGAACCGGATGGTACAGATCGTTATGTATCCACAGGAAAAATAAAGAAGAGAGAGGCAATCAAATCAGCTAAGACAATGGCGGAAAAAGAACATTAAAGAAGATTGAAGATAAAACGATGCGAAACGTGCAAAACGTCTTTCCGGACTACTCACAGCCGGAAAAAGTTTTGCTCAGACCGATGGATTGTAGACAGTCATAAGAAGCGCTTGTGATTGCACTTCAGAACGTTTGCTAATTTTTCTGCCATTGATTTTGAAATCGGCTGTATGTCCCTCTCCATCTTTGAAATGTAATCCTAAGTTGTGCCCACTTTCCGGGCTAATTTAGTCTGTGTCATCTCCATCAGCCCCCTTGTCCCTTGCAAATATTTACCCGGAGTCATGTCTTACAGCATGTCATCCGCATCAATTGTTTCACTGGCATCTTCAAAATGCAATAGATTTTCCAGCCGTTTTAATTGGTCTAAATAATTAGCAGGACCAATGAAAGTGATTTCCACGTCATCAGAAAACAGAGTATTGTCATCCACGGATATCTCAATGTTTAAAATAGGAGAAGTTTTCGTTTTAGTAGGGCGCTTTTTCGTGAGTACCGACATAATTCACCTCAATGATCTTAAGTTCTTTGTCTTCAAGTCTCCAAACAACTACATAGGTTGGATTCCCCAGTGTTGATATTGTGGTTGATAGCAAAGCAAATCTTGCAGATGTAATAGCAATGTTTTGAAACGTAATTCAATCTCTTCCGGCAGATTTTTCGCTTGCCTTTGTGCTTTTTGGATAACTTTGGAATCCGGTGATTCGATATCCAGGTATTGAGACAATGGAATCACTTGATGTCCATATTCACGCAGTGCATTCTGAACCGATGCAGGTACACACTGGTCTGCAAAAAACTTTAATTTCATCAAGTAACCATTTCATATTCTGAAAGATCATGGGCATAATCAAGGCAAGCGGCGATTTGTTCTGAATTTAGGTCTGGAAATTCCACCCGGATATCACCTACGGTCTTCCCATCGGCAAGATACCCCAGCACCAAGCTTACTGGAATTCTGGTTCCTTTTATACGCGGCTTTCCTCTTAACACATCCATCGTGCTGACGATATGTTCACGCCAATTTACAGTCATCACTTTTTATCCCAAAAATATTTTACTGTAAAATTGTAAAGGTCCGCAACAATATTTTCAACCAAAGTAGCCGCAGACGGACGGCAAGGCCGTTCGTCTGCCCTTGCTGTAACCATACCTATCGAACTTGCATCTCCATTTTTTGTGGGATTAAACGGTATCCCATAGCGTGCATGATGGAGTTGATGTTATCCAATCGGGGGTTCCCCTTACCGGATAAGGCTTTTTGGAGACCTTGTCTTGTCATTCCGGTTTGTTCGGCAAGTTGAGTTATTCCTTTTACACGGGCAATAACACGAAGTGACGCCAACATTGCGGCAGAGTTGCCGGTTTGTGAATAGTCTTCGAATATCTCTGAGAGATAGGGTTCAATTTCATTCGGATGTTCCCGAAAATATTGTTCTTCCACTTCATCAAGCGTTGGATAGTTCCTCATAATTCCGGTTCTCCTTATAGTCGTTCCAATACTCTTCCGCTTTGTTGATATCTTTCGTTTGTGTCTTTTTGCTGCCTCCTACAAGCAGCACGACCAACCTCAATCCCTCTTCGGCAAAATAAAACCTGTATCCCGGACCAAAATCAAAACGCAATTCCATCAATTCTTTAAATCCGGTTAACCGCTTAAAATCTCCATAATAACCTTGCTCTACGTTTCGCAATCTTCGCAATATTTTCCGCCGGGCTTGTGTATCCTTTAAACCGAAGAGCCAATCTCTTGCTGGTACATTTTCTTTCTCATCTTTGTAGAAGATAATGGTTTTGCCGAGTGATGTTTTATCCATTACAAAGGCCTATTTGAATAAACATATATGCTAACTATAGTTTGCATAACTCGATTTGGCAATGGGATTATTGATATAAATTTCACCCGGTAAATTTCTGTGGCGACTCGCTAGCACACAGGATGGGCACAAAAAAACCGTGCCCATCCTACGGGCTGATTCAGACAACAAAGGCAGACTTTGCTTGCCTTTGAGGAAATGACCTTTATAATTTTGACATAAATAGGCAATAACGTCCATGATATAAATACAATAGGAAACGAAAAATGCAAACAGCGCAAGATATCATTCTCGGATTCAAACAACTCTCACCGGAAGAGCAGCGAAAAGTGGTGGATTTTGTCAATGCATCCCAGGAAACGCTTTATACTGTTGATAATGAAATGATTTCAGAAGATTGGCTATTGGAAGAAGCCGAATTATGCAAACAGCGGGTAGAAAGTGAAGAACATTCTTCTGCTGACGACTTTTGTAAATCCCATAACTTGCAATAGCAGAAGCATCATGAAGCTGATTCACCGCAAAAGCTTCAGGAAAAGCCTCGAAAATCTCACCTCCAATCAAAAGAAACGTGTGGGTAAAGTCATCAAGTTGTTCGAGGAAAATCCGCATCATCCCCAACTCAACAATCACGCTTTGCACGGAAAACTAAAAGACCTTCGTTCGATTGCAGCCGGAGGGGATTTGCGCATTATCTTTTAAGAAGAAGACAACTTTGCAGTCGTGTATCTGATTGCCCTGGGCACCCACAGCCAAGTCTATTAGCACTCCTCAATGGGTAATAGGTTCGGGTGGCAAGGGCAAGGCCGTTTGTTTGCCCTTGATGTAAACCGCAAAATGTCAGAATCAGGATAGTCAGGATAAAAACAAGATATGCAGGATAAATGCCATGCCGTTATCCTGGGCATCCCCGTATATATAAGCGCCCGAAGGCAAGCGAAAGGAATCCATCGTTTCTCAAATCACCTAAAACTTCATCGTGCGGCACATGTCCCTGGCGACCCGCCAGTCCTGGGCATCCTGATTCAAAATTCAAAGTTAGACTTTGCTTGATCGTAGTTAGACCAAAGCTCCTTCAATAAACCTGATTGTGTGTCCCTACCATCACAAAGATTACTTTATCGTAATCGCCAATAACTTTAAACAGCAAACGTAAATCACCGCCAGCGGATATTGCCCGGTAATCTTGTAATTTGCCATGAAGTGGATGATTCTTCAGTTGTGAATCTTGAGGATCATTTTGAAAGATGGTTATAACTTCTTCGACTTTATCTTGCTTTTTGGGTGGGAGTTTCAAATACGCTTTTTGATATTGCTTCGAAAAGACGATCTTCATTTTGCGTCCCGCAGATTTCGCAGAAAGTTCACTGCGTCTTCACCCTCTAGTTCCGGGCTAACCCCGATTCCTTTCTCGGCATCCTCTCCCGCTTGCAGAATCTTAGCGATATCCTCATCCGAATAGTTTTCTTCTTGAGCATTCAAATAATCCGCCACCTTTAGTTGTTCCTCAACGGGGAGTTCTTTTATATCCGATATGACTTGTTCAGCCGTTTTCATCAAACATCCTCCATATAACTTTTTATCATATTATAACTGGAAATTCAGGATTCTGTCAAAAGAATTGTAAACAAACCGGTGGACTTCTGCGTGATACCCCTATGCCATTCTCCTGGTCATCCCCGCTATCCGATTCGACCATCAAAGGCAGACTACGCTTGTTTCTCAACGTTGGGATGGATTGATCGATAGGAGAATGCGTTATTGAGAGATGATCTCGGTGGGTCAGAATAACGCGACCCACCCTTGCTTTGATATATTTAGTTATGGGAATATTCGATATATCTTGTTGCGATGAGCAATTCGCTCACAAATAATACGTTTATTCATTTTAGATATTGTCAATCCAGTTCTGTATTGACCTACTCGAATTTTGAATTTATTGGAATACCCTTTCATTTGATCAATAAAATCCAATTCAAAAGGGTTCCTATGTTTTAAATCAATAAATACGATCTGTTCTACTTTGGACTGATATTCAGCCGGCAGTTTTGATAACTCCTTCAAAAAGCGTTATCTATATTCAACTGTCCACATCTTATTTTAATGATTGATAATAAGAAATTGCATCTTCATAAGGTAACCGTTCATCATCTTGAACTTCATCCATCAGTTTAGCCAAACCATAATCTTCGATGATATTTTCTAATTGATTAAATTCATCGATAGGAATTTGAACAGCGATAGGCTTTTGATTCTCATCAACAATTATAGATTTATGTATTTTCATCATTCTCTACTCCTACATGCTTTATTACTAGAATACCATATTTTTAATTAGTATGATAGGTTATATACAACTTTACTGGTCTCCTATCCTTACAGAATTCCCTCAAAGGCTGACTTCGCCTGCTTCCCGGTGTTGGGATGGATTGATCGATTGGAGAATG
>CAYVAZ010000355.1:0-5091 GCA_964449065.1 uncultured bacterium
TTGTACAATCACGTGCAATCAGGTTGGAATCAGCATTACCAGCCTAATCGTGTTATCCTTTTGCTATATCCCTCAACGCTTTATCTGAGGGTTCGGTGCTTGTCACTAATCACTGTTTTTAGGATAATGCTTTGGGAAATGAAGAATTGTAAGGCTGTAACGCCAGCGATTGGTTTGGTAAAAAGGCATAGATTAAGGAGTTTGAGTGATGTTCTTGCCGTTTATCAATAAAAGCAAGACAGCAGGAAAATTTGTTCCCCCCTTTGTAATACGCTGTATCTCATGGCGCAAAACTCCTGGACAAGGCAACCATGCTTTGCCCTTGTAAACCCTCTTGCTCCAATATGTTAATGCTCATTTTATGACGAGTCGGCAAACCGCCATAAAATGTTGTGCAGGCTTTCAGCCTGCATCACAATATATGCCATCGTGTTCTTTTCCTTATACTTTTTGCCGGGGTATCTTTCTTGATGAATAGGCCATCATTTACTTATACCACGTTTCAATCTTTTGCTCATTGCGGGGCATAAGCGCGTGGATCAAATTAATTTTAAATTTGGTGTCGGTCGAAGTATAAAGGTAGTAGCAAAATCCTCCCATCAACAGCCCGCCGATCAGCAAAATCACGAAGAGTTTGGGGATCAAACCGCGTTCGTGGCTTCGCATACGCGCGGCTTGTTCTTTCAGCGGCTCAATGTCGTAGTCTTCTTTCTTCCCAAAGTGAACGCCCACAAGTTCCGGAGGGATTTTGCCGTTCACGAGCGGGGGAACATACCCTGCCCGAAGCGCTTGCAGCCGCCACAATAGCCAGGGGTCGCGGTTTGCCAATAAATAGGCTTCTTTTTTGTAAATATATTCCGATTGTCTATCCACAGTACATCACCTCATTGCAAGATATCGTGCCGGAGCGACATCCTTGTCTTCCCCGGCAGCCAAAACCGCCGGCGGGTTACAACATCTTTTTCCTCAACCAATTAGGTCATGGGGTCCATGAAACTTATAAAAGAACACGGAAATAGACCATTTCAATGCAGGATGCATTCTTCCAGCAACGACAAATCGGTTTATGCGCACTGCCTAAACCATGCACCAGACGGGTGCGTATCCGGCATATTCGCGCTCTAGAAGAAAGCGTGGCTCCGTACCGCGCACTTGGTGCTCTAAATACTCTATCTGGCACGGAGCCGGTATTTAGAGCACTTTCCAGAATTATCAACGCTCGAAAGAAACGCAATGCATGTACCAACCTTCCAGATATTCGCGAAATGCCGAAATACGCTGGATTTCTGGAATTTTTGTGTACAATCTATTGCTGAATCCAATTTGAAAAGGAACTTTTTTCCGGTGCGCAGCATTTTAGAGAACGAAATTTCCGTATTGCCTTGGGATGCCGACCGGTATCGCGGTACACGCAGCGATACATTGGGACTCTATATTCATCTACCCTATTGCCGAACGAAGTGTACCTACTGTGCTTTCGTCTCAGCCCCGCCGCAAACCGAAGAAGAGATGGACGCGTATACGGACGCGGTCATCGTGCACTTGCAGGCAGGTGCCAAAGAGGCAAACGGCAGAAAGGTGCACAGCGTCTTTTTCGGCGGCGGAACTCCAAGTTTGTTGGGGGCATCCCGGCTTGTTCGTATTTTGCAATGCATCCACAATGAATACAACTTGTATAAGAAGGCGGAAATAACGCTGGAAGCGAATCCGGAAAGCGCAACATTGGAATTGTTTGAGCAACTCGTTCCGCTGGGCGTTAACCGGATCAGCATGGGGGCGCAATCATTTAATGAAGCGGAACTGTCTGGAATCGGGCGGGTGCATACGGTGGAAGACATCCCCCATGCGGTGAACAACGCGAAACAGGCCGGAATCAATAATGTATCGTTGGATTTAATCTATGGACTGCCTCGGCAATCGCTTGAGGTATGGCAGCACTCACTTAAGCGCGCGTTGGCGTGCGGGCTATCGCATCTTTCCGCCTATGCCTTGAGTTACGAGGAAGGCACGCTGCTGCATCGGCAAATGCGGGAGGGAACGATAACCATTGTGGACGAAGATACGTATGTGGCTATGTATGAATCCCTGCATGAAACCATGCAGCAAAAAGGCTTTAAGCACTATGAAATTTCCAATTGGTGCAAACCGGGTCTTGAATGCCGGCACAATCTAATTTATTGGAACCGGGATGAATATCTGGCGTTTGGCGTTTCCGCGCATGGAATGGTTAACGGCTGGCGTTATAGTATCCATCCCTCACCCAAAGAATATTTAAACTTTTTTCAGTCGGATGAATATCAGCACCAAGAATTCTTGCAGATGGATATCGTGAAGGAAAAAGAAGAAATCGCGGCCAAGATGTCAGCCGAGGATGTTATGATTTTTGGATTGCGAAAAACGGAAGGGGTAAATTGTTCTGTCTTTCAAGAGCGGTTTGGATATACTCCGATGGAACGTTGGGAAACGGAAATTCTCAGTTACATCAATTTAGGCTGGCTTGAACATAATGGCGATTACCTGCGATTAACCAATCGTGCGTATTTAATCAGCAATGAAGTGATGCAGGGCTTTATAACTTAAAGAATTCCTTGAATAGTGTCTTTATACCACAACGGAAAAAACGAATTGATGCGAAAATTCTACCGAAAACTTGCCGATTATTTGAAATACCATCATTGGGGGCGAAAGATTGTAAATCATGTCAACCGACATCCCCGGTTTTATGATAATTTCGAGGCACTATACACCGCTCTCTTGATTGCCCTAATCATCAAAGGTTTTTTCTTTGATGCGTTTAAAATCCCCTCCAGTTCCATGGAAGATACGCTGGAAATCGGCGACCGGATATTTGTGAATAAGTTCATTTACAATTTCACGGATGTGGAAATTGGGGATATTGTGGTATTTCGGACCAAAGGCATGACGATTTATGATCCGGAAAAACCGTATTACATCAAACGTGTGGTTGGACTGCCTGGCGACGCGATTGAAATCAAGCGGGGTTATCTTTTCCGCAATGGCGAAAAAGTGACCGAGCCGGTGTTTTTTTTAGAGAATTACTATTTTCCCTATTTTAAGCGTACGAAATTTAAAGTCCCCGAAGGAGAGTATTTTATGTTTGGAGACAATAGCGCTTTCAGTTCAGACAGCCGTGCTTGGGGCGGGGTACCACAAGACAATGTCGTTGGACGTGCCGCGATCCGGTTTTGGCCGCTACACCGGATCGGTCTTCTATACGGCGATCCACCGGAAAATGCCGACGCATTGGACAAAGAGCGTAAAGAAATGGGGTATTAAAGACAGAGGGTAGAGTTTAGGGATTTGGAATTTATTTCAATGGGTTGAATAGGTAAACATGGTTTAGGACATTCGGTGGTGGTGAATTTGTTTAATCCAGTTTAAGAATGTTCCAAGACATGATATCATTTGAGATTGGAATATAAAACAGAGATAGAGAATTATGAGACGATTTTACAGCCGCTTAGCGGAATATATGAAAAACTTTCATTGGGGGCGCGGAGTGGTGAATCATGTCAACCGCCATCCCCGCTTCTATGAAAATTTTGAAGCGCTTTATACCGCGCTAATTTTGGCGTTGCTGATTAAATCGTTTCTATTTGAAGCCTACAAAATTCCCTCCAGTTCCATGGAAGACACGCTGCAAATCGGAGACCGTATTTTTGTAAACAAGTTCTGGTACAATTTTGACGACGTGGATGTCGGGGATATTGTTGTGTTTAAAACCGAAGGAATCTCCATTTACGACCCGGAAAAACCGTATTATATCAAAAGAGTTGTAGGCAAAGCGGGTGATGAATTGGAAATCCGCAACGGCTACATCTACCGCAACGGAAAAATACTGGATTCACCGGAATTTTTTGTGGAAAATCAATATTTTCCTTATCACGGTAAGCGAAAATTTATTGTGCCGGAAGGCGAATTGTTCATGTTTGGAGACAATAGCAGCAACAGTTCTGATAGCCGTGATTGGGGCGGTGTGCCGGAAGACAATGTGATGGGGCAGGCCTTTTTCCGGTATTGGCCGCCCAGCCAATTCGGCTTCATTGAAGGCATTCCCCCGGAAAATGCCCGCATACTGACCAAGAGCCGGCGCCAAAACACATCGCGCGGCACGGCAGAAGCCGCGGACCTTCCTTAGATTGGATTCAACTGATGCCCAACCGGGTCTTAACCGTGGATACTGGCAATTCCCGTATCAATTTCGGATTGTTTGAAGATGATTTCCTCTCCATTTCCGATTATGTTGTTACCGCTCCTGAAAATGTCATCAAACTGATGCCCACTCTTGTAGAATGGCAGGGCGGCACCCCATTCGATCAAATCGTGGTGTCTTCGGTTGTCCCCCACATTGGAGATATGCTGGTTTCACATTTGCAGCAAACACTGAAGCAGCCTGCTTTGGTGGTGAATGATTTTAAAACGCAACTCTTGCCCCTATTGGTCGATCACCCTGAAACGGTTGGAGTAGACCGTGTGGTGAACTCGTTCGGCGCCTTAAAACTATATGGCGCCCCGGCGATTGTGATCAGTATGGGGACTGCCACAACGTTTGAGGTTGTTTCGCAAAATGGAGAATATTTAGGA
Organism: uncultured bacterium; assembly: GCA_964449065.1. Classification (GTDB taxonomy): domain Bacteria; phylum Hinthialibacterota; class Hinthialibacteria; order Hinthialibacterales; family Hinthialibacteraceae; genus CAYVAZ01. The sequence goes on from CAYVAZ010000355.1 coordinate 4,606, forward strand.
GGGTGCATTTTGCCAGGGGTTCGTATTTCGATGGAAGCGCTGACAAATCGGACTGCTTTGCTGCCCCCCGGCGTTTGGGAAAAGCCGAAAAACATTATTGCCAAAGATACGCTAGGGCATATGAAAGCGGGGATTTATTATGGCACGGTCAGCCAGATTGAAGGGATGGTGAAACGCTTTAAAGAAGCGCTAGGGGTGGATGCCAAAGTCATCGCGACCGGAGGCATTAGCAACCTTATCAAAGATGAGGGTGTGTTGGATGTGCATGATCCGTTTTTGACGTTGAAGGGCTTGCTGGAAGTGGCGAAATGGAAGCGGTAAAACTGCTGCCTGACTAGCGCGTTTCAGAGTTGAATAACCGGAGAACATCGGCTTCCAGCCGGTACATGGATGCGCCTTATTCAGGAGGGCTATGGGCAATGCCATTAATGTAACTGATGTTACGCAATCCATGATTGACGATCGCTTGAAAAATGGTTTTTGTTG
>CAYVAZ010000356.1:0-5051 GCA_964449065.1 uncultured bacterium
CACGCAGCCCAATGCGGGGATTGAAAAATATCGTGGTTGAAGTATTGCGTGAGGCGGTTGTGTATCTTCATCCAGTTGGGGTGCGTGTGCAGAATCAGGCGGTTGAGGAAGTTGGTGAGTTGAGAATACTCGATGAACGGCAGTACCGGTTTGGGGAAGAGGGCGGCGACTTCCGCGTAATATTCGTCGATCTCTTGCGGGATGAATAAGCCGTTTTCGTCCAACTGATGGACGGGTTCGGGGTCGTTCATGACGTACATGAGGATGACGGCATCGGGATTGTATTTGAGGCCTTCCACCTCAAACCAGCGAACTTCTTGAACGGTAGTGTAGGAGGGGACGCCGCTGTTGATGACTTGGATATTTTGATTCATTTGTTCGAGTAATTCAGAGAAAGTGTCTTCTTCCGTTACGCCATAGCCAAATGTAACCGAGTCTCCGAGAACCAAGATTTGCTTTGCGTTTTTCGGTTTTTGGTAGGAATCATTGTCATCGCGTAAGCCGTTTGGGTTGATGGAGACAGGAGCGCCGTAGACGAAGTCTTCGTAGTTGGGTCTCATACGGAAGCCGATTAATGGATCGGGGTCTGGAACAAACAGTTTCTTGGAACCGGTGAGGGTTCGGTTGGGTTCGCCGACACCCGCTAAACGGCAAACCAGTTCACCACCCGCTGAAATGATGGTGAAGGTAAGTGCGATGAGAATGCACCAAAAGGCGAACCGTACTTGAAATTTCACGATGGATTATTCTTCCGCGAATTGATAGACCACCCGGCCGCCCAGGAAGGTTTGTTCGACCCTGCCTTTGACTTCCATACCGTGGAAAGGGGTATTGTGGGCATTTGAGAGAAAGTTGGTTTTATCGATTTTGTATAGGGGTTTGGGGTTCCACAATGTAAGATCGGCCGGTTCTCCCACTGACAACTCGCCCGCCGGTATGTTTACAATCCGCGCGGGTTTGTTGGTGATGAGGGAAAGGATATCGAGTTCGGACATGCCGGAGCGCTGGAGGATAGGCCCCAAGGTGAGAGGCAAGAGGGTTTCCAGGCCGCTGATGCCGTGGGGGGCATCCATAAAGTTGTACTTCTTATCGGAGGTAGCGCAGGGGCAATGGCTGGAGGCAATGCAATCGATGGCGCCGTCTTTTAAGCCTTCAAATAAGGCGTCTTGATCTTCTTTGGTGCGTAACGGTGGATTGACTTTTGCCAGGGAGTTGAAGTTTTCGGTCGCGTCTTCTGTCAAAAGCAGGTGGTGGGGGGTGACTCCGGCGGTTACGTTTACGCCTTTGGCTTTGTAAAAGCGGATGATATCGACGGAACCCGCGGTGCTGACTTGGTTGATGTGCAGGTGCGCGCCGGCTTTTTGGGCGAGGATGATATTGCGGCTTACCTGGATCATTTCCGCCTCGGCGGGGCTGCCGAGGATGCCCAAACGGACCGACATTCTTCCGTCATTGATCTGGCTGTGGTTGCTGAGGGTTTTGTCTTCACAATGGGTCATGACAGGAACGTGAAAGATGGTGGAATACGACAATGCCCGCAGCATGAGTTGGGCATCGGGAACGCTGTATTCTCCGTCGGTGACCGCGACGGCACCGGCTGAGATCATTTCCCCCATTGGATTCAAATCATCTCCCGCGGCGCCGTTGGAGAGGCAGCCGGTCGGATAGACACGCGCTTTGCCGGAGAGGGCGGCCCGGTCGTTGATAAATTCAACTTCGGTACGGTTATCCACTGTTGGATTGGTTGTCGGCATACAAACGATGGAGGTGATTCCCCCCGCAGCGGCTGCCGATAAGCCGGATTCAAACGACTCAATACTCTCTCCACCGGGTTCGCGAATCAGAACCTGAATATCGACGGCGCCGGGCAGCAGCCATTTTCCGCCGGCATCGATGGTTTCGGCATCCTTATCTTGAAGGGAAGGTGCGATTTGTTTGATGAATTCACCTTCAATCAAGACATCGGCGATGCGGTCGATTTGACCGGCGGGATTGAGGACACGGGCGTGTTTGATCAGTGTTTTCATATTCGTTTAAAATAAGGTTTGATTGGGTTCGGGTTTGGGTTGTTCGGATTTCAGTTTTTCCCCGCTTACTAAAAGATAAAAGAGTGCCATACGCACCGCGATGCCGTTGGTGACTTGTTCTAAGATCACGGAAGACGGGCTGTCGGCGACTTCGGAGGTGATTTCCACCTCGCGGTTCATGGGGCCGGGATGCATGATCAGCGCCCCGGGTTTGCATGTTTCCAGCCGCTTCATGTTCATTCCATACAGGCGGGTGTATTCACCCAAACTGGGAAAGAAGTTTCCGTCCATCCGTTCTTTTTGAATGCGAAGGATATTGATGACGTCTGCTCCATCGATTGCTTGATCCAAATTGTGGAAGACCTTTACGCCAAGATCGGCTTCGACACCTTGGGGGATGAGCGTGGGGGGAGCGCATAGGCGGATGTTAGCGCCCATGGTTAACAGCCCCCAGATATTGGAATGAGCGACTCTGCCATGGAGAATATCGCCGACCAGGGTGACGGTGAGGCCTTCGATTCTGCCTTTGTGTTCACGGATGGTGAACATATCCAACAGCCCTTGTGTGGGATGTTCGTTGGTGCCGTCTCCCGCGTTGAGAACGGGCAACTCAATGCATTTAGCCAGGGTATGCGCCATACCGGAATTGCGGTGGCGGAGCACGACGATATCGACGCCCATCACACGCAGGGTGTTGGCGGTGTCTTCCACGCTTTCGCCTTTGACGGCGCTGCTGTAGTTGGTCATGAGATTGATGACATCGGCGCTGAGGCGTTTGGCTGCCAGTTCAAAAGAGGTACAGGTACGGGTGCTGGGTTCAAAAAACAGGTTGGCAACAATTTTACCGCGCAAGGTGGGAACTTTTTTCACGGAACGGGTTTGAATTTCTTTCATGGAGCGGGCTGTATCCAGCACCAACTCAATTTCTTCACGCGGCACGCCGCGAAGCCCCAAAATATCTTTGGAACTCCATTTGGTCATGGTTTGATTTCCTTACTTCGATTCGCTGTGTCCATCTTACACCGATTCAACATACACTCCATCTTCCGAGTCGGTTTCCCGCAAAAAAACCTTGACGGTTTCGTTGGGTTCGGTTTTGATTTCGCTTCCCGTGTAGTTCGCTTGAATCGGCAATTCACGGTGACCGCGGTCTACCAAGACCATGAGTTCCACCCGGTTGGGTCTGCCAATATCCATTAAAGCGTTCAGGGCTGCACGGACCGTTCTTCCGGTAAAGAGTACATCATCCACCAAGATGATATTACGGTCTTCTAAGGCAAAGTCAATTTCCGTGTCGCGTAAAACCGGAGCAATGTTATTCATTCCTATATCGTCACGGTATAACCCGATATCCAAAGTGCCGGATGGGATGGGGGTTCCGGAAATCGTTTCGAGTTCTTTGACGAGCCGCTGCGCCAAGGGTACACCGCGGGAATGGATGCCGACAACCGCCAAATTGGTATGGGCATTGTTTTCCCAAATTTGATAGGCCATGCGATCCAGGCGTCGGGCGATATCACCGCGGTCCATGACCAAACGGCGTGTGAGTTGCTGATTCATATCATTCCATCCAATGCTGTCTGAAACGGTATAGGGAGCGGCGCTTCGATTGCCATATTCCGCCCGCTAACCGGGTGAATGAACGCAAGGGATTTCGCGTGCAATCCAAAGCCGGGATAATGTTCGAAGATACGCTCCAACTGTCCGCGGTGCAATTGCTTTTTTCTTCCATATAAGGGGTCTCCCACCACGGGGAAACCGATGTGTTTGAGATGAACCCGAATTTGGTGGGTTCTGCCGGTAATAGGATAGAGTTCTAAAAGCGAACCGCCTAGCCCTTGTTTCAGAAGTCGATAGCGGGTGCGGGCTGGCTTGCCTTGGGTGTGGACGGCCATCATTTTTCGCTTGATTTGATGACGTGTAATGGGTTGGTTGATTTCGCCTTCGTTGTGGGGTAACGCTCCGTGAACCAACGCCCAATAAATTTTATGGATTTGTTTTTCTTTGAATAGAGCGGCAAGTTTTTCATGCGTGTTATCGTTTTTGGCGATGAGTAAGACGCCGCTGGTGCCTTGGTCCAGACGATGCACAATTCCCGGACGCAGTGCATGTGATCCTGTGGATAACGAGGAAAAGTGATGAAGGAGTGCGTTTACCAGTGTGTCAGTCATGCGGCTGCCTGCCGGGTGAACGGGAATGCCGGCTTGTTTGTTAATACATGCTAGATCATCATCTTCATAGAGAATTTCCAACGGCAGGTTTTGCGGCTGTAGTTCGGTTTCATTTTCATCCCATGATGGAACGGAGATGGTATCGCCGGGCATGACTTTGAGGCGGGGTTGATCGACCGGATTGGAATTGATTAATATTTTTTTTTCGGCGATCCATTTTTGCACTTGGCTGCGGGAAATGTGTTTGAATTGGATTGATAAATATTTGTCGATCCGTAAAGGATTTTGCGTATGACTCACTCTAATAATTTTGGTGTTAGGGTCGAGATGGATAGCCATTGCGGTATGCTTGTTGTCCTAATAGATTATCTTATTTTATGCTATTCTAGCCTACAAGTTGGCTGATCCAATAGAACAATTTGAATTCAGGGATGGAGGATACTATGGCAAAGCGTGCCAATAATGTAAATGAACTCATAGGCGATACACCAATCGTACGGTTTAACCGTGTTCCAGAACCGGGAAGCGCCGCCGTCTGGGGGAAAATAGAGGCATTTAACCCTGCCGGCTGCGTAAAAGAGCGGATTGGGCTTTCGATGATTGAAGAAGCCGAAAAAGATGGAACGTTAAAGCCTGGTGGAGTGATAATTGAGCCCACCAGCGGCAACACCGGTATTGGCTTGGCGATGGTCGCAGCCGTAAAGGGATACCGCTGCATTTTAACCATGCCGGAAACCATGAGTTTGGAACGCCGGAAAATCTTGCAGGCATTCGGCGCGGAAATTGTATTAACCGAAGGCGCTAAGGGAATGAAAGGCGCTATTGCGAAAGCGGAAGAGTTGAACCAATCGAT
>CAYVAZ010000357.1:0-5038 GCA_964449065.1 uncultured bacterium
GCCCGTGGATAATTACGATGTTGTGTCCCAACTGATTGATTACGGGATCACACCGGATACCGAAGTGGAATTTTCCATGGACAATGAGTTGATGATGCTCAATATCCCGGATGAAAAGAGCCGTTTCCAGTTGCCCGGTCGGGATGTGTTTCACCCCGGCTTTTCGATAGCCAACTCGGAAGTGGGGATGAGTTCTCTTCAGGTGTCCGTGTATGTGATGCGCATAATCTGTACGAACGGGTTAATCAGCAGTGTTTCTGAAGGATCGCATTACCGCCATGTTTCCAGCCGGATTCTGACTGAATTCCCTCAAATCCTGAACCGGACCTCAAGGGAATTGAGCTGGCAAAAGAAACAGTGGGAAATCTCTCAGGAAAGTGTTGTGGACAATCCCGAATCCACCATCCGCACTTTTAACAACCAATTCCAACTGTCGGAACAGGAACGGGAAGCATCATTCTGGGGCTATAACCAAGAGCCTGGCAACCGTATGTTTCACATCATCAACGGTTTCACCAAGGGCAGCCAGAGGAATGGCCTCTCAACGGAATCGTCGTTTACTCTTCAGAAAGTTGGGGGGAATATTTTGAGTATGTTGAATTAAGGTGTGGTTGTGTTGTGATGAGATGATAAAGCCCGGAGGGGCTTTTTTTGGATTTAATATATTTTTCCTAACAGCTACCGTTTGAAGTGATTCTGGATGGAAAAGGAGGAAGTGTTCTGATGCAGATATAATTAGAGAGTGCTGTTACAAATGTGGTGATGGGGTTGTAGCCCCGGCGTTTCAGAGTGCGAAAGACCGTCATCAAAATCGATTGCTTCTGTGGCCCGCAGTTCATCCCTACATACGTGGGGAATACCCAATTCCTTACGCGCGGGCAGTAGGAATAAGAAAGCCGTTGACACTTGTTGTCAAATATGACATCATACTTGTATGGATATTGAAACCAGACCGATCTCATGGGTAAAAGCCGCTCTCAAGGAATTCCGCAATTTTCCAGAGGGTGCACAAGCAAGGTTCTTTACCGCTCTGGATATCGCGGCGGAAGGTGAAAAATCCGATATCGTCAAACCCATGAAAGGTTTGGGATCAGGTGTGTTTGAAATTGCTTTGAAGTATCAAACCGACGCATACCGTGTCGTGTATGCCGTGCAAATTGATGACCGGATTTGGGTTGTTCACGCATTCAAGAAAAAATCTAAAACGGGCATTAAAACACCCAAGCAAGAGATCGACCAGATCAAAGAGCGCATTGAAAAATTGAAGGAGATGTTCAAATGAGTGATAAATTAGAAGTAGTTCATGGAAGCGGCAATGTGTGGAGAGATTTTGACTACCCTGATGCGGATATCAGACAAGCCAAAAGCATTATTGCGGCAAAAATTATTGGCATATTAGATCATAAAAAACTCACCATCCGTAAAGCCGAAAAACAAACCGGATTTGCCGCAGCTGATTTCTCCCGTGTGCGCAATGCTGACTTAGGGCGTTTTACTTTGGATCGCCTCATCCGCATGCTCAACACTCTTGACCAAGAATTAGAGGTCAATGTGACCATAGAACCTCGTCATCAATCGGAAAATCGGTTTGTCCCTGTCTAAAAACGAAGTGGGGTTTCAACGATTGAGTCAAGCAAATTTAAATTTTATCATCTGCGTCTAGGGCGTGTCATCAATTAGCGTTTCCATAATTTTCCGGATTCACAGAAGAATCAGATTGTGATTCACTGTTTATAGGCCATGGGAGGGGCTTATGAATGGTGAGACGCTACGGATTGCGGGCTATGATGTCCGAAACTGGGGAAAAATTCTCGCTGAACAGGATAACTTTATTGAAGAGCAAATAGCACTGGCGAAAAAATGTATGAAGCCTAAAACGTCTTGAATATGGCAGAGCATTTGTTTATTTCTAGACACTGAGAATTAACAAAAAACATCGTTTAGACATGAAATCTCAGTTTCGCCTGGCAGCAGATATTCGGAAGATCAATGAAGAGTTTCGTGACAATGATGAATCTCACCTTTGGCCGATTAACGGCCGTTTCAACGTAACTCACCAAAGAATAATCCTGTTATAACGCTATAACAATACAACAGTAAAATAATGATATTTGTATTGATTCCAGGAATATGGCAGTGGGTGGCAACCCCGTATTTAAAGGGGGCGTTGCGGGGTCTCCCCGCTGGAATGGGGTGCGGTGAAACCGGCTTTATCGGTTGAACCCAGGGGAAAGGCTTTTCCCCCTTACATCCAGGTGATAATTTCTTTAGGTTTTCAGGAATTGAGTAGAGATTATTTTCCATTGGATAAATCTACACCGAACATGGAAATCTTGACGGGGTAGGAATGCGAATCCATAAATAGCGAAATTGCTAAAAAGCGATTTCGCGGCATAGAAGGCAAGGGGAGAATACATTGAACATGCTTCTCGATAATAAAAAGAACGGAAAAGTGGGGGATACACTGCGCAAGCATTTGATCACCGACTCAAAACTATCGGTGATATCCGGTCTGTTTTCAATCTACGGGTATGAATCTCTCAAAAAAGAACTCAAGCAAATCAATAGTCTTCGTCTGCTTTTATCACATGATGATATATCAACCGATAAGCCTTTGCCATGTCTGACCGGGGATCGGTTTGAACTACAGTTTCGAAATCAATTAAACCAAGTCCAGATTGCCAAAGAATGTGCGCGTTGGCTGGCCGAGAAAGCAGAAGTACGCATTGCAAGTAATCCAGCCGCTATTGGTCAAAACCTTTTTCATGTTCAGAGTGATGCGGATAAAGCCATCGCGATACAGGGGAGTTCTCAATTCACATGCGAAGGATTGGGGTATGTAGAATCCAATAACTATCACATGAACACTTGCATTTTGGATGCAGAACACACAGCTGCTATGCTTGGCTGGTTTGAAACCATCTGGAATGATCCATCTGCTGTTAAGGACGCAAAAACGTTTCTTCTAAAACAACTCGACAATCTGATTCAGGATCAATCCCCCGAATTTGTTTATTTCTTAACCTTATATAATTTATTCAAGGATTTTCTCGAAGAGATCGACGAAGAAAATATCATCAAAACCAAGACCGGTTTCAAAGAAACCTTAATCTGGAAGAAACTCTATCAATTTCAACGGGAAGGGGTACTGGGAGCCATTGATAAACTGGAAAAATACAATGGCTGTATCATTGCGGATAGTGTGGGGTTGGGTAAAACTTTCGAAGCATTAGCCGTCATCAAATATTACGAACTGCGCAACGACCGGGTACTGGTATTGTGCCCCAAAAAATTACGGGAAAACTGGACGGTCTATACCATCAACGACAAGCGGAATTTGTTGGCGGCGGATCGTTTCAACTATAATGTTCTCAATCATACCGATTTAACGCGGTTAAAAGGTCGATCCGGTGAAATCAATCTCGAAACCATTAACTGGGGCAATTACGATCTTGTCGTCATCGAAGAATCCCACAATTTCAGAAATCACAATTCCGCAAAAGAGGGACTAAGCCGCTATTCCCGCCTGATGGATGAAATCATTCGTTCAGGTGTCAAAACCAAAGTTCTGATGTTGTCGGCAACGCCGGTCAATAACCGGATGAACGATCTTAAAAACCAAGTAGCCTTCATCACCGAAGGGATAGACCAGGCTTACTCTGATTACGGTATTTCGAGCATAGAGCAAACATTGAAAAAAGCCCAAACCCGGTTCAACCAGTGGCTCAAACAGCCAGACCAGGAACGCACGGTGGAAACGCTGCTCGACAGCATGAATTTTGATTATTTCAAACTTCTCGATATCTTGACGATTGCACGGTCACGCAAACACTTGGAAAAATACTACGATATGGCGGAAATTGGAGAGTTTCCGGAGCGGTTGAAACCGATAAACATTAAAGAAGATATCGATACCGAAGACCACTTCCCGCCGTTGAAGGACATCAACCGTACCATTCGTCGCTTACATCTCAGTGCCTATTCCCCATTAAAATATGTACGTGCAGAAAAACGACCGGAATACAGCCGGAAATATGATATTCAGGTCAAAGGGGGAGCCTCGGTTTTCAGGCATGTGGATCGTGAAGAAAGCCTCATTCACCTTATGCGCGTCAATCTGCTCAAACGGATGGAAAGTTCAATTCATTCTTTCAGCCTTACAGTGGAAAAACTATTGCGGGAAGTGAACCATCTTTTGGAGAAACTTGAAAACCACGCCAGTAATGATATCGAAGAAATGGGTATCGAAGATATTGAGGTTGATTCACCGGAATTCGATGATTTTCTGATTGGCAGGAAGGTCAAAGTCCTCATCAAGGATATGGATGAAGTCCGATGGAAGCAGGATTTGGAAGAAGACCGTACCAAACTGACCGAGTTATTAAATGAGGCGCGAAACATTCACGCAAGCCGTGACGCCAAATTGCACCGGTTGCGTGCGGTGATTGAACACAAATGCCAGCATCCCGTCAATGAGGGCAACAAGAAAATCCTCGTATTCACCGCGTTTACGGATACAGCCAACTACCTGTACGAACATTTGGCGCAATGGGCAAACGAAACTTTGGGTATCTATAGTGCCCAGATCACCGGAACCGGAACCAACAAAACGAACATGCCTGGTTCAAGCACCCACTTTGATACGCTGCTCACCGCCTTTTCACCCGTATCAAAAGAGCGGCACAAAATTGATGAAACCGCAACGGATGAAATTGACCTGTTAATCGCGACCGATTGCATATCGGAAGGGCAAAACCTTCAGGATTGTGATTATCTCGTCAACTATGACATTCATTGGAATCCGGTTCGCATCATTCAACGCTTTGGGCGCATTGACCGGCTTGGCTCCAAGAACAAGGTCATTCAGCTGGTCAACTTTTGGCCGAACATGGAACTGGATGAATACATCAATCTGGAAGCGCGTGTGAGTGGCCGCATGGTGCTTTTGGATATTTCTGCCACGGGAGAAGAAAACGTCATAGAAGAAGATGAGACAGGAAAAATGAACGATCTGGAATACCGACGGAAGCAACTGGAA
>CAYVAZ010000358.1:0-5007 GCA_964449065.1 uncultured bacterium
GACGGCTGGCTATCCGTTGTTCCCCCCCTTGTTAAGGGGGGCTAGGGGGGATCGATACCCGTCAATAAAACGTTGACACTGTACTAGGTCTTTTTGTTTCGGGGATGGCTGGTTTGATAGACTTCCTGCATTCGATTGAGGGTGACATGGGTGTATTGCTGAGTGGTAGAGAGGCTGCTGTGACCCAGCATTTCTTGCACAAAACGTAAATCGGCACCGTTTTCAAGCAGATGTGTCGCGCAGGAATGGCGTAGTGTGTGAGGTGTGGTTTTGCCGGTACCCTTGGCGAGCGCGTATTTTTTGAGACGGTATTGAACCGCGCGCGGGGTTAGGCGTTCACCGAATTTGCCTAAAAAGAGAGCTTGAGGACACTTTTTATTGCGTTGGGTTTCGGGGGTATTCAATAGCTCTTCGCGAAGTTTCAAATAGTCTTGAATGGCTTGCAGGGCTGCGTTTCCTAAGGGTAAAAATTGTTCTTTGCGGCCTTTGGCAATAATGTGGACGGTTGCTTTTTCGGTATCGAGATCCGTTAAATTGATATTGACCAAGGAGGATACCCTCATTCCCGTGGCGTAGAGTGTCTCAAGCATGGCACGGTCGCGCAGCTCCAGGGCTTGTTTATGGGCGGTTTGCGGTGTTGGCGATTCGACAAAAGATTCGGCGCGTTCTTGATCGAGGAATTCGGGGAGACGTTTTGCTTCTTTCATGAAACGGAGTGATTCGACCGGATTTTGGGTGATAACGCCTTCATGTGTAAGATACAAAAAGAATGAGCGTAACGATGCCAGCCTGCGGTTGATGGAACGGGGCTGATTGCCTTTATCCAGCAAGTAAGACATGAATCCGCGGACGGCCAAGGCATCAGCCGTGTGGACCCTGATATCGGGTGGTTCAGTTTCGTCAATTGGATAGCCCGATTCGATCATATAATCGCGAAAGCGTTCGACATCGCGCCGGTAATTCATCACGGTGTGCGGCGAGCGTAATCGTTCTTCGCGCAGAAAGTTGGCGAATTGCTGGATGGCGGTTTTCATCATCATGGCCGAGTTCCCCATCCGATTAGTATCGGTCAAGTGGAATTATAATTGAATCTGTTTTCGTTTGTATTGAGCCGCGAACGCACGCGAGTCACGCGATGATGAATTGAAACCCAATCCAACTCACTCTTTCCCCGCCGCGTCCAGCACGCTGTCTTCCACATAGATGGTGCTGTTGGAGCGCACGGCGACGGCGACCGCGTCGCTGGGGCGGGCATCGACATCGACATCCTGCCCGTTGATGTTGAAATGAATGCGCGCGTAAAAGGTGGTTTCGCGCAGATCATTCACGATAACATAGCGGATATCGGCATCCAGCGCGTAGATAATGTTCACCAACAAATCGTGGGTTAATGGACGTTGAATGTGAATGTCATTCAGCGCCAAATGAATCGACTGCGCTTCGTAATAGCCGATCATAATCGGCAGAATGCGGTTGCCGTCTTTCTCTTTCAAGATCACGATCTGGTCGGCGCCCGATTCATCCAGCCGCAATTCAAACAGTTCCATTTCGATCATCAGTCCTTCCCCTCCATCTACTTACGCCGGCGCGGAACCAAACGAAACCCCAAGTTTATCCAATATCTTGGATAATTCCAAAACCGGCAGCCCCACGATGTTTTCATACGAGCCTTTAATCTCTTTGACAAACTTCTTGGCTTGACCTTGAATGCCGTACGACCCGGCTTTGTCCATCGGTTCACCGGTGGCCACATATTCCTCAATCTCATCCATCCGCAAATCCTTAAAATGCACATACGATTGCACCGCGCGGTTTTCGGTAAAGTCGCGGTCTTGGATGACCACGCTGATGCCGGTCCATACCTCATGCCATTGATTGGACAGCATTCCCAAGACCAGTTTGGCTTCATCGGGGGTGGACGGTTTCCCCAAGATACGTTCATTGACCGCCACAACCGTATCCGCGCCGATGACAATGTGGGATGGGTATTGTTCGGCAACCGCCGTGGCTTTTTCAAACGCGGTACGAACCGCGTAGGTATTGGGGCGTTCATCCATCGGCGGCATTTCTTCCAACCGGCTGGGAACCACTTCAAACGAAATGCCCAATTTATCCAATAACTGTTTGCGCCGCGGTGATTGGCTTGCAAGAATTATGGGTGGTGTATTCATAACGTTTTCTTTAGTTTTTGTTTGGTTTAGAGCGTTTCAGAGTTGGATTGACAGAATCTGTCGTTGTCCCCCCCCTCATTAAGGGAGGTAGGGGGGATCAAAGACGATCTCTTTCTATCTACTCAAGCCTGAATTACTCTAGTACTTTGTCAATCAAAAAATGACGACTGGCTATCCGTTGTTCCCCCCTTGTTAAGGGGGGCTAGGGGGGATCGATACCCGCCAATAAATCGTTGACACTGTACTAGTATAAAATCGATCACGGTCAAATCGAAGTGTGCATAGAATTTGTTCTTCCTCACATCATATCTTCTAAACGAGAAAAGGCATGGTCGCCCATGCCTTTTCATTCATCTCTTCTTTGATTGTTATCCCAGAACGTTAATATTTCCGCCCCGGGATAATTCGGATGTTGCGGATGTACCAACCGGTGGAGGTCCCGCGTTCACCCCCGGCGCGGTTCCTGCTTGTGGATTTGCTGCTTCCGGTGTTTCCGGAGACACGTTGAATTGCTGTGATTCCGGCGCGGTTGCGGTAGACGGCGTAAACGAATCCGCTTCAGATAGCAATGCAGGGGCACTTCCAGGATCGGAGGCGTTTAATGCTGCTTCACTAATCTGAACCGTATCGGTACCGTTTGTTTCGGTCGGCGTAGAAGGCTGAGGAGGATTTGTTGTTGTTTGTTCCGGCCCCCGTGTAACCGGTGCGACCGGTGATACCGGAAATGTTGCCGTTCTATCCGCTGGAAAAGCAGCCCGGTCTGGATTACCAGGTATTTGTGTCGGTCCCGCTACCATCGCATTCATCTCCAAAAAAAGTATTTTTTACATTATAACGGTTTTTTTTCGGGATGCAACTTTTTCATTCGCTTTAATGCGAATCTCATTCACGAGATGATGTACCGCCCGGATGGGCTCCGGCTGGCGGTATTTGGTGCAGAGTGAAAGGATTAATGTAGTGGCCATTTCAAACGTGATTTGATGCCCCGGACTGATATACAAGGGTTTGACAGCATCCCGCGTGCGCACCACTTCACCGATCTTATCCCCGTTCAACATCAGGTCACTTCGGCTGGCTTTTTCTATGCCCGGCTCTTGATACTCACCGACCAAGCGGGACTTTCCACAACCAACCGTCACCATGTTATTTTGCACACCGATATAAGTGGCAATACCGCAGCGGCGGGGGTGCGCGATTCCCTGCCCGTCACAAACAAGCACATCCGGTTTCACCTTAAGTTTGTCTAAACAAGTTTGGATGAGGGGCGCTTCGCGGAAAGAAAGATATCCCGGAATATAGGGCAACGGCAATATGCCCGAATAAGTGGTTTGATCCAGCAGAGTTAAATCCGGATACGAAAATACCATGACTGCAGCATACCCTATTTGAGCAAAACGGTTGGATGAAATATCCGCCGCCCCAACAGTTTTGATATCCCGCAAGGATGAATATTTGTTGGTGAGGCTTGCCTGCTTGGCTATTTCATCCTGCTGAATTCGGAGTTCCCCGATTTTGTATGTCATACACTACCGCTTTAAAATGGTTTTTAATGCCTCAAACAGCAAGTGTACATTTCGGGGCTGCGATGAATACCCCATTAATCCGATGCGCCATACTTTTCCCTTAAACTCACCCAGCCCGATACCGATTTCAATTCCGTAATCATGCAAAAGTTGTTTGCGCACCTCGGCATCATCCACCCCATTTGGAATGGATACCGCGTTGAGTGTGGTCAGTTGATGGCCTTCCTGCGCGGAAAAGGGAATCCCCAATTCGCCCATTTTTTCACGCAGCAGTTGTGAGTTATGGCGGTGGCGTTCAAAGCGGGCTTCCAGGCCTTCTTCTAAAATGACACGCAGCGCTTCGCGCAGAGCATAGTTCATTGAGATGGGGGCGGTGTGGTGATACACCCGCTCATCCCCCCAATATTTGCTGAGCATGGTGAGATCCAAATACCAAGACTGCACTTTGCTCTTGCGGTTTTGGATAACCTCCAACGCGCGGTCGCTGAAACTCACCGGAGCAAGCCCCGGTGGGCAGGATAAGCATTTTTGCGTGCCGCTATAAATGGCATCGATGCCCCAATCATCCACTTTCACTTCAATTCCGCTGAGTGAAGTGACCGTATCCACCAAAAACAAGGCGTCATGCTCATGCACGATCTTTGAGATTTCTTCCAACGGCTGATGCACGCCGGTCGAAGTTTCGGCATGGACAATGCCAACCAGTTTCACATTCGAGAGCGAATCCAGTTTCTTCTTCACTTCATCCGGTTCAATGATTCGCCCCCACGGCGCGTCTACCGTTTCCACCGTGCAGCCGCAGCGTTCGGCAATGTCGGTCATGCGCATCCCGAACACGCCGTTGCGGCAGATCAATACGGTATCGCCCGGCTCCAGCAGGTTGACCAAACAGGCTTCCATGCCGGAGCTGCCGGTGCCGGAAATGGGGATGGTCATTTGGTTCTTGGTTTGAAACACCGTGCGCAGCATCTGCTGCACTTCATCCATTATCCGCAAAAATTCCGGATCGAGATGCCCGATCATCGGCATCGACATGGCTTTCAACACACGCGGGTGGCAGTTGCTGGGACCGGGACCTAGAAGAATACGTTCACTGGGATTGAGTTCGGCAAAAGGGGTCATGATTTACGCTCTTTCCATTACTTTTTCTAATACTTTTTTTCTAGTAGTCTGTCAATCATAAAATGACGGCTGGCTATCCGTGTTCCCCCCCTTGTTAAGGGGGGCTAGGGGGGATCGATACCCGTCAATAAAACGTTGACACTGTACTAGTAGTCTGTCAATCAAAAAATGACGGCTGGTTATCCGTTGTT
>CAYVAZ010000359.1:0-4150 GCA_964449065.1 uncultured bacterium
GGGAGGCTAGGTGGGGGTTAAACGCTCAGTGCTTCAAACCCTCCTCTAACTCCTCCCACCTTTGGAAGGGGGAATTTCTCTTCAAGTGGCTGACCTATTACCCTTTTTTTCCATCGTATCTTAAAATTATACCGAAGTAGATTGCCTGTTTTCTTTATGGTATTTTGAGATTGAAAACATATTTAAGGTTTATGGGGAGATACACATGAAGCCAATTATTGATCGAACATTTACTGTATGTTTTATTTGCTTATGTACTTTAGCTTTCAGCTATTCCAACCAGCATGAAGAAGAGAAAGTGCTGAAGGCGGGGACGTTTGCCAGCAACATTACCCCGGCGCTGGGGGGGATGATTATCGGCGGCTGGCAGCCAATTCCCGCAACACATGTGCATGATGATCTTCACGCGCGGTGTTTGGTTTTGGATAACGGAGAGATGCAAATGGTATTTGTGGTGTGCGACAACTTAGGGCTGCCGCGCGATTTGTGCGATGCCGCGAAAAAATTAATTGAAGAACGAACGGGTATCCCTCCGCAGCAGGTTATGATTTCGGCGACCCATACGCATTCGGCGGTGACGGCGCGGGGTGAGAACGCGATGGAGTATTATGATGAGTTCACCGGGTATCAGCAGTTCATCATCACGCGCATCGCGGATGGAGTGCAAACCGCTCTGCACAATCTTGAGCCGGCACGCATAGGGTGGGGCAGCGCAAATGAGCCGTCATCGGTGTTTAACCGCCGCTGGTTTATAAACCCGGAACAGCCGCCGCGAAACCCGTTCGGCGGGGTAGACCGCGTGCAAATGAATCCGCCGCGGGAGAGTGAAGACTTAGTGGAGCCTGCGGGTCCGGTTGACCCGGAAGTGGTGTTTTTGTCTGTGCAATCAATGGATGGCGATCCGATTGCGCTGCTGGCGAACTATTCACTGCATTATGTAGGCGGTGTGGAGAGGGGGGCGGTTTCTGCTGACTATTTCGCGATCTTTGCCGAGAGAATAGGGGATTTGCTGCACGCGGATTATGCCGACCCGCCGTTTGTAGGGATGATGAGCAACGGCACCAGCGGGGATATCAACAACATCAACTTCCGCAAGAAATCGGAGCGGAAGGCCCCTTATGAGCAGATGGAAAAAGTGGCGGATGAAGTGGCGCGTGTCGTCTATGATGCGCACCGGGATATTGAATTTCATGACTGGGTGCCTCTTGGAGTTGTACAAAATGAGTTGACGCTGAAGGTAAGAAAACCCACTGATGGAGAGGTCGCGTATTTTCGGAATGTATTGAACAAACCGGAAGACGCACAGCCCTATCACCGTTATGAACGCATTTACGCCAAGCGTGTGATGCAGCTGCATGAGTCACCGGATGAAGTCGAAATCATCTTGCAGACGTTTCGGATTGGGGAATTGGGGATCACCACCATACCGTTTGAGGTGTTTGTGGAAATCGGGTTGGAACTGAAGGAAAAGAATCCGTTTGAGGAATCGTTCACGATTTCGCTGGCGAATGGGTCGTACGGATATTTGCCAACCTATGAGCAGTTTGAATTAGGCGGCTATGAGACCTGGATGGGAACAAACAAGGTAGAGCGCGAGGCATCGCAAAAGATTGTGGATGTATTGTTGGAAGCGTTGGGGGAATTGCAAGGAAATTGAATAGGCGAATTGATGCTGTGCCGTTATACTATTGATAAATATACAGGGAGACATGAAGATGGTTTTATCGATAGAAGGTGTATACCGGGATGGGAAAGTCGAATTGTCTGAGCAACCCAAGGGAATCCAGAATGAGACGAAGGTATTGGTAACGTTTATCAAACCGGGAGAGGTGGATTTGTCTGCGGTTGGAATCAATCCGGATCAGGCAAACGATTTGCGGGCGAGGTTATCCACATTTGAAGACGAATGGGAATGTCCTGAGATGGATGTGTATGATCATTATGAAGAATCGAAATCGAAGTTACAACAGGGGTGATGTTGTTCTTGTTTTATATCCCCATTCCAATTTAGTTTCTGCAAAAACACGGCCTGCATTGGTTATTCAAAACGACAATATCCATACAGGTTTGACACAATATATTGTGTACATGATTACAAGTAACGTCAGCCGTGCGGGGCATTCGAGCCGAGTATTCGTTGCGTTATCTTCTTCGAATGGAAAGCGATCGGGATTGTTAAGTGATTCCGTAGTGATGACAGATAATATTGCGACTGTCAAGGAAACGGAAATTTATAAGAAGATTGGTACGTTGCAAATGAAAGAAATAGATAACGCACTGCGATTCACTTTGAACCTTTAATGTTTAGCGGCCTTACGGAATTAGATGACATTAACTTTTTTGCCAAATATATATCTTGAAACTTCAGTGATCAGTTATCTAACTGCACGGCCTAGTAAGAATGTT
This sequence comes from uncultured bacterium, assembly GCA_964449065.1. Taxonomy (GTDB): domain Bacteria; phylum Hinthialibacterota; class Hinthialibacteria; order Hinthialibacterales; family Hinthialibacteraceae; genus CAYVAZ01. The sequence continues at coordinate 2,407 of CAYVAZ010000359.1, forward strand.
ATTTCACTCGCCAGACAATCGATCACGAAAGAATGGTGAGAAAATTCACAAAGTAAATATGATTTTTATATTTCTGCATTAATTATCAAAGAAGCTCAAGCAGGTGACAGAGAGGCTTCCAAAAAAAGGCTTGAATTTGTATCGAAATTTTCTGTTTTGAATATCAATAATGAAGTAGAATATGTTGCAAAACTTATAGTAGAACGGGGTATTATTTCCCATAATTACGAGGATGACTCACTACATATTGCCATTGCAGCGATACATGGAATGGATTATCTACTCACTTGGAATTTTCATCACATCAACAATGTTGAAGTGAAAAAACAATGCAATCAAATCTTCGAATCGATGGGGATAGAATGCCCTACAATATGTTCGCCTAAAGAAATTGAAGGAATTCAACGATGAAACCGGACCCAATCATACAAGAATTACACAAGATACGGGAAAAACACGCAGAAGAATTTCAGAACGATCTATCTGCCATTTGTGTGGATCTTAAAAAGATTGAAAAAGAATGCGGGCAACGTGTTGTGTCCTTTGAACCGAAAAGAAAAGATACGGCTAACACCAACAAGTGATGTTTAAGAGATTTGAATCGGCTCCAATCGTTCTATCTCTTTCCCCCGTTCACTTCTCATGGCGTGCCATAGGTCCCAGTCTTGTTGCAGGCCGAGCCAGAAATCCGCCGGCATCCCCAGTACTTTATCTAAGCGTAATGTGGTATCGGGCGTGACGGACCGCTTTCCGCGAATGATTTCGTTCAACCGGGGAAACGATACCCCTAAGCGGATAGCGAATTCGGATTGGCTGATGTTCATGGGGTTCAGAAATTCTTCCAACAGCATCTCACCAGGATGAGTGGGCGGTCTGTTTTGGGGTAAATGTTCTTGCCATTGTTTTTTAATCATTTTTATCATGAAATATGGTATCCTGCAATTTAATCGGTTGCAATAATCTCTGTAATTTACCGGTTTTTAAATCACAATCAACATGCTTTTGAATCTATGGTATAATTCATACAAAAAATTCAGACGGGTGGAATGGCATGAAATACACAGCGGTGGTATTAAAAGAAGACGATGGCAGGTTTTCCGCGATTGTTCCTTCGTTGAATCATACGGCCAGTTTTGGGGATTCGATTGAAGAGGCGTTGCGGATGGTTCAGGAAGCGGCCGAACTTTATGTGGAAACCGTATTCGATGATCCATCAAAACTGCCGGATGATAATCCGGTTGTGGAAGTTGATATGAGTGAGTATGACGAGGCATTTATATACAAAATTGAAATAGGAGAGTCCATATCCGTTGCCTAAACTTCCAGTGTTAACTGCCCAAAAGGTGATTTCGGTTTTGGAAAAGCAGGGGTTCCAGTATCAAAGACAAAAAGGAAGCCATAGAATATTTGCACATCCATCCACTGGTCAAGTTGTCGTTGTTCCTGTAGATAAGGGCAAGGATATTCCTCCGGCCACGCTTAGAAGTATTTTGAAACAAGCCAATCTTGAAGTTGAAGAGTTTCTTGATCTTTTATAGAGTTGTTATCGGCTCCAATCGTTCTATCTCTTTCACTCGTTCACTTCTCATGGCGTGCCAAAGGTCCCAGTCTTGTTGCAGGCCGAGCCAAAAATCCGCCGGCATCCCCAGTACTTTATCCAAGCGCAGTGCGGTATCAGGGGTAACGGAACGCTTTCCGCGAATGATTTCGTTCAACCGGGGAAACGATACCCCTAAGCGGATAG
>CAYVAZ010000359.1:4250-4981 GCA_964449065.1 uncultured bacterium
CGAATTCGGATTGGCTGATGTTCATGGGTTTCAGAAATTCTTCCAGCAACATCTCGCCGGGATGAGTGGGCGGTCTGTTTTGGGGTAGCCGTCTTGATGAGAATGCTGGAATAGTATTTGATTTAGTGGTAATCTGTGATTTCAACTTCGCAGGCATCATTTTGCTCCCATGTAAAACAAATTCGGTATTGATCGTTAATCCTTATACTATATTGACCTGCTCTATCATCTCTCAGTTTTTCTAAAACGAGAACCGTTATAAAATGCAAGAAGTTTTTATTTAAACCGAATAAAGATTTGAACTTCAATGATTTTAACTATAATCGCAAGAGTATATCTATTCGAATTGAGGTGAATTAATGGTGCAATTGGCGGAGCGGACGAAGCGGATTGATTCGTCCGGCATACGGAAGGTGTTTGCGTTGGCGGCGGAGTTGGATGACCCGGTGAATTTATCCATCGGGCAGCCGCATTTTGATGTTCCTGAAACCGTGAAACAGAAGGCGATTGAAGCGATCCAAAGCGGGAAGAACTCGTACACGCTGACAGCCGGGGTTCCTGAATTGCGGGAGAAGATTCAAGAGGATTACCGCGGGCGGGGGATTGATGACGGCGATGTGATGATTACGTCCGGCGTTTCGGGCGGGATCATCCTGAGTTTTTTGGCGCTGCTGAATGAGGGGGATGAGATCATTGTCCCCGACCCGTATTTTGTGATGTACAAGCATCTC
>CAYVAZ010000360.1:0-4921 GCA_964449065.1 uncultured bacterium
AACCCCTCCCACCTTTGGGAGGGGAAATTTCTCTTCAAGCGGCTGACCTATTACTGAAAACATAACATTCGAGATTAATGGTTAAACATTTACGGCGAATCCATGATAGGGGCACATTGCCATATGCCCCTATCGTTTTTATTGGCGGTATACTGTCCGAAGTTCTACTCTCCAATCTCTAAAAATATGATGCGTAACATATTCAGAAATGATTTGGAGTATGATAAAATAATCCCATATTTTTATTGATATGAATATGTTGGCCGGGTAAATGATCTCAAAATACTTATTGTGTGTAATCGTCTTAATGCTGGAAGTGAGCAATGCTATGAGCCAAGAACTATTGTTTGGTCAAATGGAACCGTTTGTTTATCCGGTTCCCGAATCCGCAACCGCCTGGGAAGAAGAAAAACCCATCCTCCGCAAAAAACTCCGCAGACTCTTGGGAGATTTGCCACCCTTATTCACACCCAAACCGCTGGTCACCGATGTTGAATTCTACGATGGTTTTAAACTGGAAAAATTCCACTTCGATAATCGCGCAGGCCATATCGTCTTTGGCTATACCGTCATTCCCGAGGGAAGAGAAACCCCCGGCCCCGCCATCCTCTACCACCACTACCACGGCGGTGAATACAACAACGGCAAAAGCGAAATTCTCAAGCCCTGGATCATAGACAAAGCCCCGGCCAAAGCACTCGCGGATGCCGGATATGTGGTTGTGGCTATCGACGCCTACGGCTTCGGCCAGCGTAAATACCAAGGCCCGGCTGGAGAACGGGAATTCGGTGGCAGGGCGGAAGCAGCCCTCTTTAAAAGCTTCATCTGGCAAGGCAAAACCTTATGGGGTATGATCATCCGCGATGACATGCTCGCGTTGAACTATCTGCTATCCAAAACCGGTATCGTTGACCCCAACAAAGTCGGTGCCATGGGCATGAGCATGGGCAGTACCAGAACATGGTGGCTCTCCGCGCTGGATGAACGCATCCAAGCCTCTGCCTGCGTGGCCTGCCTAACCCGCTATCAAACGCTCCTAAAAACCGGCAACATCAACGAACACGGCATCTACTATTTTGTCCCGGATATTCTCAAAGAAAAAATCGATATGGAAGCGGTTGTCGCCCTCTCCGCCCCCCGCCCGCTCATCACCCTCACCGGCAGCGATGATGCCGGTTCACCCGTTGAAGGAGTAAACGCAATCAATGCCTTTTGTTTGGATGTATATTCACTCTACAATGCTTCCGAAAACTTCTCCGGCAAAGTCTACGACGGCATAGGACACGAGTTCACCCCCGCCATGTGGGATGAAGCCATGCTATTTTTCGACAAACATCTTCTCTTAAAAGACGTACAATAAAAATTCTTAGAGAGGGGGAGCGTCGGCTGCCAGCCGGTCCAACATGCCATCCGTATTTTTTACATTTTTTCACCGTTCCAACAGATTCTTAGGTTTCCCTATAATCGTTGCTGTAGGTACGAAATACAATATAAAATAAACTTCATTTTTTCCAATCCCCAACTACAATGCCCTCAATAAACATCGCTTAAAGGAATAACAATGGCCGTTTTACCGCCTCGACCCATAAAACCGGAATACGCCTTCCCAAAAGTAATGCTCGCACCTGTTGCCGGCATTACCGACCGCCCCACGCGTGAAATTGCGCGTTCATTCGGCTGTCCGTTAACCTTTTCCGAATTAATCAGCGCCCGCGGTTTAAAAGAAAAGAACCAAGGCACCTGGCACATGCTCGAAGAATGTAAGGATGAATACCCGCTCGTCGTGCAGCTCTTCGGCAGTGATCCGGACCACATCTACGACGCGGTACGCCATGTCGAAGACCAAGGCATCCAGGGAGTCAACCTGAATCTAGGCTGTCCGGTACGAAAGGTGTTCAAAAACAAGTCCGGCTGCGGATTAACCATCTTCCCCACGCAACTGGTTAAAGTAATTCGCGCTATGCGCCAAGCTACGGATATCAACCTCACCGTAAAAATCCGTGCAGGAGTGAATCACAAATCCCTTAACTACCGCATGATTGGTGATATCGCGCAAGGCGAAGGCTGTGACGGCATCATCATCCACGCCCGCACCCGCATGATGGGCTTCGGCGGCACTGCCGATTGGAGCTGGATCGCTGATTTAAAAGACTATCTGGATATCCCCGTCATCGGCAATGGCGATGTCGTTGATGCGCTCTCCGCCCAACGCATGATGGATCAAACCCAATGCGACGGCGTCATGATCGCGCGCGGTTCCTACGGAAACCCCTGGCTTTTTCGTGAAATCAACCACTATTTCGAACACGGCGTGCAGCCCGAACCGCCAACCTTACGCGAACGCTACGACACCATGTGCCGCCACCTGCACATGGCAGTCGAAATGAAAGGCGAACGCAAAGCCTTGCTTGAAATGCGCAAACAGTTCTGCTGGTACATCAAAGGCTTGCCCAACATCCGCATCCTGCGCGATATGTTCAACAAACTCGAAACCCTGAACGAAGTCATGGATGTCGCCCGTCAATGGTTTGAAAACGCAGGTGTCGATCCCGACAAACCCGCCTACAGCGAAAACGCCTCCGCCACAGTAAACGCCGCGTAATTAATGCGGCAATCCGAATGTTGGAGGAAAACACTCACGGCAGCCCGCTTTCGGGTCAATTTACTATGCAATCCTTCCAGATGAACTTAAAAAGTTGTATCAACCAAATTATTTGATACCATTACTCTTGGATAATCGTTTATACCAAAAACAACAATTGAGGATATACCATGATGCGGGTTTGTTTTCCCTTTTTACTCTTTCTTTTTTGCGCAAGCACTACTTATGCGCAATTGGGCAATACGGATGATTTATTCGTCTGGGATGTGGCGGTTGAACCGCAAACGGTAGAACAGGGACAACCGTTTCAAATCGAAGCCAAACTCTCCGTGGCCGAAAACCATATCGTCTACCAACACATGACACAGTTAAGCGCTGAAGTTCCCGAAGGCTTCCAACTCGGAGAGCCGCAATACGCAGACCCGGTCGTAAAAGTCGATCCCACCGATGGCAAGGAAAAAGAAGTTTTCATTAAGGATACAATGCATAAATTATCCATCCTCGCCACGCAAGATGTAGAACCAGGCGAGTATGAAATCAATGTGAAAATCGGCTATCAAGGCTGCTCACAAACCGTTTGCTATTTTCCCCAAGATAAAGAATTCCCCATCAAAGTAACCGTTACAAAAAGCACAGGCGGCGCTGTCAGCCAAGAGGAAATTGATTTTAGTCAATTCAAATCCAATAGTTTAACCGCTGCCGCAACAACAGAAGAAGACGATTTCTTCGCCCAAGGCTATCTGTGGACCTTCCTGACCGTCTTCGCTTTTGGTATTGCAACTTGCCTCACACCCTGCGTTTACCCCTTAATCCCCATCACCGTCTCCATCCTAGGCGCGCGCGAAAGCAAAAGCAAACTGCAAGCCTTTTCATTGGCATTCACCTACGTCATCGGCATTGTTGTTATGTATTCACTTCTTGGCTTCTTCGCCGCCAAAACCGGAGCCATCTTCGGCCAATTTTTGAGCAATCCCTGGGTCATCGGTTTCATTGTCACGATTTTCGTTGCGATGGGAGCTTCCATGTTGGGAGCGTTCGAACTGAGTGTTCCCTCATCCATTCAATCCAAACTTACATCCATGGGCGGCACAGGATACGGCAGCGCGTTCTTCATGGGCTTGGTTGCCGGCATCATTGCCGCACCATGCACCGGCCCTGTATTGGTAGGAATCCTAACCTACGTCGCCACCAGCGGTAATTCCTTGCTTGGTATAACACTTCTGATGACCTACGCGTTTGGCTTAGGCCTGTTATTCCTTGTAATCGGCACGTTTTCCGGTCTCATCACCAAAATGCCCAAATCCGGCTCCTGGATGGAAGGCGTTAAAAGCCTCTTCGGTATCTTGCTGTTCGCGTTTGCGTTGTATTACCTCAAGCAAGTGATTGACATTCTTAACGCGCCACTTGATAACTCGACCATGAATTACATCATCGCCATTGTCTTATTTGGAATAGGAATAGCAGTCGGAGCGGTTCATTTATCCTACCACACACACAGTTTTAATGTCCGTCTGCGTAAAACGATTGGCGTGGCAGTGTGTGTGTTCGCCATGTATTTAGGAATCGGCAGTTTAACGGCAGTACAGGCCGCTGATATCGATTGGGTATACAATTTGGATGAAGGATTGGAAATCGCCAAACAGCAGAACAAACCTGTGATGATCGACTTCTATGCTGACTGGTGTACTGTTTGCAAACAAATCGAAGCCCAAACCTTCGCCGCCAATGAAGTTAGCGAAGAACTCAAACGCTTCATTGCCATCAAAGTTGATTTAACCGACGACACCAAAGAAAACCAAGAAATCATGAAACTATTTAACATCAGAGGATTACCCCAAGTCACCTTCTTCGATTCCAGTGGTAACCGCTTGGAGGATAAAAAAGTGGAAGAATTTATCAACAAAGACGATTTTCTGAAACGAATCGAAGATATTGAATAGAAAAGTAGGGTGCACCTCACAGGGTAGCACCGGCTTCCAGCCGGTACGTCAAACCGTTTGTATGGTTAGAGATATTCACGATTGGATAGATCGTATTCGCCGTTGTTGCCCCCTTATGAAGAAACGATTGGGGGGATTCGCGCCTCTCGATTTCGCTCCGGTCTCCACTGCTTTGCTTCCCCTCTCTGGGATCCCTTCCACCTCATGACCACAGAGAAAAGTGATATGTACCATGACGATATCGTTTTTAACTCCATTCCACCCTTCACCGAAGCATCGATAATAATCCATTATCCTAAAAACAGTGATTAGTGGCAAGTGACGAGCACCGAACCCTCAGATAAAGCGTTGGGGGATATAGCGAAAGGCTAACACCATC
>CAYVAZ010000361.1:0-4902 GCA_964449065.1 uncultured bacterium
GAAGCAATCTGTTAAGCCGTTTTGATTTTAGTGAACAATCCAAATTGGAAATGGTTTTAGACAGTTTCCAATTTGGATTGTTGAGGAAGCACGGCGATATACCTCAGCGAACAGAAGACATGCAGCGTTTCAGAAAAGGATGCCTGCACTCCCATAATAGACTATTTGCCGATTCGTCATCTCTTTCTATCTACTCAAACTTGAATTGTTCTAAAGCTTTAAAAAGAGCGGCGCATTAGACTTGACCCCGTAAATCCTTCAACATTACTTCGGGCGAAACCCGACGCTTTTATCAAACACGCGGCCGTCGTCGTGGCATTCGCTGCATGTGGCCGGTTTGCCCATTCCTTCAACATGGCAGTTGGCGCAGGCCGCCTCGCTGTGCAGTTCATCCAATTCAACGCCGGTGATTTTGTGGTCAAAGTCATCCGGTTCCCATTCAGGTTTGTGGCAGGCTGAGCATTCACTTTGCAGTTTGCTTAATTTCACCATGTAGCCGTGGCAATCCTGACAGTGCAGGGCTGTATGATAGGGAGCTAACGGCCAGCCGGTTTCTTTGTGCGTAAAAACATAGTCCGGTTCTTGTCCGTGGCATTTTTCGCAGTCGTCGTCTTCATGGCATTGAAAGCAGGTGTCGTGCAGATCGATTTCCTCGATATCCCCCATCGGATGCAGTTCTGTAGCCATTACGCTCGCATTGTTTCCGTTATGGGTATGGCATTGCGTGCAGCTTTGCTGCTTATGGCAGATGCTGCAATCTTTGGTATAGACATCTGCATGGCGTTTGTGATGAAACGGAACAATATCGACTTCCGTTTCGTATGTGATCAATTCATTCATCGGCACCGGTTCATACTTTCGGTGGATGTTTACGGCTGTTGCCGTGCCGTGCAGTTTGCCTTCGGCTTTCTTCTCGTGGCAGACGGCACAAGCCGTGTCATTGTCCCACTCGGTATGGCAGGCCAGGCATTGCCGGTGATAAGCACCCTTGAGGCCGGGTTGTTTCAAGTCTTCATGCACCACATCCACCGGGTGACACTCTTTGCAGGATTGAATGCGGGTATCCGTCTCTTGATAATGGTGGCATTGTACGCATCCATCTGAGATTCCCGACATTTTCGCGTGCATTTTATGATCAAACCGTACCGGGACGTACAGGTTTTCCAACTCATCCAATATGACGGTATCCGGGCCTAGATCTTTACTTTCCACAACCTGCGGATGCGAACGCGGACACATCTTCAAACATGGGTCTTCTTTGGTTGGATTGTCACAAGAATGGCACAAGGCACAATCCATTTTCATAGTTTGCCCGTGAACGACTCCGTTGGAAATTAAAATCATTCCAACACCGATCAATAAACGAGAGATAAAACTTACGCTGCGCATGATGGTTTCCGATCTACCGGGAGAACCGGGAAGAAGGTTGCAATCACCCGGTACAAAAGTATTAAGGCACTGATTAAGCCAACCGTTACGGCGATTTCCGCCACACTGGGGAAATAGGTCTGATCAGCATACACCGGTGTGTAAGCAATCAGAAAAACATTGATCCGGTTTAGAGCGACACCCAGAATGACCAGAGTAGAGGCGCTGAATAATAACCATGTGGAATTACGGACTTTAATGGAAAAGAGTAGAACACAAGGCAGCAATACGCCGCCAATGATTTCCACTAAGAACATGTTGCTGGCGAGTGAATTTTCCAACAATAGTGGGAATTGCTCGCGTATGGCCAAATCGCCGATTTTGAATCCCGCATACAAGACCAGCAGAGGGGCAACAAAGCGGGCTAGCGATGAAAGGATATGCATTTCCGGCTCACGTTTGAACGCTTTCGATGCAAGAATAGCTTCAAAGATGATCATCGGGAATCCGACACAGATTGCCGAAAGCAAGAACAGCCAGGGTAATATCGGTGTGAACCATAGCGCGTGCATTTTCGACGGTGCAATCAGCATCAAAGTACCCAAAGAGGATTGATGCAAGCATGAAAGCACAATACCAGCAATAATAAAAACTCCCAAAAAGCGGTTTAACGTGGTTTGCGAAACCGACAAGAGTTTTTCCACTACCAAATTCAACTTGCTGAGAATGCCGGGAAGATTGACGTTGCCTTTTAATCCCTCAGCGAATATTGGTAAAAACTCGATGTAGAGAACCGTAATGTATGCCATGAAGCAGATCCCTACTTCAAAGAGAACCGAGTGACCCGACCACATCCAAGGCATCATCGGGTGCCAAATGTTGTAGTAGCGTCCTAAATCCAGCATGAGACCCAACACGACAAAGGTGTAGCCTAACATGGCGGTTAACAGGGCGGCGCGAATAAGCGGGTGATATTTCTCAATTCGAAATACATAGACCAAAGCGGCAGAAGTGAATCCCCCGGCGGCAAGTGCGACCCCGGTCGCGACATCAATCGCGATCCAAATGCCCCACGGATGGGCGTTGCTCAGGTTGGTTGCCGGGCCGATACCAAAGAGCAAGCGGTAGACGGCAAAGCCAAAACCTGTCAAAGCCAGCATGGCTAAAATATAGACGCCTTTTGTATTGAGTTTCTTGCCGGCGGCGGCGAATTCATGGCTGTTACTCATGGTTTCTTACCTCCTGCGCGGCCGCTTCATTTTCCGGTTTGGTTAGATGCATAATCCCCGATAAAAGCACAACCAGCGCCAGCGGCGGAATGAAGTTGCGGAACACGCCGTGCTGGATGGATTCGGTTAAACGGGGTGGCGCGGCATGTTCCAAATCCGGAAAGCCGAGTTTTGCAAACTCTTCGTTAGCCAAATACATCCATGATGTTCCACCGACTTCAAATTCTCCGTATACATGATTGATGTAGCGGTCCGGATTTTGTTCAATTTTAGAATGCGCCAATGCCAACAGATCATCGCGATTGCCGTATGTCAAACATTCGGGCGGGCAGATGGAAACACAAGCCGGGGCTTCGTCTTTATTCTTGATGCGTTCGATGCAGAATGTGCACTTTCTTACTTCGGGGGTAAAAGCATCATTGTATTCGTACGCGTTGGCTTGGAAGGGGCAGGCGACCATACAATAGCGGCACCCCATGCAGCGCTCTGCGTCATAAGAAACCACTCCGTTTTCTTCTTTATTTATCGCGCTGACCAGGCAGGCGGATGCGCAGGCCGGATCGTTGCAGTGCATGCATTGCGATTTCACCCAAACCGGCTTTTCTCGTATTTCGGAGTTGAATTCGTTGACAACAGTATAATGATCTTCGGTGGGATACCGCCGCTCTGCGAAAACCGACTTGTCTTCGTACGCTTCAACCGATTCGGTGTTCAGTTGGTTGGCGTCATTGCAGGCCCATTCGCATTTTCGGCATCCGATACATACGGTGGTATCAACCAATACACCCTTTGCGTTTGGATTGGATTTCGGTTTATCAGAGGCGATAGCTGTACCGCCTGAGCATACAACCGGCAATAACGCCGCGGATTTGATTAGGTTTCTTCGATCCATAATGCACACCTGCCTCTGTAAGAATTTCAAAAAGATACCGCTGAAAATCATTTATACGTGGTATCTATAGTTAATATTATCTCTATCTATTTGGATGTAAAGAGAAATCTATATTATTTTATCTATAAAACTATAATACCAATATTATAATATATCTTGCTTTTATGGATTGTTTAAACTATTCGACCATGATATATTGGATATGTCCGTTAAACAAATAGATATTTTATTATCTATATAAATTTTATCATGTATCTCTTCAAAAATTAAAAAATCGGGTAAAATAAAGATAATATGATCTTAAAGTTATAAAAGAGATTTTCCATGAATTTAGCGACGTTCTTAACCAACAATACATATACGTTTCACCGTGGAATTTTTCCTCCAACCAACAAACGGTTGTCTGAAGCAAAAGCCATCGAAGTTTTGCCGACGCCAAGCGATGTGAATATCCCACTGCTTCAGCATATTGGGGCGGTCTGTGAAGCGAAAGTAAAACCCCGAACCGATGTGGAATTCGGCGATGTTGTAGGAGAATCAAAGGAATTTATATCCGCCCCGGTACACGCCACCGTTTCGGGGAAAACCGCTAGAACATCTGTCACTACACTGCCGAATGGAAGGCATGTTGAAGTGATTCCCGTTAAAAGTAACAAAGAACAGCCTTTAGAAGGGCAGGCTTTGTACGACAATATGTTCCGGGGTGAATGGTCTTATGATGCGGTAAATCAATTTCAGCCGGATGAAGTTGTGCAAGCAGTAAAAGCAGCTGGAATTGTTGGGCTTGGCGGTGCAGGATTCCCAACATTTGTGAAGTTAATAAAAAACGAGAAAAAACCGGTACATACCATTTTGTTGAACGGTTGTGAGTGTGAACCCTATTTAACTTCAGATTACCGCCTGATGGTTGAAGCCCCTGAGCCGGTCATTTGCGGAGCATTACTAGCCAAGAAAGCACTAGACGCTGATAAGGTGATTATCTGTTTGGAAGACAATCACCATGATGCCGCGGATGCGCTGGCGGAAGCTTCCAAAGATACCGGAATTGAAATCGTTCTCGCCAAGACCAAATATCCCCAAGGCGGTGAAAAGCAGTTGATCTACGCGATGACCCGCAAAGAAGTACCGGCGGGCGGTTTGCCCAGCGATGTAGGGGTTGCCGTGATCAATGTCGGCAGTTCGGCCGCTATTGCCCGTGCGGTGATGCGGAAAAAACCGTTAACCCACCGGGTGGTATCTGTAACCGGGCGGGGAATCAACGAACCGAAGAACCTCTTGGTTCCTATCGGTACTCCCTATAGCAAATTGATTGAATATTGCGGTGGATTAACCGAAGATGCCGCCCGCGTAGTTGCCGGCGGACCGATGATGGGCTTTACACTGGGGAACTTGGACACCCCCGTTACCAAAGGA
>CAYVAZ010000362.1:0-4899 GCA_964449065.1 uncultured bacterium
GCCCTCTCCCGGTGGGAGAGGGTGATAGATTCAGCGAACGATTAGAAAAATGGGCCTATCATAATGTAGTGCGTAACGTGAGTTAGGAAGTTCAAACTACTCGTAGATGGGTACGACCATGATGTGTCCGTCATGATCAGCATCATTTACGCTCCTACATGTATCACGCGGCGGAAATGCCGTTTGGCCAAGAAACTCAACGTATGCAGCGTTTGGCGCGGCTGCGACAAGACACGCTTGAAGGTGCGGTAATCGCGGAAGGGGCGGATGAGCTTGTGCATATCCCACTCATTGTAGGCCATGCGCAGGGCTTTTTCTAGATCTTTTCCGGTGAGTTCATCCGTGTGCACAACCGATGTGGTTCCGCCGTCATACTGCGACCAATCGTCGGTTAACAGCATTTCTTTTTCTTTCATCTCATCGTAGAAGGTGGAGCCGGGGAACGGGGTCATTAGCGAGAACTGCAAGGTATCCGGGTCTAACTTTTTGGCAAAGTTAATGGTTTTGCGCACGGTTTCCCAGGTTTCTCCCGGCAATCCGAAGCTGAAGGTTAGATGGGTACGAATACCCAACTCGCGGGTAATGCGGCAGGCTTCTTCGACTTTGGAAAGATCCAAACTCTTTTTGGCGTTATCGACCAACTCTTGCGAGCCGGATTCGACACCGAATTTAATGCCTTGCAAACCGGAACGCTTCATTTCCAGCAGGGTTTCGCGGTCGGACGTATCGGCGCGCGACATCGCCGCCCAGGGCATATTCAGTTCCCGGCGGCTGATTTCTTCACACAGCGCCAAAATACGCTTTTTGCCGATGTTGAAGGTGTCGTCGTCAAAATAGAACGAGCGGAAGCCGTAATCCTTCTTCATCGCTTCGATTTCATCGACCACATCAACCGGGTTGCGCTTGCGGTATTTGTTGTCGCTGTACATAATCTGCGGCCAGGCGCAGAAGGTGCAGGTAAACGGGCAGCCGCGGGTTGACCACATTTGCAGGCTGGGTGCCGGGATACCGCCGGGACAGTCGTGATAGTTCATCATCGGCAAATGGCTGCGCGAGGGCCAGGGCAATGAATCCAAATCGCCGATGGAATCCAGACGTTCTGTTTCTGCCGGGGCCCCTTCCGCCGTTCTATAGACCAAGTTGTTTACTTGAGAAATATCCGAACCGGATTCAATGGCTTTGACCAGTTCCAACACAACAAAATCATACTCGCCCTTCATCACAAAATCCACGACGGGATATTCATTCAAAAATTCCGGGCGGTACATATCCACCATAATGCCGCAGAAGACCACTTTGGTATGCGGGCACGCTTCCTTGATTCGTTTAGCCTGGCGAAGGTCGGTCGGTAAGGAGGCGGTGGACACTTCGATAATGGTGACATCGGGTTGAAAGGCAACGGCGCGGCTGACATAGTCGTCTTCCGTCGTCCGTTCCGCAACACCGTCAATGAGCAGGCATTCGTATTGACTCTTTTCGAGAACCGCGGTTGCATACGCCAAATAGAACGGAAACGGCATATACTGGTTGCCGTCTTCTTCAAAATGGGGCCAGCGTGAGCCCGCCCGCACATAATAATATCCATTACGGTAGTGTGGACCGTTGCCTAAAAATATTTTCATATACCGCCATCCTTCGTGCATCACTAAATGGTGTATCACCCATTCATTACGGATGATGTCACCATATATGAAATTGTTATATATACAATGCCATGCTAAGAAGCAATGGGAGAGACGCCACTAAAAACGCCCGCCATCGTGGAAGCTTCTGCACCATTTGAAAACCGCGTGTACATAATACCAGTACCACAACTTCTGACAAGACTATTCCAAAAAAAGGGATCAATTGCAGGCACTGCGCTCCCATGCTATAACAGCGGATTTGGAGCGTTTCCAAATAATTGCCCTGCCCTTGAAAAAAACGGATCAACAACTGCTGCAATACCGATGTCAACAACACGTTCAGTACCAAAAAATGGATGGGCATCAATAGAAATACCCCGAGCGGCTGTTGAGAAACCAATTCGTACTGTTCGCGAAGCTCGACAGGGAAATCATATACGGCTGCGCCTTCTTCAGCCGATGCATTGACAGAATCCACATACGAAATCATATAAGGCATGGCCAGTTTGAGATAGAACATCTTCATCGGAAACCAAAACAGTACGATACAAAGAAACGCGAATACGATTGGCGTGGTATAATTGCTTTGGGTTGATATACGCGAAAACAGCCGTTCCGGCTTTCTGGAAAGCATTTGAAGAGTAGAGAAAAACGCGGATGTTACCCCTTCTTCCTGCCACTTTTGCCACGGAATCCAATCGCCGGTTGCTTGGGCGGCGGTTGTTTGGATTTGTGTTTTTTCAGGAGCTTGTGAGCGGTCTATGAAACTGAACCAACAAGGAACGCAGAACACTTCTCCCTCAACGAGGATGGAACAGCGTGAACAGACCTCTTTTTGACAATTGTAGCAGGGAAAGAGGTCTGTATCATTTGAACATTTTGCGCATTGAGCCATTTGAACCGATTCATTACCTTTGCAAGATCATGAATAGTGTATCCGAATTTACCGCTGCCGTCTAAACGAATAAGCGGATTCTTTTCGTTCGGATTTTTGCTCGGGTCTTTGCCGGACCGGTTCCGATTGAATGTTCACGCCGGTGCTGGATTGGCTACCCGTTTTTAGGTTGAAATCATCCGCTGGCGGTATCCCCGGTTCATTCAGATTTTGCAGACGCCCCGCAAATCCCGATACATCCGCAAACCCGCCGCGAACGTAATCAAACACGCTTAAAAACGCATTGTTGCTGCCAAAGGCAACCCGCTGCCACGTGCCCAATCCAGCCGAAATGCCGGAAGGAAGCGCAGGGGGTATCGTTAGGATACTGGATTGAAACCTATGCGTTTCGGCATTGTAAACTCTTCCGTACACGGTTGAATCGTTTTCAATTTGCCAAGTTACGATAAAACGCCCCTCCGACATTGCGGATACATCCGGGAAACGGACAAATTCACCTTCATTCGAGGGACTGATGACGAACTCGTTTTGAATGATGTTCCCCGATGAATCGATTACCGCTGCTTGAACCCGTCCAACATTGCGTTCGGAGAAGAAGTTTTCCCACACAATCATAAACAATCCGCTATCCGCTTCATACGCAATGCGGGGATCAAACGAATCATCCGGCGTGTCATCCAAAGCGCTCACTTGCACTTCCGCAGCCGATTCGGGCAGCGTACCATCCGCGGTTAAAGGGGTATCCAAACGAAAGACGCGGGCGTAGATATCGTTGCGCTTATCGTCGCCCAATATCAAGCGGTTATCCGACCAAACCGCGATGACGTTGCCGTTCTCATCCCCCACAATATCCGGCGCTTGCGCAACCGTGTTTTCAAAGGGAATATTGACTTGAAAATCCTCTTCGTTCAGTGTGTCAACACCGTTGCCGGTCCAGCGCAGGCGGCGGGCGAAGATGTCATCCACAAAGTTTCGGTCATCCACCCATGTCACCAAGATTTCGTCATCAACCGGGGTATCCACTTCGGGATTTTTGGCGTTGGTATCGACAAACAAGCGGTTCACTTCAAAATCCGCACCGCCGATACGCGCTCCCATGTTGTTGTATTGCGCCAAAAAAATGCTGGTCAATTTTTCGATACTGCGGTCATCCGACCAAACGATATGACGCACACGATCACTATCGATCGATATATCCGGGTCGCCGGCAGAGGTGTCTTCAAAGGTTTCATTCACCAAAAACGATCCCCGAACTTCACGCGGTTCAGTACCGATGTTCCACAGCGAGATGTCATTGAAGCCGAAGGATTGATCGACCGCAACCACGGCATACTCATCATCGGCAACATGCGCAACCGCCGGTGAGAACGATTCGAACGAGTCGCTTAGATTGGTGAGGTTAAAGTCGGTAATGCGGGATAACTGACTGGCCTGCGGAGGCTGCGTTGGTGTGGGAGTAACCGTGGGCGTTTGCGTCGGTATTGGCGTGATGGTTGGAGTCGGTGTATTGGCAGGCGGAGACGCTTGCGTTAAACCAAACAATACTTGTAAATCGGGATTCGTAACCACATCCCGGCTCAGCAGGTGTACCTCAAAGTTATCAATCATGGCGGTGGTAAATCCGCCTTCATTGCCGGGGTCCACCGCGATTTGGAACAAGGGGATAAAGGCATCGCTCTTCGGTTCATACAGCACCCGCACCCGGCGGTAGCCATCCATAAACGCGCGGCTGTTGGATTCCAGCGAATAGGCGGCGCTGCCGTCGGTATCGGCCAGCGAACCATCGGGCGCCACATCCAATCCGCCTACCGCCACGAGGGCATCCGGCGATGTTGCCAGAATGGATACGCTGATTAAGGCGGGCTGCCCGTTTGTGTTTACAACCGGGCCCAAGACCAATGACCCCTGTCCGCTCTGCGCGGAAATGAGTATTCCCCTGCCGTTGGTTAGGCTGGGGTCTTCCGGGCTGCTGGGTATCGCGGCCACCGTAACCGGAGCGAGAGTAAATTCTCCCGACCCGGCGGGGATAGCCGTCCAACCGGTCTGCTGAAAGGTGTTTTGATCAAACCCGGTGCGAAAAACAGGCTCAATTCTCGATAAGGCGGAAGAAATGCCGAAAGAAAAGAGAATTAAAACGATCAAAATAGATTGAATGTACTGTTTCACGGTTTGCCTCCCATAAAATAACAGAATCGTATTGAGTATATCGCAGCGGTTCTGAAATCAACTAATTCAGAAGCAAATTCCAGAGTAGATTACACCTATATCTTACCAAAAGAATTCCGTATGATGGGAACAATGTTTTGATTTCGGGAGGTATGTTATGGATCTTTGGGTTTTAGCGGGGATTTCAACTCTGCCGATTTTAACGGTGTGTGT
>CAYVAZ010000363.1:0-4882 GCA_964449065.1 uncultured bacterium
CACCTAGCCTCCCCCATTGCATGGGGGGGAGGAATGAGAAAATTTATTCGATTTTTTTGAAAATGCACTTCATATTACTGACCTGTTATCAATTTTTGTAACGGATTTTACCCCTGTTTTTTAACCGCGAATGCACACGAATCAATGAAAATAAAGACTTCGTGTATGCAACTCAGTCAGATTAGTATTCCTATTACGCCTCTCAACGGGTGACAACACTAATTTTGCACGGATTCAATGAATTGGGAAGCGCAGCATGGCGTATACTGCTAAATTTGGGTTCTCCATTCGCTTGCAAACCGGCGATGAAGATACGTTAAACCGATAGTGCGTCGCGTTCGGTGAGAATGGCTTCGGCATCCAACCCGCGGAACTGTAGGATCCGAATGATGGCTTCTTCGACGACTTTATCGGGCGTTGAAGCGCCGGATGTAACCCCAATCGTTAATGGGCCATCCGGCAGCCAACCGGTGGTGATGATTTCGTCTTTTTTCAGATGGGGCTTGTGGCGGATTTCGGCAGCGGAGAGGATGCAGTCCGCTTCGTTGATGTGATATGAGTGCGGGGTGAACCGCAATCCGATTTCGCAAAGGTGGTTGGTGTTGCTGCTGTTGTAGCCGCCCACCACGATGATGATATCAGGATTCTTTTGCCCCAATTCGATGATGGCGTCTTGCCGTTCTTGTGTGGCGCTGCATATCGTGTCGAACGCGCGGAAATTTTCTTTGACGTAGTCTTCGCCGTGGCGGTCCAGCATGGCTTGCTCAACAATTTTGGATATCTTCAATGATTCACTGCTGAGCATGGTGGTTTGGTTGGCGAGACCGACACGATGCAAATCGGTTTCGGGATCGAATCCGGGGCTCATGGCATGTTTAAATTTTTCCATAAATTCATCCCGGCTGCCGCCGTGGCGAATGTAGTTGCAGACATAATCGGCTTGTTCTTCATCGCGGACCACCAAATAGCGTCCCCCCTCAAACTGCAACGCGCGTGAACTGGTGGCAATGGTTTCTTCATGAGCGTATTTGCCGTGAATGATGCAGGTATAGCCATCGCGGGCGTTGTGTTCGACACGGCGCCACACATTCATCACCGAGCCGCAGGTGGTATCGACCATGGTGCAGCCGATATCGGCCAAGCGCTGCATTTCATCCACACTGGCCCCAAACGCGGGCAGCAAAACAATATCATCGGGTTGGATATCTTCGAAACGGTAGGTGTTTTCTTCCGCGCCGTTTAAAAAGCGGATGCCGAGTTCTTGCAGTTTGCGGTTGACGCGCGGATTGTGAATGATTTCCGTGGTGATGTAGATGGTTTTATCGGGAAATTTTTTGGCGGCTTCATAGGCATAATCGACGGCGCGGTCAACGCCGTAGCAAAAGCCGAATTCTTTGGCCAAGTGGACGCGCAATCCTTCGACTTCGAGCAGAAATTCGTTTTCGCGCAGGTGCTGAATAAGCGGGCTGTGGTACTCTTGCTCCAGCGTCCCCGCTACTTCATTCTTTAAACCGAAACCTTTGCGAATAATAGGTAAATCTTTGGTGTTGGTCGGCATTAATAATCCCCGGTTCATTGTAGTCATTTCATTTTACCTTTACTTTATCTTTAACTTTCTATCTTGACAACATGGGTAAACGTTCAGTTGGAGTCAATATCCGCATGAAAACGGGCGGGAAGACGGTTAGGTCACGACAGACCCCAACCTGAATGTGTCGTTTTTGTATGTTTCGAAGTATACCTGTTCAATGAAAATAAACAGGGAAAGCCATGCCGGAGTCTTTGAGAAATACGTTCGGATGGGTGCTGTATTTCAGAAATCTTTCTTCCGCGTTTCAACTGCATCTTTTTTCGATTACAATATGCCGGGAACGTTTTTCAATCGTTTCTTTTTCGCCCTTGATTGTCTGATAAAGGCTTCCTCGACCGGTAACGAATTAAGCCTTATTTGCTTAGCAACCGCGTTTTTTGATATATCATTGTTAGACAAAGCATACGGTGAAAAATGGAAATTGGTTATGATGCAATGGGGTAAGTGATCATGAAAGAACTGTATGAAATGGCCATTCGGCTGGCAGAAGATGCGGGAGCAATTGCAAAACAGTATTTTCGGTCTGAATTATCCTACCAAAACAAAACCGATGATTCGCCTGTTACCGAGGCGGATCATAAAATTGAAGAAATGATTCGCTCGAAAATAGAACGCGAATACCCGGATGACGGTATTCTAGGAGAAGAATTCGGATCGAAAGAATCCAAAAATGGCAGGCGGTGGATCATTGATCCGATTGATGGGACGCAATCCTTTATCCGCGGCTTGCCTTTGTTTGGAACCATGATAGCCGTGGAAGAGCATGGGGAGAGCAAGATCGGTGTCATTCATTATCCTGTGAATGAGGAAACGCTGTCGGCTATGCGGGGAGAGGGATGTTACTGCAACGGGAAACGCTGTTCCGTTACCGGTCAAACCGACCTTTCTCAAAGCAATTTATCGACCTCCTATCCTCATAAAGCGCAGCAGTTGTGGGGCGAAAAATGCTTGCAGTATTTGGTAAAACATACGGCGTTTATCGGAACGTATGACTGTTACGGCTATTTGCTGTTTGCGACCGGAAAGATCGATGGGTTATTTGAGCCGGAACTAAAAATATGGGATATCGCGCCGCTATTTCCAATCGTATTGGAGGCGGGCGGTGTGATCAGTAACAAAGAGCATCTATTGGATTTGCACATTCAAGACGTGGTAATGGCCAATCCTGTGCTACATTCCCAACTTTTGCAATTGATCAAAGACGGTATGGATTTATAACCCAAATGTCAGTGATGAGTGGCGAGTTCAGGAATCATGATATTCTTGATAGTCACGATGGCGTATATTGTGGTACAGGCATCTTATCCGCATAGTGTCTAGCAGCAGGCTGGAAGCTTGCACCACAATTTTTGACTTTTTGCAGGCGGGCTGCCGGACAGGGGGACGCGTGATTGCGTGTTGTACACCCGCATTTGGTACTGTCATATATTGACCAATACAGGCAACGATCCCACTCTACCACATTAATGCGCGCATACATTTACCGGCAGAAAGCGATGCTCCCTTGCTATTCAACACTGAACGCCATAGCCTCACGCCGAATGCCATGGCCCCGTGATTGCCAGGGTTAATCCTTCATTCATAATGTTCACAAACAGGGTTGACCCATCCGGGGAAAAGCATACACCGGCGAACTCGCTCGTGCTTATGGCGTTGCGCGCGAATTTGTAAATCTTGCCGTCCGGTGTGACGCCGTCCATAAAGTTGTCGCCGGAGCCGTCTTCACAAACAATCAAATCACCCCAGGGAGAGACGGTTAGGTTATCCGCGTTGTCAATCAATCCCGGATCGTTGGGTTCGACAAACAGGACCAATTTTCCAGGGTTCTTCTCTTCACCCGCAGAGCCTTCATCCGGGCTGGGGATGTACTTCCAAATCTGTCCGGCTTTGGCATGGCCTCCACTGGTGCAAGCGAAGTATAGGCCGTCATCACCGGCCCACATGCCTTCGCCGCGGGCAAAGCGTGCCGCGCCGGCATCGAAGCCGCGGTAGCGCAGGTCATCTTTGGGTGCATGAATGTCTTCCGCGTCAATCCAGCGGACACTGAATTCTTCGCCCACTTTGATTTTGCGTGGTTCATCCCAACTGCGGGTGTCTAAACTCTTTTGGCCGGTCACCACCAACAATTGCAGTTTGCCGCCTTGTTCCAACCGGCCGGGAGTATTGGGGATGTAGCGGTATATTAAACTGTCATCGCGGTCTTCGGTTTCATAGACGATGCCGGTCTTTTCGTCGATGGCGATGGCTTCGTGGTTGAAGCGTCCCATCTCTTTCAACGCGACCGGCTTCACGGGAGCGCCTTTTAAGTTAGCAGGGACTTCAAAATTGTAGCCGTGGTCTTGCTCGAAGGTTCCTTCCGCGCGCTGCACGGTTTCTTCGCAGGTAACCCAGGTGTTCCATGGAGTGGGGCCGCCGGCACAGTTCCGCGAGGTGCCCAAAAGGCTCATGAATTGCGATTCAACCGTTTGGGTTTTGGTATCAAAAATGATGTTGGAGGTACCCCCCAAGCAGGGGGCTTTGCTTTTCCCGATATCATACACGAACTCTTTGTTTACTTTGCTGAGCAATTCAAGGTCTTTGCCGAACGGGCCTTGCTCGACCGGTTCCTCGGTTAACTCGTGGTTGCATACGATGACGGTTTTTCCGTTTTCTCCTGGAAATGCCGCCATACCGTCCGGCGCGCCGGGAACCAAGAGGCCGTCGCTCATGGTGCCGCCGCGTTTGGCGATGACTTTGTAAGAAAAGCCCTTGGGTAAATCGATAATCTTGTTGGGGTCGGGAACGAGTTCGCCGTATCCATCAGGAATACGATCCACAGCAAACGAAGCGTTATTCGCAAAGAGGGTGTTCAATCCATGAAAACCCAACGCCGCCGCGCTGCTGAATTGCAAAAAGTGCCGCCGTGATACATCCATATTTCGTTCTCCTTGTTCTTTATGAAATTGAAGACCGTCTTCATTGGTAATGATAGGTTTCATCGGCGTGTTGGAAGAATTGCCATTGAACCTAGATTCAATCCTTTCCCAATCCAATGTGATTGACCGAAGCCGTTCACCCCAATCCGAGGGTGAAAAATTTTCCCAAGAGCGATTGGATTTTCATCAAACAGCCGCTCTTCTTTCCAGGTTGCATGGAAAAGGCAATAGGGAAAGGGTGAGCGGTAGATTTGATTCATTCTAAAAGATTAATCGGTTTGGGATAGTGAATGGTTTCATCTAAACATAATTTTAACCATTAACTGATGTTACGCAATCAATGATTGACTATTGCTTGAAAATGGTTTTTTTATAA
>CAYVAZ010000364.1:0-4871 GCA_964449065.1 uncultured bacterium
TCATACCCCGGCGGCGCGTTTACGTTATCCACCGCAGTTTCGTTATACAATATCACATCGCATTCAATTTGGGATAGTTTGAGGCTGTCTTCTTGCTTGGCCCGTCCCCAAATAAAAATTCCTTTAACACGCAGGGTCCGGTTGAATAGTTCGGGATGTAACGACAAGTCGCGCTTAATCCCCAACGTCATATATTTCAGGATACGCTTGTGAAAGAACGCTTCGGCTTCAGCAGGCTTCACCGGGATGCCTCAACACGATGAATGGATAAGGTTCCATTCACGCGAAAACGAAAATCCGAACCGCCGTTCTGCCGGTTCGTCAACCGCGCATCTTCAAGATGGAATTGTTTAAGAATCCACTTCTTCGTGTTCCCGCATGATATCTCACCCGTCGATTTATACGCGCCATCCAACGTTGCTTTTCCGTCCCATGAATCATACTGCAATGAGAACGATTCAAAGCCGTCATCCCAATACTCAACTCCAATCACAATGTCCTGTTCAATATCAAATGCATACGGATCAGCAATATTAAAATAGATGTAGGTGTTATCGGCATCCATGCTTTGAATACATTGGTTGCCGCCAATTTCCGCTTTTCTAACCGGCCCATCCGGCTGCCCGCCAACCAGCCAAATTCCTTGGCTTTGAATTTCTTCGTCAAAGGTAATGCCTACGCTTTCAGCATTCTTATATTCACTCCCCTTATCGCTCGCGGGCCGCGGTCTCGGCTTGGGATACTCCAACGCAATCTCTTCCCGCAACCGCTTACCGGCTTTAAACGCTTCGGCATATTTCGCGGTCAAATCAATATATTCCCGCCCAAATTCCACGGATTCACAAATATCCGTCCCCTCATGCATCTCATTCCACGTTTCAATCAACACTACATTCGCGTCCGAATCCAAAATCTCATTCCAGCCCTGACGGTAAAAGTCACCATCCTCACGCTCACGTATCGGAGTGCTGCGTCCCGGAACCGCGCTATCGTTATACCCCGGCCCAATCTGCGCGACGGTATCGAAAATGTATACCCCATTCAAAGCAGCACCCCAGCGGGTTGTGGCATCACATGCAAAATTCCATGAATGATCCTTGATGATGTATGGTTTGATTCCATGAAAGTCCTTGGCAAACCGCTCATACACATAATCGACGGTCGATTGACCATGCCGCTTTGCGAAACCGGCGCCATACAACACCACCAACGGGCGGCCATCGATACACGCCCAATGCTTGGGATGCACCTGATAAAAGAAATCGCGAATGGTGCGGTAGAAAATATCTTTGCCTGTATCTTCTGTCAGATCATATTTTTCACTTCGACCGGCCACACCGCGAACACCCGGCAACAGTGTTGACGTATCATAAAACAACCCAATCTTCGGAGACGGCTTCCCTTCCCGCCCACGTTCTTCTACCGCCCGCTGCAGCGGCGGCAATCCGGCAACGCTGAAATGAATCCCCGGCTGAAAATAGTTATCCGGCACACCCCAATAGACCGGCAGGATAAAATCAATCCCCGCTTCCACACAATCCGCCAACTCGTTTTTATGCCATTCCACCGAACGAAAGCTCACGTCTTCCGGATTCACAAAATGATCCTGCAAGGCGTCATCGGTTTGCCCGGCATGATCAAAAAAGTGTTGCTTGGGGTAATCGTACCAATAAAAATAATGCGTCCCCACAATCTTCTGATCCAACGCAAACGTTTCCGCGTCGTTTACCTGATGCGGACTCCACACCGGACGAAACTCTTCCGCAATCGAAACCAATGTGACTGCCATCAATCCAATCGTTAAGAACGCAATCCGTGCCATCATGCTACCCCTTTTGCTTATTGTCTTTCTTTTCCTCTTCCAAAATGGTGGAAATCGCGGACTTCATGATTTCTATTTTTACCAGGTCACCGCTTTTATTTTCGCTGATTTTAATGGTAGCCACATCGTCCTTGATCCCAATAATTGAACCATAAATCCCACCCGCGGTGACTATCCGGTCGCCTTTTTTCAACGCGTTGATCTTGCGCTCTTGCTCATCTTTCTTTCTCTTTTCCGGGCGAATCAATAGGAAGTAAAAAATAAAAGCAATAACCCCAAACATCATCAGCATTTGGGTGAATCCCCCGCCGGCGTTCGGTGGTGGAGGAGTAATGCCATCTTCTCCATTATTGGGAATCTGTCCACTTTGATCTTGCGCGTACGCTTCTAATTCAAACATTCGTTTCTCCTATGCCATCAGTATCAAAATCATCGCATGAATTCTACTGGAAAACCGCGTTCCCTCAATCTGTGGATTCGACCGCTGTCTATACCACTTCCGGTTTATTTCAAAAAAAGAAAAAAATATGGAATAATTCAAAGAAAACTTGGCACTATATTAGAAACAACGCATGATTTAAACCATGAGGGTCTATATCCATGATACCAGCTTCTATTGGCAAGAAAATTATAATTCCTGTCGCTTGTGTTCTTGCGGCAAGTCTTTTCATCCTTCAACAGATGACCTATTCCCAAAAATCGAAACCGGAAGAAGAATTTCATACAGCACAAGAAGGACAAGAAGAAGAACAAAAAGGACACGGGTCTCATGCGCCGTTGCCGTCTCAAGAAGAAATTGCTCAGTTGCCGAAAGACGGCGGAGAAGAATTTAACCGGCTGATATTTGAACAAAGCCCTTACCTGCTTCAACATACCCGCAATCCAGTCGATTGGTATCCGTGGGGAGAAGAAGCATTCAAAAAAGCCAAAGAAGAAGATAAACCCGTCTTCCTATCCATCGGCTATTCGACCTGTCACTGGTGCCATGTCATGGAGCGTGAATCGTTTGAGACCGAAAAAGTCGCGGCGCTCATGAACCAATATTTCATCTCTGTGAAAGTAGACCGCGAAGAACGCCCTGATTTAGACCAAGTGTATATGGATGTCACCCGCGCCCTAACCGGCGGCGGCGGCTGGCCCATGACGGTCATTCTCACGCCGGAGAAAAAACCGTTTTACGCGGGAACATACTTTCCCCGCGAAAGCCGCTTTGGGCGCCCCGGCATGTTGGATTTGGTTCCGCAAATCGGCGAAGCGTGGAAAAACAGACGAAACGAAATCTTGGACTCCGCCCAAAAAATTACTGAGCATGTCAAAAATATGGGGGCTGTTTCTAGTGCGGAAATCGGTCCAGAAATTTTGGATCAAGCATACAGCGAACTGGCCTCCCGCTTCGATTCTGTTCATGGCGGATTTAGAGGTCAGCCTAAGTTCCCTACACCGCATAATTACCGGTTTTTGCTGCGGTATTGGCACACGTCTGATGAACCGAAAGCACTTGATATCACAGTGAAAACACTTAAAGAAATGCGCAAGGGCGGCATTTTTGATCAAATCGGATATGGCTTCCACCGCTATTCAACAGACGCGGAATGGCTTCTGCCCCATTTCGAGAAGATGCTGTACGATCAAGCCTTAATTTCCATGCTCTACCTTGAAGCTTACCAAGCAACCAAGGATCCGGAATTTTCCGCTACGGCGGAAGAAATCTTTACCTACGTGCTGCGGGATATGACTTCGGATACAGGGGGATTTTATTCAGCGGAAGACGCGGATAGCGAAGGCGAAGAAGGCAAGTTTTATGTGTGGTCAACCGAAGAAATCCGCTCCATCCTACCGAAAGATGACGCGGATTTATTTATAGAAATGTTTAACTTGGATGAAGACGGAAACTTTCGCGAAGAAGCAACCGGAGAAAAAATCGGCGCCAATATTCCCCACCTGACCAAATGGTATGATGAATGGGCGGAAGAAAAAGGAACCACAACCGAAGAACTGCGGGACACAGTCAATCAAATCCGGCAAACGCTGTTTACCGGGCGGGAAAAACGGATTCACCCCCTCAAGGATGATAAGATTTTGACCGATTGGAATGGATTAATGATTGCCGCGCTGGCCATGGGCGGCAGGGTGCTTGAAAAAGACGAATACACCCAATCCGCGAAAAAAGCGGCTGATTTTGTTTTAAAAGAGTTGCGAACAGATGAAGGGCGTTTGCACAAACGTTACCGCAACGGCGAGGCGGGATTATCGGCTCACTTGGAAGATTATGCCTTTCTGGTGTGGGGATTGCTCGAACTATATGAAACCACATTCGATACCACCTATTTAACCAATGCGATTGAATTAAACGAGATGATGATTCAACTGTTTGAAGATGAAGAACGGGGCGGCTTTTATTTAACCGCTGATGACAGCGAAGAATTGCTGATGCGTCCTAAAGACCTGTATGACGGCGCGATTCCGTCCGGCAATTCGGTGGCTGTGTTAAACCTGCTGCGCTTAAGCCGCCTCACCGGCAATATGGAATATGAACAAATTGCTGATAAAACCGTCAATGCGTTTTCCGGCAATATTGCCCGGCAACCCTCCGCGTATAGCCAATTGTTACTAGGGCTTTCGTTCGCGTTCGGCCCGTCGTATGAAGTGGTCGTCAGCGGCGACCCGAATCAGCCGGATACAAAAACCATGCTGCGTGAACTCAACACACGCTTTTTACCCAACAAGGTGATTCTTCTGCGTCCCAATACGGTAGAAACACCGCCCATAACACAAATCGCGGAATACACGAAACCGCAAACCAGTATCGACGGCAAGGCAACCGTGTATGTGTGTCAAAACTTCGCCTGCAAAGTACCGACTACGGACGTAAAAGAAATGCTGTCATTTTTACAAGTCAGTGCCAATTAATTAACTGATGTTACGCAATCAATGATAGTCTATTGCATGAAAAATGGTTTTTGTAGTGAGCCAACTATTCTAAGTCAAACGCAGTGTCTATCGTCTTCTCCCTTTGGGAGAAGATAAGAGATGAGGGCGATGAGAGTGA
>CAYVAZ010000365.1:0-4851 GCA_964449065.1 uncultured bacterium
CGAACACAGCAATAATACCATTTGAAATAAAAAATGTCCGTTATATTGGTAGGGTAGGCTCAACACTCTTACAACCTTGATTACGCTTTATGTCAAAGCGGGTGCAAGCCTGAATCCAACCGAAAGGCTTTTGTCCGGTAGCCCACCAGTCATACCTACAATGATTGACTTTTTGCCGCTGCGTCATAAATAGGGTTCATCACGCCCCCACCAGCGCGAATATCCGGTTGAGTGAATCGATCGAAGCTTGCAGCGCGACCTCATTCTCCATCGCGTTCAGTTCCGCGCTGAACGGTTCACACGAGACCGGCCCGTCATAGCCGATATCCACCAACACCTGCATAAACGCCTTCGAGTCAATCACGCCCGATGCCGCCGGCAGCATGCGTTTGCCGTCAATCTGCTCATCGATCGGCACCCCGTTGGGCGCATCGTTCACCTGCACATCGATCACACGGTCATTGGTCACGGTCTTCAATTCCTCCAACGTGCTGTGCGAGGTATACCAATGCCAGCAATCCAGCAAAAAGCCCACATTTTTTTCATCGATGGCCTCGATCAGTTCCCACATTTCGGGATGAGAGCGCACGAACGGAAAACGCTGCGATGTCATCAGGGTTGTCGGGCCGATGTATTCCAACCCCAACCGCAATCCTTCATCCGCTAAAATCTGGCAGCAAGCTTTTAAGCGTTTGCGGTGCTGTTCAAAATTCTCGCGGTATGTCAAGGCAGCGTGTGTGGGCATAATCCATGTTGATACGCGGGTGCAGCCGATCTCTTGAAGCATAGCCGCCCGTTTGGGCAGCAGTTTGATATCGTCTTGAAACTTGCGTTCATCCTCTTTGAACTGCACCGGCAGCCCGGTGTTGCCCCAGCGTACGTTTTTGGATTTCATATCATCCAGCAGCCGTTTGCGTTCGTCCCTGGACATTTTCTCTAACGTACCGGTATAGGCGCTCACGCCCTCAAAACCGAACCGGGCGGCGTAATCAATCGCCTCCTGCTGGTTGGCTTGAACCCCAATCGCGCCGGGAACAAGGCTGCGGTAGAATTTGGGTTTGTTATGAGCACTCGAGAAAGCAGGCTGGGCGGCGGCAACGGCCGCGGCGGTGAGTCCAATCGTTTGCGAAAAATCTCTGCGGTTCATGGTGTAATCCTTTTTGTTGGAGTTGATCCATTCATCTTTCAATAATTCATAGCAAAGGTCAAGGAATGGCTCTCCCATTTTTGCCGTTCTTCTTTTTTGTATGATTTCGGCAATACTTTTACGTGTACATCAGCCAATTCAGGAGGAATTCATGTCAGATATGCCTGTATATGTTGTAATCGGTGCTTCAGGAGGAGTCGGATCGCAGGTCTGCCGCAATTTGTATGAGAAAGGCTGCCACCTGATGATGGGGGCGCGCCATGTCGAAGAACTCGATACCCTGCAAGCCGATTTGGAAGACACCATCTACTTCTGCGTATTCGCCGAACAGATCGAAGACATCGTCCGCTGTATCGACCACGCCAAAAACATGTGGGGGCAGGTCGATGGCATTGTCTATTGTGAGGCCAGCAATCTCTACAAAATGCCCCACCAGATCGAAGAAGAAGAATGGAAGAACACACTCGCCTTTAACCTCTCCGCGCAGTTTGCCTGTGTGCAGGCGGCCGGGCAGTTGATGCTGGAAAACGGCGGATCAGTGGTGTTGATGTCTCCCGCGTATGCAACACAGCCCGCCGCCAATGCCGAAGCAGTTGCCGCCGCCGCCGGAGGCGTCGCCGGTTTGGTACGCAGCGCCGCGCAAACCTACAAGCCGTTCAACATCCGCGTCAATGCCGTGTCACCGGGAATTGTGAATGGGGACGATCAGTTCAAAGCGGAAATCCAACTGCCGGACGGCTTCCCCCAACACGAAGCCGCGGATGTCGCTAAAGTCATGTCTTGGCTGGCCGGGCCGGATTGCACCCTTTCCGGAGAAATACTCTCCATCGATGAAGGATTAACCCAAGCCAGATGAGTGATTCACCCATCATAGTATGGCTGCGGTATGATTTGCGTTTGGATGATCACCCCGCACTGCTCGAAGCCGCGGAAACCGGAAAACCCGTCATCCCCGTGTACATCTGGTCTCCGGATGAAGAAGGCGATTGGCAGCCGGGTGCGGCAAGCCGGTGGTGGCTGCATCAATCCTTGCAATGTTTACAGAAGAGTCTAAAGGATACCGGTTCGAATCTGATCATCCGCAAAGGTTCTTCAAAAGAAGTACTCGATAAACTCATCCAAGAAACAGGAGCCGGTACCGTATTTTGGAGCCGCCGCTACGAACCCGCCATCACCCGGCGCGATACCGAAATCAAATCGCATTTGAAAGAGCAGGGGATTAGCGTGAAGAGTTTTAATTCAGCCCTGCTCTTTGAACCGTGGGAAATTTCCACCAAGCAGGATGACCCCTACAAAGTATTCACCCCCTATTGGAAAGCCTGCACCTCATTACCCGAACCGCAAGAACCTCTCAATGCACCCCAAAAACTCAAAGCCCCAAAACCGTCCCCTAAATCCCTATCTGTCGATGACCTAAACCTCATGCCGAAGATCGGCTGGTGGAAAGGCATTGCAAAAACATGGACTCCAGGCGAAAGCGGCGCATGGGAAGGATTGAAACGATTTTATAAAAACGCGTTGATGGACTATGAAGCACAGCGTGATATCCCATCCGAATTCGGCACATCCCGCCTGTCGCCGCATTTGCATTTCGGCGAGATCAGCCCGCAGCGGGTGTGGCATGAGATCCGAAACTACCAGCAGCGCTATCAAAAAGGGCAGCCCAAACCGGCGAATGCTTATCTGCGTGAAATCGGCTGGCGCGAGTTTGCTCATCACATCCTCTTCCATTTTCCCCACACCACTGGTGAACCGATGAACCCGAAGTTCGAACAGTTCCCGTGGAAGGATGATGAAGCGTCATTGCGCCGCTGGCAAAAGGGGCAGACGGGCTACCCCATTGTTGATGCCGGAATGCGCGAGCTGTGGGATACCGGATGGATGCACAACCGCGTTCGTATGATCGCGGCCTCATTTTTGGTGAAGGATTTAATGATCCCCTGGCAGGAAGGGGCAAAGTGGTTTTGGGATACCTTGGTCGATGCCGATTTGGCCAACAATTCGATGGGTTGGCAATGGTCGGCGGGCAGCGGGGCCGATGCCGCGCCCTACTTCCGCATCTTTAACCCCATCACGCAGGGAGAAAAATTCGACAAGGGCGGAGACTATGTACGAAGATGGGTACCGGAACTCAAAGTCCTCCCCCACAAATGGATTCACCACCCCTGGGACGCCCCCGACGATGTCTTAGCACAAGCCGGAATCAAACTCGGAGACGATTACCCCCGCCCGATTGTGGATCACAAACTCGCCCGCCAAGAGGCGTTGGATGCCTTTCAAAAGATATAGTAATTCGCTAAATTATTAGAAATATCTTTAACCTTTATTCCATAATATATAACGCTCCAGATTGTATTCATCTGCTTATCAAAAAGCTTTGAGTTTTGGTGATGATTGGAGTTCTTGAATCATGGCAAAGAAGAAAATCGCGAAAACAGACATCTTAATACCGCAAGATAGAATCAACAGTTCCATATTACTGATTCGTGATCAAAAAGTGATTCTGGACAGAGACTTAGCGGAATTATATGAAGTTGAAACCAAAGCGCTTACTCAGGCGGTTCGACGGAATGAAGACCGGTTTCCTGAAGACTTTATGTTTCGGTTAACGAAGGAAGAATTTGACATCTTGAGGTCACAATCTGTGACCTCAAGTGAATGGGGTGGAACACGATACCCTCCCTATGCTTTTACCGAACAAGGAATCGCAATGTTATCCAGTGTGTTGAGGAGCAAACGCGCTGTGCAAGTGAATATCGAAATTGTGAGAACATTTGTCCGCTTGCGGGAATGGCTGTCCTCGCATGAAGAATTGGCGAAAAATTATCATCACTGGAACGAAAATATGACCATCAATTTAAAGCGGTATTTGACGCGATACGCAAATTAATGAACCCACCCTTACCTCCAAAGAAACAACAGATCGGTTTTACACCACCGAAAAAAGAAAAATGAACCAATCAATCCAATCTTAAGGTGACAATCTGTGTCCTTAAGTCAGCAAAGAAAGCCGTATATCTTGCCTATTCTGCTGTTATCTTTGAAATCCTGATTCTGAAAGCAAAAAACAGGCTTTGATGGCCTTTGAAACCCGTAATGACGGCTTGAATACATTCTAGAAATTGAAATAAGATTTATATGGTGGATCACCATGTTTTCATGAACAGTTATCCATGACCCATTTGGTAGTATTCGATCTAATACGGATTCAAATAAATTCTGTGTGATTCCACCATAAAAGGGTAGCATCGGCTTCCAGCCGGTACCGCACACCGCATATTATTTCATTGAAGCGGTATTAACAATCCTAATTGGAAATGATATTACATGTTATTTCTTTTAACGATTTGAGAATACGTTAACGCAATCGCGGCGGCAATCATTTTTCGTTTGGATTTTGGCACATCATTCTTGATCAACAAATTTCCATGATAAGGGTTATCTTCTAATGGACTGCGTTCATAGGATAATGAACCATGAATGGCGTGGAGATTGTTCAGCCGGTCAATCTCAAAACGGGAAAGAACAGCGACACCTATTTTGAATTGATACTGCTCCTCCTTTTTTTGTTGTAAGGTAAA
Organism: uncultured bacterium; assembly: GCA_964449065.1. Classification (GTDB taxonomy): domain Bacteria; phylum Hinthialibacterota; class Hinthialibacteria; order Hinthialibacterales; family Hinthialibacteraceae; genus CAYVAZ01. Next base: position 4,729 of record CAYVAZ010000365.1, read on the forward strand.
TTCTATAACCCCATCATCATCATTCCAATTAATAGCTGATGTTACGCAATCCATGATTGACGATTGCCTGAAAAATGGTTTTTGTTGTGAGCAAACTATTCTAAGTCAAACGCAGTGTCTATC
>CAYVAZ010000366.1:0-4800 GCA_964449065.1 uncultured bacterium
CAAACCCTCCCCTAACCCCTCCCACCTTTGGGAGGGGGAATTTCTCTTCAAGCGGTTGACCTATTACGAAAAAGGCAGGGGCACGTTGCAACGTGCCCCTGCGGTTTATCTATGGAAACAAATTCTATGTTTTATAAGAAGAAAACGTACGTAATCAACGCGAACACCGGAAATAAAATACATACGCCATACGCGAAGAAATAGCCGAAGAAACTGGGCATGGGCACACCGGCCTCTTCCGCGATGGAACGCACCATGAAGTTCGGCGCGTTGCCGATATAGGTGCAGGCCCCGAAGAATACCGCTCCGGCGGAAATCGCTTCCAGATAAATCTCTCGTTCTTGGATCAACTGCTGCACCGCTGTGCCCTCCGCGATACCTGGGAAGAAGCTGCCCAGCGCGGATGACAGAAATGTCAGGTAAGTCGGCGCGTTATCCAAGAAGGCGGAAAGGATTCCGGTAATCCAGAAGTAATGGATCGGCTGGGTGACGGATTCAATGAGAAACGAGGCCGCGCCTTCGCTGCCCGCCTGCAAGATCTTGAGGCAGGGGATCATCGCCATAAAGATGCCCGCGAACAGATAGGCCACTTCTTTAATCGGAAACCAGGTGAACTCGTTGGTTTCACGGATAACTTTGCTGGTGAACACCAACGAGAGAATCCCCATAATCACCAAAAGAATATCGCGCAGCCAGTGTTCGATGAACCGGTCGATTCCCAAAATTTGAACCGTTCCCATTTTCCACAATCCGCTCATCAACACGGCCAAGACCACGCCCGCCAAGAATAAAAAGTTGATCAGCCCCTCCATGCGCAACGGCTCTTTTTCCGCGGAAGTATCAAATATAACGTTTTCTTTTTTGTAATAGAACAAATCCATTACATAATAAAGCCCCAGCAAGATCACGATACAAATCAGCATGTGGGGAAGTAGATTAAAAGTCCAAAAGAAGGGGACACCACGCAAAAAGCCCAAAAACAAGGGCGGATCGCCCAGCGGGGTAAGGGATCCCCCAATGTTCGCCACCAAAAAGATGAAAAAACATACCATAAAGGTTTTATTTTTGCGGTCTTTATTGGCACGCAAGAAAGGGCGAATCATCAGCATGGCGGCACCGGTGGTCCCCATCCACGATGCCAATACGGTGCCGATCAACAGCATGGTGGTGTTGACGATGGGGGTGCCAACCAGCGTCCCCCGCAGCAAAATTCCACCGGAAATGGTATAGAGCGACCACAGCAGGATAATGAAGGGGATGTAATCCAGCATATAAATGTGCAATATGTCATAGACGGCGTCCCCTCCATACGCAAATAAGTAGGGGATCGCCAAACAAAGCGCCCAAAAGGCGGATATTTTCGGGAAGTGGTGGTGCCAAAAATGGGGGGCTAACAGTGGAAATAACGCGATGGAAAGCAAGATGCCGACAAACGGAATGCAGGTCCATAAGGGAAGTTCCGCTCCGGATACGCCGTGATGGCCATGCCCGTGACCGTTGCCATGCTCATCCCCGTGTTCATCCCCGTGCGTTCCAGCGTGTTCATCGGCATGTTCGCCTTCGGCGTGGTCTTCAACTTGATCACCGGCATGGGTGGCATCATGCTGTTCGACGCCGGCTGTTTGCTGCGCGTCCGGAACCGGTGCGGGAATGACGAAATAAAAAACGATTAAAATACCCAACGAAAGCAGAATGGAGAGATTTTTCATAGGAACCTCAAATGTACGGATGTAGTGTCATACTTTCCCTGAACCGGATGCCATGGCATGAGAGAAACGGAAATAAAGTAACGATTGCAAACGGCACATATTTTTGCAAAGAGTACACCATTTGCAAAGTGCTGTAACGGTTTTGCACACACAATTTAGGAAAGATTAAAATAAAATTGCCATTTTCTGCTGGAAAAAATATAATATAAGTGAAAAATAAATAAGTAGAAGCGTTACGCATGTAGATTTTGTCCGTTTACCTTGCGGGTAATGGCAAAATTATATTTATTGCGAAACGCAATATTACGGGATGATGTGGTATGGTGAATGAACATATGGTGGAACCAACAGTTAGCGCAGGGGCGTTGTCTCATCCGGTGTATGGAAAAACAGCCAGCCGTAGCCGTTCCGCGAAAGCGGACCGTTCAGTAACCATGGCTTGGGATGAATCCATAACCGACGAAGAGCTGATGCTGGCCTGTCAAAAGGGAAACGAAACGGCATTAGAGGCTTTGTATCAGCGGCATTACCGTCCCATCTTTTTGTATATTGCCAGGATGATGGGCAACAAACGCGACTTGGCGGAAGATTTGGCGCAAGAGACCTTTATTCGTATCTACGTTAACCGCGCCTCATGGAAGCCGCAAGCAAAATTTACGGCGTGGCTGTACCGAATCGCGCGAAACTTATGCATCGATGAGAAGCGCCGCTACTGGAACCGCAACGTTCATGCCGAAAGCAGCATGGTCTCTAATGATGAAAGCCGCGATATTCCGTTTTTGGATCGGATTGAAGACGAAAACGGCGACGCGCGCCATGCGTTGGAATCTAAAATGCATGAAAATCTAATCAAGCAGGCGATCAACCAACTTTCCGAAGAACAGCGTGAAGTGATTGTTTTAAATAAATACCAGGGCCTGTCGTATGGTGAAATCGCCGAAATATTGGGCGTCTCGGCAGAATCGGTTAAACAGCGCGCTTACCGGGCGCATTTAAAGTTACGAACCATCTTGGAGCCCGTTTTAAAAGACTACGCCTAGACGTAAAAAATAGACCGATGAAGGACGAGCAAGACCATGAGCCTTACCAACTGCCAAAAGCACAATTGTGACTACCACGACGAATTGTTGACGGTATACGCTTCCGGCCATGCCACACAGCAAGAGCGTCAACGGGTGGAAAAGCTCTTGGCACAATGCCCGGATTGCCGCCGCAAGGTTATGGAGCTGGAGCAAACCTGGTGGGCTTTGGATATATGGGAAGAAGACGAACGCCAAGTGCCGCTGCATCTTACCCGGTTCCGTGCGCGTTTTAACGAAGTAAAAACCCAACAGCCGGTTTGGCAAACCGTGTTTGAAAAAGCCGCGTTCTTCTTCCGCCCCGCTCAATTGGTGCCGGCCATGAGCATGGCTGCGGTGTTGATTATTGCGTCGATTGTGATGTTGCAGCCGGGCATGATGCCGAATACTTCCAGCACCGACAATTCTGCATTGAAAAATATAGTGAGTGCCGATACAACACAAACCATTGCTACCGCTACAGCAACCGTATCGGAATCCGGCACGCTGGAATCGCGTTTTGATTATTATGTGGCCTTAAGCCGGCATGAGCAGTCCAAGCGGACGCAAAGGCGGAATTCCAATATCCAAACCGTTGGCTATATCCCCAACAAACAAATCCTCTCTTCTTTCGAAGCCATGGATGAACGGCCGCAATTGCGGCCGGGCGTAATTGCGGTCTCACAGCGGTAGATTAATTGAAGCGGATCAAGATTCGCCGGTTGATGACGGGATTGTTTTGAACCACTGGTTTTTTGCCGGGTAGAGTCACCGAAAGTTCATCTACAACATCGATATTCCCTAAGCCGAAGTGCGCAACCGGACTGCTTTGCGAGAGAAAACTGTGTGAGGAAAACACTTCCTTCATCTGCCGTATGCCGCCGTATTTGATGATCACTTTCGCGCCGAAGGCAGGCATGTCGTGAGAATTTCTGACATCAACTTGCAGCCAATGTTTTGCCGGGCTGATATTCTCGAACAAATACGGTCTGCCATCCAAATTGTTCAATACAATATCCACATCGCCATCGCGGTCAAAATCGGCCGCGGCCGCTCCGCGGGATACTCCCTTTAGCGAATGCACACCGTCAACCGCGTCTGAGATGTCCTGTAAACCTTTTCCAGCCTTGTTGTGAAAGAATTGATTCCGTTGAGCATAACCATGCAATGCAGCCAGTTCATCCGCTTGTGGATAGACATGTCCGTTGAATACTGCCGCGTCCGGGAAGCCGTCGTTGTCAAAATCTTCTACCACCAATCCAAACCCAACCATTTTGACGGAATGCATACCGAACCCGCTGGTTAAGGACGCATCCAAAAATTGCATATCGTTTTGATTATCATATAGAATATTGCGTTCGCTTTGATAGTTGGTTACGAAAATATCGGCGAGTAAATCCAGGTTATAATCACAAATTGCAACTCCCATACTGCCTTGCTCGGCGCCGTCTTCACTGAGCGCGGTGCCGGCGATGAGCGCGATTTCTTCAAACCGCCCGGTGCCGTCATTTTCGTAGAGATGATTGGCGGTGGAATCGTTGGCGACGTATAAATCCAAATCGCCGTCGTTGTCTAAATCGGACCACATTCCGGTAAAGGCTCTGCCTTTTTCAAAAGGAATCAAACCGCGCGTTTCGGTTTCATGGCGAAACGTGCCGTCTTTATTGTTGATAAACAGGTTATCGGAAGCGGGTTCATACGCCCTGGGCCCAATAAACGCCATAATGCCGTGAAAAGGAGCCAGTTTGCCTTTTCGGTCGGCAATTTCTTTTGAGAATTCTGCGTACTGCCCAACATATAAATCCACAAAGCCGTCGTTGTTGATATCCGCAAAGGCAGCGCCGGTACTCCATCCGTTATTTTGCGCGCCATTCGCGTTTTCCGTTTTTGAAAAAGTTCCACTGCCATCATTTAGATACAGCTGATTCGGCCCGTAGTTGGTAAGGTAGCAATCCAAATCGCCATCGTTATCGACATCCGCAAAGCAGGCGCCGGTGCCAAAGCCTTCATCACCCAAACCGCTTGCGTCCGTG
>CAYVAZ010000367.1:0-4760 GCA_964449065.1 uncultured bacterium
CCTGTAGGTTCGGGTGCCGCTGATCGACATGCGACGCCCTCTTGGTGCAGCGTCCTGGCTTCCACGAGGAGGTCGAGATGGCGAGTGGTCGGAAGGTGCGCGCGGAAGAGGCGCTCGAGTTGTTGGAGCGCTGGGAGCAGTCGGGCGAGCGGATGTCGACATGGTGCGCGGCGCGCGGCCTGAACTGGTACTCGCTGTCGGCGTACAAGGGCTGGCTGTTCACGCGCTGGGACGACGAACCCGTGGAGGACCTGGTGTTCGCCGAGGTCGTCGTCGATGACGTCGAGGCGACGGCCTCGAAAGGATGCCGATACCGCATCGAGCTCGGTGACGTCGTGCTCGAAGTCGACGACAGGTTCCGGGACGACACTCTCCGGCGCCTGCTCGGAGTGGTCGCGTCGTGCTGACCCTCCCGCCGAACCTGCGCATCCACCTTGCCGCGGCGCCCTGCGACATGCGGAAGTCCTTCCGGGGGCTCTCCGGCATCGTGCGCGAGACGCTCCGCGCTGACCCGCTCTCCGGCCATGTCTTCTGCTTCGTCAACAAGCGGAGGACCATGCTCAAGCTGCTCGTGCACGTCCGCTCCGGCTACGCGATCTACTACCGGCGGCTCTCCCGCGGCACGTTCCAGCTGCCGCCCATCGACGAGGGCCAGGACCAGGTCTTGCTCGACCCCGCCACCCTCACGTTGATGCTCGAAGGCATCGACCTTCGGAGCGTGAAGCGCCGTTTGCGCCACATCCACCAGCCGAGGCCACATCCCGAGACCTGAGATTCGCCGATCCATACCGAGAAGGGGGTTGCCTTCGCTGTCAGAAAGCTGCTCCAACGGACTATGACGCTCGAAGACGCCCTTCGCAGAAACCAAGAGCTGGAAGCGCAGCTCGCGCAGCGGGATCGGATGATCGAGAACCTGTCCGCGCAGGTCGCCAAGCTGCTCGATGAAGTCGCGAAGCTGAAGAAGAAGCCGAGCCGCGGCCGGAAGCGAAAGAAGGAGCGGGAGGCCCGTGCCCGTGCGAAGGGGCGCACCGACGACGGAGAGCCTCCCAAGGCGCCGGCTCGCGACGAACCTGAGGACAACGGCGACAAGGCGACACCCCGCAGGGGGCCGATCCCCGAACACCTCGAGCGCCACGTCGAGGAGCACACCCTCTCGGATGACATCGGCTGCTGCGCGACCCCCTTGCTGGAAGCGCGCGACCCGCGGGTGTTGGAGCGCAAGACCATCATCCCCGAGCACGTCGCCGTGAAGCGCGTCGAGCTCCATCGCGCCCAGTGCCTGTGCTGCGGAACGGTGCACACCGCCGCGACTCCACCGCTCGCGATGCCCAACGGCTCCATGTCCGCAGCCCTCATCGCTTACGTGGTCCATGGCAAGTGCGGTCTGCATCTGCCGCTGAAGCGCATCCTCGGCGTGCTCATGGAGAAGGGCATGCGCGTCGCGAAGTCGACGATGTCCAACGTGATGAGGCACGCCGCCAACCTCCTGATCCCGATCTACGACCGCATCGTCGCGGCCTTGTTCGCCAGCGACCTGATCCATCTGGACGGCACCGGCATCAAAGCGCTGACGCCCGGCGAGAAGGGCAGCCACCGCGGCCAGATCGCGGTGTACTGCAACGAGGAGCTGACCGTCTACGCGTACTCGGAGGACAAGAAGGGCAAGCACATGCGGGACTTCCTTCGGGTCGGTGAAGCCCGCGGCTACCGCGGGAATCTGGTGGCAGACGCCGCGAACAACATGGACCTTCTCTACCGAGACAGGAGCATCCAGGAGTGTGGCTGCTGGTACCACGCCCGCGACAAGTTCGATGTCGCAGCACCCGGCGCGCCGACCGCGGCCGCCGAAGCGAAAGCGTGGATGGGCACCCTCTTCGACGTCGAGACCCGCGGCGACCGGGCTGGCGACACCGATGCGGAACGGCTCGCCCGTCGAAAACGCGAGTCGATCCCGCTGCTGCGAGGCTTCTACCGCTGGATGAACGCGACGCAGCACCGCTACACGCCCGACGAGGAGCTGTGGAAGGCCATCCAGTACTGCCGAAACCACTGGCGTGCGCTGACGCGGTTCATGACGGACGGCTCGATCCCGATGACGAACAACATCGCCGAGCGCGAGCTGGGAGTGTTCGGTCGGGGCCGGAAGAACTGGCTGTTCGCAGGAAGCGACGCGGGTGGCCACTGGCTCGCCATCCTCCACACAGTGGTCCGGACCTGCCAACGGTTGGCGGTTGCCCCGTTCGAGTATCTGGCATGGGTGCTGCCGCAGCTGTCGGATCTGCCCGTGAACCGGGGCAAAGGGACGCTGGCGTCGCTGACGCCGATGGCCTACGCTACTTCGCACTGAGGCGAGAGCCTCCTTCGGCCCGATCGTATCCCCGAATGTGACGTTGGCTGCGGCGTCAAGCTGGAGCACCCGAACCTACAGGCTGGTCCGACCACATCCTCGATGAGTGCTTCACCGCTATCCTCGCCAAGCACCCCCACCTGGACGCCACCAGGCTGCAGAGAACGCGGCGCTTGATGAACCGCGCATTCCCCGATGCTCGCGTCGAGGGGTTCGAGAGCCTCGAAGAAGGCTTGGAGCTCCCTGACCCTGATGACAGACATGTCCTCGCCGCCGCAATCCGTGGGCACGTCGACGTGCTCGTCACCAGCAACCTCAAGGACTTCCCGCCGCGTGCGCTAAGGCCGTACGAGCTGGAAGCGATGCGGCCCGATGCCTTTGTCATGGCGCTCCTGGAGGAGCGGCCCACCGCAGTGATTGACGTCGTTCGTCAGCAGGCCGCCGACAAGAAGAGGCCGCCTGTCAGCTTCGACCGACTCCTGGACGCGCTTGTCAAGGCGGGCCTGCCCCGAACCGTGTCAGAGATTCGGCGCCTGGTCGCGTAGGCCCTGCCAGAGACCCGCAGAACGACACTTCGAGTTAACCCGTGCTTGCTACCGCGAACGGTCGCTGCGCTCCCTGGTCGGCTCCGCCGCCCTCGCAGCAGAAGCACCAGTTACACAGGCGTCCTAGCGCCCTATGGTGCCGGTACACCGCCCGAGTCGTCGAGCATCTCTGTGCACGGGCGTTCGAGAGAGTCCCAGGTTTCGCCCAGGCTGCGATCGCTCCGCCACCGTCAGGACCTTTGCATCTTGTTCGTCTCTCGGGCCAGCGCGATCCGGCTGCGACCAAGGGCGCCGGCAGAAGCCATCGCAGTACCCCAAGGGTCGGGAGCGAATCTCTTGGTTTTTGCTTGAGCCTCGCTCGGCAACACACTACTGTGGGGACCAAGGGCGACTGCCCTCGTACCCCAATGATAGGAGTAGCCGTGCGTTCCATCTCTTCAGCTCTCTGGCTGACCACGTGGCTGGCCTTTGGCTCGGGCAGCGCCTTTGCAACCCCCATGTCGACGACGCTAGTATCGGACGACTTCACCACCACCAGCACCGCATGCGACGCACAGTGGACGGGTGCCACCTGCGTTGCTGACTGGGACGGCGTAGGCGCCCCCGACACCGTGACCTACTACGACAACTCCAGAGGGATTGCAATTAGCATTGCACCAGGCAGTTCGAGCGCTCCGAACGGCGTTGAGCGCGAGGTTAGCCTGGGCGCTGGAAGCTACGATGAGCTTACCGCCTCCTTCGTCAGCTGGGCGGTTCGACCGGCGCCAGAGTCGAGGTTGTGACCAGCTACCAACAGATGCCTGACCCTGGCACGATGCCTCCGTGGCTCCTTTTCCTGTCAAGTGATGCTGGCGAGTGCCCAGACATCGAGTGCAACCGCGTGTCATGCGGGGAGGATCAGGTAGAGCAGTGCATCTGCGATCCGGGCAAACCTCCCGTGTGTGACGCGATCAATGAGTGTTGGTGTGAGGAAGCCCCACAGGTAGAGCCCGCGGAAGAATAGCACGGTTCTAGGCTACCGTCGCCTTCTGGCACAGGCGCCAAGGGCTCTGGAGGAACAAGGGTGTTGGCAGCGCAGCGGATTGTTCAGCAAATGGTGGTCTTCGTAGCCGGCGTGGTGGCAGGGGCTACCGTTGTCTGGGGCACCATGCCCACTGCGAAGCCGCCTCCCTGTCGACAGACGCCAGCGAAGGCGGTACCGGTGCAGGTACCGCCTCCGGTTGTGTCACCCAGTCCTGTTGAGGACGTAGAAAGCGGTGAGGCCGAGTTGCGCGATCTGGTCGCCGCTCAGGAGGACCAGATCCGTGCGCTCTCCGCGGAAGCGTTTGGTGTGCCCATCTCATGGCCCGACGACTTCATCAGGAACCTCAACGAGGAGACGATTGACGAGGTGCTGGCGGGCTGTGATGAGTCGATCGACGTGCTCGGCGTCGACTGCTCCGAGCCACCGTGCCTGGTCGCGCTGCACTCGCCGGAGCTTCGACCGCAGGAGATGGTGGATCGATGTCCGAACTGGGACCTGAACTTCGGCATGAAGGGCTTCGCAAACCGTGGAGACGTAGCGGTCATCTTCGCAACGCCCCAGAAGCTCTATGCCAATGACCAGACGGGGGACGCTGGCGGAGACAACGTCCAACTGCGCAGGGTGGTGAGGGCGGGGGAAATGCTAGAGTCAGTCATCCTCGAGCAACGCCGCTCGGTCCCCTAGCGTAGGTGCTGGTGGGTGGTGATGGTTGGCGGCAGACCTCGGAGCGCGGCCGCCGCCGGCTTCCGTGGCAAATCGAGTCGTCGCTGCCTCGTGTAACCCGTGCTTTGGAGTTGATCCGCTTCCGTGGACACCCTCGAAACCACGGTACAGGATGACCCAT
>CAYVAZ010000368.1:0-4732 GCA_964449065.1 uncultured bacterium
CGGGTTCCCAACAACTTGGGCGTTTCTTTCGCGAAGGAATCCATAAACGCAAATCGTTTGCCTTCAATAAATTCTTGCGGGATGGGTTGATCGGTATATTTTTGCAGTTCCGGTTTGTAGTCAAACAGTTCCAACTGGCTGGGGCCGCCCGCCATAAATAGATAGATGACGTTTTTTACCTTAGGCGTGTAGTGCGGCGCTTTGGGGGCGAGGGGATTTTCGACCGCCGCGGCCACGCCTTCTTTCGCCAGCAGATTGGTCAGCGCGATAGAGCCAAGCCCCACGGCGCATTGGCTAAAGAAATGGCGTCTGGTTTCATCTAATAGTGGATTCATCTTCATCGTACTACTCCCTGGTAATAAACTCATCGGTATTCAACACCACGCGGCATACCATAGCCCACGCGGCCAGCGTATGCTCATCATGGGATGAATCTTCAACCCATTCGGCAACCGCGGCGGCCTCTTCTGGTGTTCCCGAAAAACTTTTGATGTTGTCTTTCAGCAGAGGGTAAAGAATCTCAATTTCATCCCGGCGCGGATTGCGGTTCAGCGCCAAACGAAATACCCGCCGGATGCGTTCGATATCACCGCTAGGCACTTCATCCAATACCCGGTCGGCCAAGGCTACCGCGCATTCAAATAACGCTTCATCGTTAAGCAGGTTCAACGCCTGCAATGGAATATTCGAGCGGGTACGACGGGTGCAGGCGGTATTGGAATCCGGGGCATCGAATACCATCAATGCCGGGTGCGGCGTCCCCCGCCAGAAGAAGGTGTACATCGTACGGCGGTAGCGGTCGCCGCCTTTGCTGACGTTCCATTTGCGCTCGACCTGTCCCAGCTTGGTTACGCCATCGGGTTGGGGAGGGTAAACGCTTGGTCCGCCGATTTTATCGTGCAGCAAGCCGCTGGCCGTTAACGCCATATCACGGATAAGTTCCGCATCGGTGCGGATGCGGTTTTGCCTTGCCAGTAGTTTGTTGTAGGGATCAATATCGTTTAACTCAGGCCGCGTATTCGATGATTGCTTGTAGGTGGATGAAGTCACAATCAAGCGGTGCATGGTTTTCATGCTCCATCCGCGGCGCATGAACTCTGTCGATAGCCAGTCGAGTAACTTCGGGTGCGTGGGTGGTGCACCGCGCGTGCCGAAGTCGTTCTCGGTCTGTACGATCCCCGTGCCGAAATAGCGCTGCCACATCCGGTTTACGGTGACACGGGCGGTGAGAGGGTTTTCTTTACTCACCAGCCACTGCGCCAAATCCAAGCGTGTGGGACGTTCATCTTCCACATGCACCGCGGGCAAAACTTTTGGGGTATCCGCAATCACCGGCCCGCCTTTGCGGGTAAAATCGCCTTGAATGTGTATATGGGTTTGCCGCGGTTCATCGCGCTGACGAAGGATCATGGTTGTAGTAACATCCGGTTTTCGTTTCTTTAAGGATTGAATCGTTTCGAGGCGGTGCTGATACCCCGCATCTTCATTCAACATCTCCTTGATCTTCTCATCACTTTCATTCGCCCACTCTTTTTTCAGTTCTTTTTCATACCCCTTTAGTTCATCTTGCAGCAACTCCATCTGGGCGTTGTATGCCGCTAAACGCTTTGCTTCTTCCGGAGTCGGCACAGGCAGTTTTGGCTCTTCATCCTGATTAAAAAAGTCAAAAAATTGATAATACTCTTTTTGGGTGATGGGATCATATTTATGATCGTGGCACTCGCTGCATGCCACCGTTAGGCCTAAAAAGACTGTGCCGGTGGTGTTGACACGGTCTACGATGGAATCCACCCGAAACTGCTCTTTATCAATGCCGCCCTCTTGGTTGATTTTTGTATTGCGGTGAAAGCCGGTCGCGATTAATGATTCGGTATTTGGTTCGGGAATTAAATCGCCCGCCAGTTGATAAATGGTAAAACGGTCAAACGATAAATCTTGATTGAAGGCATCGATTACCCAATCGCGGTAGCGCCACATTTCACGCGGGCCGTCGATGCTGTAGCCGTTTGAATCCGCATACCGTGCCGCGTCCAGCCAATGCCGCCCCCAGCGTTCGCCGTAATGAGGAGAAGCAAGCAGACGGTCTACCAATGTTTCATAGGCTTGAGGATCGGTGTCATACACAAACGCATCCACTTCTTCAGGCGTAGGCAAAATACCCGTTAAATCCAAACTCACACGCCGAATCAGTGTATAGCGGTCCGCGATTGGAGAGGGTTCAATATTTTTCTCTTCTAACTTTGCCAAGATGAAGGTATCGATTGGGTTGGATATCCAATCTTTGTTATCCACATGCGGGGGAGAATACCGTACAGGCTTTTTGAATGACCAATGATCGAATGTGATTTTTTCCGCAGTTGCAGATTCGTTGTCTTTCCAAACCGCGCCTTGGTTAATCCACGTTTCAATCAAAGCGATTTGTTCATCCGTAAGCGGTTTCCCCGCCATCGGCATACGCTTTTCCAGCGGATTGCCTTTGATCAGCTGTACCAGCAGACTGTTCTCTGCGTTTCCGGGGATTATGGCATTCCCGGAAGCCCCGCCCGCAAAGGCGAACGATTTGCCATCCAAGCGCAGTTTGCCCTGCTGGATGTGTTCACTATGGCACCCCAAACACTTCGCCGCAAAGATCGGGCGAATGTGGGTGTCAAATTCTATGGTGCCGTCAGCAAAGGTGGGGTAGCAGAGAATGGTTGATAATAAGACGGTATGAATGAAGATTTTCAAGCGTTAAGTCTCCCCAAAAGAAAATTTAACTCGTTTTCGAAATCTATTGTGATTTTCTTATTTTAATAGTAAATTAAGAAGAAGACTATGGTAAGGAAAACCAAAATGACAACAACAGCAGACAATCCCATTCAAGTATTCCAAGATGCCGTCAACCAATTGTATAAAAATATTGAAAACTGGGCAAAAGCATTGCGGCTTCAATTATCCTGGGATGAAATCCAAATTGAAGAAGGCGATTTGGGACCGTACACTATCCACCGTTTGCTCATACACGATGAAAATAATGGAAAAATCGCAGAATTAAATCCTATTGGGTGCCGGATAATTGGCGCGGAAGGAAGGGTTGATTTATTCGGCACGTTCGATAGACAGATTCTTGTTTATTTAGAATACCCAGGACCTTCCATTTCTATAACGACAGATGAAGAAAAGAAAAAATCGAGTATGTTTTCAAATGTAAACCAAACGGGGTGGTATTGGATAGAAAGCAAAATCCGGGGGAAAGCTCATGTAATCAAACAAGAATTATTTATGGAATTGCTTTCTATGGTATCGGACTATGAATACGATTCAAAAACTTGATTCAATATTTATTGAATATACAAAATTAAAAGACAACATCAAGGTTACAAGAAAAGTAGTGAATAGTGAAAACAAACAATTGTTGTCGAAAACTTATCTTGCTTCTGAACAAATACAAGATATACAAATTGATCTTCAAAATTTAATAGTACATATCGAAGAGTGGTTTTTTGTAACGGCTTGGGCTGTATTTGAGAGAGGATTGATTGAATTTTTCCATAAAAAAATGGACGTAATCAACTCGGTAACACCAATGACGTTTGGTGAGAAACTCAAAGAAAAAAACCATTCATGAAATGGAATATTGGAAAAATAATGACCGTTTAGACTTATTAAAAACTTTTATCGATTCAAATGATATTGGAGATATCAAGCAATTTGTAAATTACAGGGATTGGCTTGCGCATAAAAATCCAAAGAAAGAAGTTAATAGACCAGCAACACCTGAAACGGTCTACGAAAAAATGAAGACAATCTTAGATGAACTAGACAAACAATCGTAATGTATTCTCTTTTGGGGAAAATAAAATGATCTACCGCACATCACAATCCCGCCGTGTCTTTGTCAAACACGCTTCCACTTCCGCACTTGCTATGACAGCCCTATCCGCCCGGCGTGTCATTGGTTCGAATGAAACCATCAACGCCGCCCTCATCGGCTGCGGCGGCCGGGGAATGCACGACATGCGCGTGTTTCTGCGCAACGGCGCGTCTGTTTTGGCAGTCTGCGATGTCGATCAAAACCGTATGGCTAAAGCCCGGCAAACCGCAGGAGGTGAGCACGTCAAAACACACAAAGACTTCCGCCATATCCTGGATATGAACGATATCGATGCCGTCATCATCGGCACGCCCGATCACTGGCACGCACTCCCTTTCGTGGAAGCCTGCAAAGCCGGCAAAGATGTCTACTGCGAAAAACCCCTGTGCGTCACCATCTACGAAGGCCAAATGATGGTCAAAGCTGCCCGCAAATATAACCGGGTATCTCAATGCGGAACCCAACAGCATTCCGGCAAGCATTATCATGAGGCGGTGCAAAAAATCCATGACGGTTCCATCGGCGATATCACCAAGGTCTATTGCTGGAACACCTACAATGACGATGGATTGGGACAGGCGAACATCACCGAACCGCCTTCGGATCTGGATTGGGATATGTGGCTTGGACCGGCACCCAAAGTCCCCTACTTTCCGCAGCGCGCGCACGGCAGTTTCCGCCATTTTTGGGATTATTCCGGCGGCGTAATGACCGATTGGGGTACGCATCATCTTGATATCGTTCAATGGGCTCTTCAACAGAATGCCCCAATCTCCGTAGTATGCGAAGGCGGGAGATACCACTTGGACGATTGCGGAGAAACCCCGGATACCCAAGATGCCGTTATGCAATACGATGGCTGCAATGTCCATTATTCGC
>CAYVAZ010000369.1:0-4716 GCA_964449065.1 uncultured bacterium
TATAGAATCTGCTATGTAATGCAATCCTCTTACTGCCCAATCCGTTTCAGCCGCTTTTTCACCCCCGTATAATTGGTCAAGCAAACGCTCCAAAAAACTGGTATCAATATTGGACCGGTCTTCTGTAATTCCTCCAACCAGTGAACGCTGATTCATACTGATAAATCGTATATACGAAACCTGCTCCATTTTGTTCTCTTCCTCATCCTGAAGAAGGCTATATAGATCATCGGTTAATTGAGTTTCTTCACTGTTTTCGATCCACTCTAACAAACGTCCATCGTTGATGGCTAACAGATGAACGATATCTTCCACCGGTGTTCCATGTTGGAAGGGAGTAAGGAAATCATTCAACAATTCATCCGCTGAGCGACCCCGCCAGGATGCAGAACCATCCAAATTCATACGAACGGTCAGTCCATCTTGCAAAGTTCCTTCCAGTATCCGCTCCGATGAAGAATGTTTCCCCAAACCGAGTTCTGATGCGATATGCTGGAGCAACGCGGTTTTACCATCCCCGGCATTCCCGCATAAGATCACCAACCGTACATTTCGTTCTCTGATGTCTTGAAGAAGTGTGGTTTCCAAATTCGTTTCCACATACGTTTGCATGGCGAAATCTGAATCCAAACCTCTGGTTTCTTGATTGCCTAATTCAGAACCAGGATAAGATTGCAATAGTGAAAGCAACCAATCCACTTGTTCTTCACGCAATTCAACCGGTTCTGCTAATTGTTGTTGGAAATGCGGAGAATAAATCGATTGAACGACGTCCTTTCCATAATCATCTGTTGTCGCTTGCCCCTGTTGATGAGTTAGTTTGTCAAGATATTTGATTGCGTCCGACGCAGATAAAAATCGTTTATCCGGATCAGGATCTGTCGCACGGTTAAGAAATTCTATTAGATGAGGATATTCATCTTGCGGCAATGCGCCCCAATTCAACCCATTTCTTTTGTCAAGATTTTGAAATGGTTCTTTATCGAAAACGACATGAAAAAAACTTGCTGCGAGTGCATATATATCGTCTGATGGGGAAGCTGGCCGTTGTTCCTGGCAAGAAGGAGAACTATAAAGTTTGGTACCTGGAGCTTGAATGAGTTCACCAATCTTACCGACAAAATCATAATCCGTTAAAACCAGTTCACTTCCAGTTATAATCATATTTTTAGGGCTGACATCACCGTGAATCAAGCCATTCCGGTGCAGTACATCAAGCGCATCACACATGGAGCGCAGCCAACGAATAGCCAAAGATTCAGTCCCGAATTCATTGTATTCCTCTGCCAAAAGTGGAAATACACCAATGAATTCATTCAATGGTGTACCATCAATCCATTTCATCAAAGCAACAAAATTATTCTCTTGCCATTCTTTGGCTACTTCAAAAATCGTGGATAACCCGGCATGGCTTCCAAGATGAGACTGTGCGAGATTATATGCTCTTAATGATCGGTCACCATTATCTTTGCTATACACAATTTTGGCCACATAAGTTCCCAAATCCTCATTAGTGGATTTGTCAATTTTTACCACTTTATAGGTTACACCGATACCACCCGATCCAAGCCGATTGATGATCCGGTATTTATAATCATTGAAAATAATTTCTTGGTCTTCTGTCCAAAACCGAGTTGGTGGAGGTGGTGGTGGAGGCAATGATTCTCCGAGAATGGCTGATAATTTCGAATCTAGGGTAGTCAGATCACTGCGTTCATCCGGGTTATCTACAAGCCCGGTTTTCAATATTTCAAATGCTTGTCTGCATTTTTCATCCTGATAGCCATCAAATAACAAACAAAGAGATTTGCATAATGAATAAACATCCGAACGATGGTCCGCAGCACTTAAACCCAACGTTTTTATTTCAGGTGCCGCTGACTCATTCCACTCATAAGAAGGTGATAAGACAGAGGCAATACTGACATCGTTTGGGATTTTAGTAAAGTTGAAACCAGTCAGTATGGGTGTGTTATCATATCTGACTAGAAACGTACTCGGGGTCAAATTTCGGTGAACAATTTTTTGGTTATCTTTATGAGGTGTATGTAATTCCATTAATGCCCGAATGGTGTTTCTGGCAAATTCGATTCGATCGGATGGATTCCATTGCGTGTCTTTTTTAGCTCGCTCATTGAGAGTAGGAGCTTCCGGATCCACGATGGTATAAAAAACATCTCACCGCTATAACCTAACACCATTTGAAAGGAATCGAGGATTCGAGGTGCCCAAGAGTATCGCTGTAAATGATGGAGTGTTTCAAACTCTCGGCGTGCAAGATGTTCCGCCTTGGATTCGTTAGTTGAAGAAAGGTCGTACACATGCAAAATGACTCGATCCTGCCTGACGGAATGGGTTCCTTTATAGATGCGGTGAAATCGCTCCTCTTTTTTGGATTGAATTTCAAGGTTGTTATATCCGGCGAGACGTCTTATGGAGCCGTCGATAGCCATAATACTTTTGGGTTCTAGGGTTTGATCTAGCAGCGATATATCAGATCCATGCAAAACGGTTGGTGATCCTTCATTCACTGCCGATTTCCAATCATTCAACGTATACAGGTTTACCCCCCTAACCGGAGTCAAGCTAAAATTTTTGTAGTGTGATGCATCACGGGTTAATAGAATCACACCATCCACCCTTGGAAGATTAGGCGACGTTTTTCGCAGAGTTGTACCAATTTTCCTGGCTTTCAGAGTGACTTTATCCGCTTCTTGCACCACTTCATCTTGGTTTGATTTCATCCACGAAGTACTCTAATGTTTGACTTCAATCATCTGAACTCCAGGTGGGCCAATGACAATCATGTCAATTTCATCGGATTGCATCTGATGATTTACGGAAAAAGCCAAATTCGTTAACAGAATCCACTCATCATCGCCCGGCAAAGACTGCAACTTGTTTTTTATATGTTCAATGGCTAACCGCTCACTTTCATTGACCACGGAACCACATGCGAAATGAACAACTTTCATTGGCAAATTCCTTTCAATATTATATTAACTTTTAACCATTAATTATTACAAGCGGATAATTATCCCACAGCACTAGTGTCCGGTTGTTGACAAGGAGAATATAGGATAACTCAAGAAAAAAAACCGTGTTAGAGCATTATTTGTATGGGAACAACTTCTAATCCACTAAACTGATTCCTTAATCATATTTACTTCTAAGCAGGAAAGGAATCAATTATCCCAGATTGTGCAGTAGGCAGAGGGAGACTGTAAAGGGGCAATAGAACCAAGGGTTGTAGCGGGTTCTGCCCCAATTCATCAATAGAATCCAGGGTCAAAAGCGGGTCAGCAGGGGAAGAAGGGCGGAAAAGCGCCGAGATTCTTCCCCTTTTTAGGTTACCCAGGCTCAACTGCAATGCAGTTGATGATTTTCGGCCATCGCTTGATTTGTTCGAGAATATAGCGCAGTTTGCTGCGCAGTTTTTTATCCGCCACCGCGATGCGAAGCACCGCTCGGTGTCCGTCCCGTCCCAATTGCGCGGGGAGAATGAAGAACTGCCCCCGCAGGGTCTTGAGTTGAGCATGAGGCGGTTTGCTCGACAACAACTTCCGGCTCAGGTAATGAATCAAGTTGTGGAACACCAGCGCGATCAAAGTCAACACCGCCTCCGTTGCCCAGAAGCTCTTCAGGTTGAAATGATCCAGCGCATAGCCTTCCTTGAGGTCCTTGATGATGTTCTCATCATTGGCACGGGTTCGGTATTGCTTCCAAATGTCGTGCGGCTTATCCTCTTGATTGGTTAGATGCAGGCTGAAGCGGTACTCCGTCCACTGCTCCATCTCCTGAAAGAGCAGGGGCTGCTTGCCTGCCGCCTTCGGGCGTTTCCCCGTATCCTGCCGCACCGCTACGTACCGCCGGGGCTTGGTCCATTTCTCGTCTTCGTGTTCAAAGAAAAATTCCCCCACCTCGATGCCCGGTGCGATCTTCCGCCAGGTCTCCACCTGCAGAATTTGCTTCTGCAAGACTGGCAACAGGGGAGCGGCGATCACGTAGGGATACTTCTCCTCCTCCAAATACTCGATGAACTCCACCCGGTAGAACCCCACATCCGCCGCTACCCGCTTCACCCGGAAGTCCGCCCCCAAACTCAGCACGGTCTGCCGCAGAAACGCCACCGCGCTTTGCCCGCTGTCGGTGTTGCCTGCCCGGTTCCAGAAATTACATTATCTGGGATAATCCGTACCAAACCGTGCAATGCTTGTGCATTCCAAGGGAGGTTTGAGGGTTATTTGAGGGTAGTGTCAACGTGAAGGTAAGGATTTGATGGTTTGTTAAGTAGTTGATTTGTTATGGTTTACAAAATAGTGAAATGTGACTTCCAAGCAGAAGGTTACGGGTTCGAGTCCCGCCTCCCGCTTACTGATTTCACTATACATACAGCACACAAAGAAAACCCACGATTCCCACAAGTAACCAAAGAGTAACTACCGCAACATAGTTTTTAATGATTATGGTAAAAGTTCGCAATTTCGCAAATCCGCATGTTCACAGGAAGTTAACCCGCTCTCGACAGGCATGGGATTTTCAGAGAGATACTACCGTTCAATACTACCGTTCCGTATTGCCACGTATTGCCAATACATTATGGTTATCAATAGCACACCCACCGAGCCTCTGTTTGGTTAACCGCCAATTACGCTTAATTCCAGTGGTTTTTTCTTTTCCAAGGGGACAGCATGAGATACACAAAACACCCCCCTT
>CAYVAZ010000370.1:0-4680 GCA_964449065.1 uncultured bacterium
CGCTGGCAATCTGTACGCTGGGAGAATCATCATCCAAATGTTCCACCAAATGCGGTACGGCCGTTCGCTCCAACCTGTCTTTCGCCATCATCGCGGTCGCCGCCCAATACCGTACGCCGCTATCTTCATCATTAAGTAACCCAGTAAGCCTTTCTGTCGAAACCTCTTGTTTACCAACCAATTCGGCCGTGTACAAAATTCTACGCAAATCGTATTGCCGCGGATCCTGGGCCATCTCATAAATGGAGGATGACTGTCCACGGATGTGCATTTCCGCCTCTTGCAGAAAACCGGTATCACGGTGATCAAGAATCCATTCATGCAGTTTTTCTTTGAGGTGGTTTTTAATATCTTGATGCTGTGGAGATTCCGCCAGGTTATTGATTTCGTGGGGATCGTTTTCCAAATCGTATAATTCTTCCACCGGTTTGGTTTCTTGCCAGAATTGTTTGGAAATGGGATCAAGCCCGCCTTCTTCTTTTATTCTGCGAAGTTTTTTAAAACTCGCTTTCCGGTCTGAAAAGATATACCCCGGTTGAATGTAGGGCAGGTGAGGCATGTAATGGCGGATGTAGATAAAGCGGTCGTTTTGGCAAGAACGGGAGACTTCAAACATATCATCCGCACGGCTTCTCGCGCCAAAAATGTAGTTGCGTTCATGATCTTTATCCTCACCTAAAAATACCCGGCCCTGCATGTGGGTAGGAATTTCAACTCCCGCGAGTTTGAGCATGGACGGTGCGAAATCAACAAAGCTGACCTTTTCCTCTGTTTCATTGGGATATTCAATTTTCAATGCGGTTTGATACTTCTCAGGAATTCGAATGATAAGAGGCACCCGAAGACCGGAATCATTAAGCCAGCGTTTATACCGTGGAAGCCCGAATCCGTGATCGGCGAAGAAGACGACGATAGTGTCTTCGTAGATGCCGTCGTCTTTGAGGTTTTGCAGAATCCGGCCGACTTGGCGGTCCATGACGGTGATGAGATCGTACATTCCCGCCCAGATTCTGCGAATTTCCGCGGTATCGGGATAAAAAGGCGGGAGTTTCATGTCTTCCGGCTTATGAAAGAGTTCCTTGGGTAAATCTTTGGTTTTCTCTTCATAGCGCTCTACAATGTTCGTAGGGCCTTCATGGGTGGTACCGATAGTAATGAGGCTGAAGAAAGGTTCATCCCGGTTACGCTGCCGCCAAGGGGCGTCGTCTTGGTTCCAGTAGTCCCAAATGCCCGATGGATCAAAGTTGAAATCGGTTTTGCCGTTGCAGGTGCAGAAATATTGTTTGCTCTTTATATATTCCGGGAGAGTATTGATGAAAGAGGGGAGTTCGACTTCAGAACGAAGATGCTGAGTGCCTAAGGCGGTTGCGTAGACGCCGGTAATAAGACAAGAACGTGACGGCGCGCAGATAGGCGCGGTAGCGAAAGCGTTGCGGTAAAGGATGCTTTCGGTTGCGAGTTGATCGATGTTGGGAGTCGTTGCCTGTTCGTCTCCATAGCAGCCCAGGGCCGGGCTCATGTCATCCGCGTTGATCCAGATTATGTTGGGCAGTTTTAAATCTTGCGCGTTGCTGTTGTGCAATCCGGATAGGCTGTACATCAAACCGGCTGAAGCTGCGGTCGTTTTAAGAAATCTTCTACGGTTGTTTGTTTTGTTGGATTTCATTCCCTATTTCCCCAAGTTATATCTTTATCCAAATGAAAGCTGAATTTACGATATCCTATAGTTTGTGATATCTTCTCATTATTCAAGGGATTTGTACATTGGAGAACTGTTCATGAACACTCGAATTATGTATATGTGTTTGAACTATTTATTCTTTTTGTTGGCAGCATGCGCCGTATATGGTGATTATCAAAAACGTTATATTTACAAAATTACACCGCAGGGAGATTTGCAGATTGTGGTTCACTTTCCAGACGACTGGAAAGGTACGGATAAGCGTCCGGCGATGGTGTTCTTTTTTGGCGGGGGATGGAACGGGGGATCGTTGGATCAGTTTGAACCGCAGGCGTCGTATTTTGCCTCGCGGGGAATGATTACGGCGAGAGCGGATTACCGTGTAAAATCACGGCACAACACCCATCCAGAACAGGCAGTGGAAGATGGGAAAAGCGCGGTACGCTGGCTGCGGGATAACGCGGCAACATTAGGGTTGGATCCGCAGCGGATAGCGGCATCCGGCGGTTCAGCCGGAGGGCATGTTGCGGCATGCACCTTTCTTACAAAGGGGTTGGAGAATGCGGTTGAAGACCAAAGCATTTCATCCCAGCCAAACGCGCTTCTGTTATTTAATCCGGTTTTAAACCTGATGCAGTTTGATCTCGCGGATCGGGCGGAATCGGAAGAATCGGCGGAACAGATATCCCCGCTCTTGCAGTTGGAGGACATTCTACCGCCCACGATGATGTTTTATGGAACGAACGATAAGTTCTTTCAGCAGGGACAGGCGTTTATGCGGAAGGCGCGCGAGCAGCAAATTACGGTGGATTTGTTTGTAGCACAAAATCAGCCGCATGGATTTTTTAATACCCCGCCTTGGCTGCAAAAAACGATCCTGGAAGCAGACCGCTTTTTGCATGAGATCGGCTTTCTTAGCGGCGAGCCGACAATCAATCTGAACCCCGAACCAAAACCAACGCCAACACCCGGTCTATCCTCCGGTTCTATGGATGGGGAAATTCCTGAAAATGGAAGACTGCGGCTCTCTTTCGAGGAATACAATCCACTCTCAAAAGACCGGGAATTGTCAATGCGTTTGGGGGTTCGGGTAGGAGCGGGAACACACGGTTCGTATTTCTACAATCAAGAAGAAGAGAACTACGAGGTGTACATCCCACCCAATTATAACGGAAGAGAATCGTATGGATTGTTTGTTTGGATATCAGCCAGTCCATCCGGTGATATTCCGGATATGTATATGCCGGTGATGGACAAGCATAAGATCATTTGGATAGGCGCCAATAAATCCGGCAATTCGAAGGATGTATTCAAAAGGCGTATTCCGCTTGCGCTGGACGCGGCGTTTAACATGCGGAAGCATTACAACATCGACCAAAATCGAATTTACATTTCAGGCTTATCTGGCGGGGGGAGAGCCTCGAGTGCGGTCGCGATGCACTACCCGGATATCTTTAGCGGAGGGTTGTTTATCATCGGTGCGAATTATTGGCAAAAGAAGGCATCCCGCAGCAAGCCGGGAAATTATTGGCCGGCGGGTTATCCCAAACCGGGGTCGGCTTATTTGCAAAAAGCGGAGAGGAATGGCCGTTATGTTTTACTGACCGGAGAGCATGATTTTAACCGCGAACAGATGGAAATCTATTTTGAAGAAGGGTATAGCCGCCACTTAAAATCCGTGCTATATATAGAAGTGCAAGGCATGGGACATACCATACCAAACGCGGAGTGGTTTGAAACGGCCATCCAATATTTGGATGATCCCATGCCGTTTCGCGATCTGCATAATGAAGCGATAAAGGACGGCAAGAACGTCCGGTAAAGTTGCCTACCTATTAACCGAGATAGTTTTTTATAATAAGATTATAAACGATGTTCTATTACGGTATTGCCGTTTCCCTAAAGTCTTTCGCCGAAGGATAGGAATTTCTATGAATAGTGTAATTATTTTTATCGCGGCCGTTCTTATAATAGGTGTCATCATAGCTGCGGTTATTATCTACATGTATCAAGGAGCCCAAAGAAAATCCATTGTAACAAGTGATATATGGAATGATTTTGTCGCGCGGTTAAAGACATTGGATAAAGAAGGGAAAAAGATCGGGTTGATGGTTTCTACCGATAAAAAGTTAGAGCCGATCGGTGAGAAAATAGACACGTTGCTACTGCCCGCTTTTGAAATGGCGATTGATCATGTTTATCCATCCGGAGTCATCAAGCATATCTCAATCAACACCAACCGAAACAATATGCCGCCGAATTGCCATGTCTGTGCTGTATTTAAAGTTGAACTGGAAGACAAAAATTATATTATCAAGCCGACCTATTACACCACCAATGTCACCGGAACCTTGAATCGTGATCCCTTACGATACCGTCCCGACACCATGAAATTGTCATCCGAGGAATTGAAAAAGTTCAACAAACGCGATTCGCTTGTTGAAAGCTTTCGTCAGGATTTTCCGGGCTTTATCGCGGCGGTAGCGCGGAAAGGGTAAATGGGTGTTCCTGAGGCAGCACTCCCTTTGGTCACTTTGCCCTCCAATAACTTAAGAACGACCTTCATGTATTTACTGCCTTCAAAGTGAGTTGATTATTGCCACAACGTTTTAAATTGGCTTGTTGGGCGTCGCTTGGCTCAACGCCACGATACGTGTTCCCCATTCTAGCTCGTTTCAGAGTTGGATAGACAGAATCTGTCGTTGTTGCCCCCCCCTTATTCAGGTGGAGTAGTAGGGATTCAAGAATCAACGCAACCCACCAATCACAATGCCCAACCCTGGGAGGGCGAGGCTCCCGCCGAGCCAGCGGCACGCTTTCCTTCCCAATCATCCGAAATATAATCATTACGAAACCTTAAGAACTGCTAATGCCCCCCGCAGTCATTCGCGTTCATTCGCGGTTGAAAAATGTGGTGCAGGCTTCCAGCCTGCAAAAGCCTTTCTCTCCCACAAAGATATTGTCTCCCCCAAAGCATTTGGGGGAGATGTCCGACGCAA
>CAYVAZ010000371.1:0-4676 GCA_964449065.1 uncultured bacterium
TTAGGCGAATAGAAACGGGGATTTTTAATCGATCTTTTTGAGGACCACGAACCCGTCCCGGAATTTCCAGATGATTCTTTTTAACCGGTTTCAAATTAGAAAGCATATCTTCCGATAGGGGAAGCGATTCAACGTCATTCCAATCTTTTTCCGTAATATATTCAGGCTTGTTTCGCATAATTGATTCATAAAAATATAGAATAAATCTTGCACAAATCAACTCTTTATTTTAGAGTCATATAAGTGTTATTCAATTTCATTCTTGTTCATTACGGTATTCTGTAATGAATGTCAAAAAGAGGTACCGATTTTAACTAACTGTTTCACGCACCGGCTGGAAGCCGATGCTACCCAAAACGAGTATATTCATGGAAATTACACACTATTGATAAGGGGATGGAAAGATGACGACCAACAATACAACCCGCCGTAGGTTTGTGAAGCAATCCGCTATTGGGGCTGGAACCGTTTTTCTGGCCAACGCGGCTGCCGTTACCGGGACGGCAGCCAATTCAAAGATTGAGATTGGGATTTTAGGCTGCGGGGGGCGCGGCAATTTTGTCGGGCAAAAGTTTATGGATAACGCCAAAGACGATATCCAAATTGTCGCGCTGTATGATCCGTTTGAAGACCGGGCGGAACGTTTGAAAGTGAAGTTTGAAGTGCAATCCGACCGTATCTATACCGGTTTGAATTCAGATGAGGATATCATTGCCTCGGATTTGGATGCGGTGGCGATCACAAGCCCGCCATACTATCACCCGCGGCAGGTGCGCAACGCGGTGGAATCAAATAAACACGTTTGGCTGGCTAAACCGGTCGCGGTAGATGTGCCGGGGTGTATGAGCATTTTGGAAAGTTCAAAAATGGCCGATGGCAAGTTGAATTTTTTGGTTGATTTTCAAACCCGCAACAGCCCTGCGTTTAAAGAGATTGTAAAACGCGTGCACAACGGCGAGGCGGGCAAATTGGGGTTGGGGCATGTGTATTACCATGCGGGACGTCTCAATCCCAAGGACAGTGAAGGCATGTCGAAAGATGAAGCGCGTTTGCGCAATTGGGTGTTTGACATCGAACTGTCCGGCGACATTATTGTCGAGCAAAACGTGCATGTGCTGGATGTGGCCAACTGGTATCTGCGTAGTCATCCGGTTAAAGCGGAGGGTTCATGCGGACGTAAAGTGAGAACCGATGTGGGCGATTGTATGGATCATTTTGTGGTGCGTTATGAATACCCCGGCGGGGTGATGGTTGATTTCAGTTCGGCGCAATTTACCAAAGGGTATAGCGATTTGTGTATCCGCATGTACGGTTCAAAAGCGACCGCCGATTCACACTACAACGGGCCGGTTCGGATGACGGGCGACAACCAATGGGAAGGCACAGACCATGACGATACCTGGAATGCCGTGAATAACAATGTGATTGATTTTGTCAAGGCGCTGCGCTCCGGCAATTATGTTAATCATGGGCAATATTCAGTTGAAAGCACCCTTACCGGGGTGTTAGGCCGTGAAGCCGCATACAGCGAGGAGGAATATACCTGGGAGCGTATGATGAGCGAGAAGAAGAAGTATGAGGTGGATTTGAATCTCTAATCGTAAAGGATCACGGTGGATCAGAACGGCGCGGCCCACTGTGATTTGAATTCAGAGACAGCAATAGACGCAATTCCCTGTTCTTGTCTGCTTGCTTATTCACCTGTTTTATATCATGGATTCTCTATACAGAGCGCCCACCCGCAATCATCCCATACAACTTATCCCGGCATTTGCGGCATACATCCAACTCGTATTGATAGTATACCTCATCGTTGAGTTCTTTCTCGCTTTTTTCTTCCGCCGCTTTGAGAAGTTTCTTTATTTCTTCCTGCAGGTTGGTTTTTAGATGCATTGTGCTTTCGTCAAATTTGCCGCCGTCATAGGCGCAATACAACTCTCCTTTAAAAATAAAGCGGGGACGGCCGATATCGATCAAATCCCCGCACAAATCGCAGATGTATTTTATTCCTTCCTCAGCCATTTAACCTTTTCTCTCCCTTTGGTACGATGATGCTAATAACCAGTATAGTCGAATCGTAACAGGTCAGGGGTATGAAGTAAAAAATGGCATGATTTACTTGTACCCTCCCCCAATGCAATGGGGGAGGATAGGAGGGGGTTAAGGTATTTTCTCAAAAAATCATAAACCCTCCCCTACCCCCTCCCAGGCTTGGGAAGGGAAATCTTTCTTCAAACGGCCGGCCTATTACATCGAATCAGTACCGGATGGATATCAAAGAAAGGACCGAATTATGTTGGGTAGATTATTTATCATCGCATCGCTTTGTATTTCTTTCACCACAAGCACAACTGCCGAAGACCGCTGGATCACCAAAGAGAAACTGCTCGATAAACTCTACGGCTTTTGGATCGGGCAAATGGCGGGCAACTACATGGGCTTTCCGTTTGAGAATGTTTATGTGGAAGAAGCCAATCCGGTTTTGGTGGACCGTATCTACACTTGGGAAGATGCCGGCGACGACCTTCGACTCAATCACCGGGATCACCGCAGTTTCTTTCCTATCATCGCGGGGCTCTTAGAAGGCGCCCCATCCGATGACGATACGGATATCGAGTTGGTCACGCTCCATGCTGTGGAGAAATACGGACTGGATATCACCCATGAAGAGATCGGCGACGCATGGAAGACCCACATCAACCGCCGCATTTGGGTCGCTAATCGAACGGCGCGAAATCTGATGTCGCAGGGCTTCATGCCTCCCGATACAGGACGTAAAGAGTTTAACCACAACTGGTTTCAGATCGACCCTCAGTTGGTGAATGAAATTTGGGCAGCCTTCTATCCCGGTATGACGAAACGCGCCGCCGAACGTTCCGCCTGGGGTGCCCGCATCACCAATGACGATTGGGGGATCCATCCCACTATCGCTTATGGCGTAATGTACAGTGCCGCTTTTTTTGAAGATGATGTTGAAATCTTGGTCGATATGGCGCTTCAAGCCATTCCGCAGGACGGGCCTTTTTATGAAGGGATGAAAGATGTTATTCGTTGGCATAAAGAGAATGAAGATTGGCGTGAAACCCGTAAATTGATCCACGAGAAATACTACCGTTATGAGAAAAACGGCTATGAAGCGCCCGTCTCGGTGGTGTCATCTCTTTGCAACGGTTTATGTGGGATTATGGCGGTGCTTTATGGTGGGGGCGACTTTATGAAGACTGTTGGCATCGCGGTATCAGCCGGTTATGATTGCGACAACCAAGCCGCCACCTGCGCCGGACTCATCGGGGTGATGCATGGACAACGCGCGATTCCTGACCATTTGACGAAAACCTTTCATGGAATTGAGTGGGAGACGCCGTTCAATAACCGTTATCTGAACCATACGCGGGATGGGATTCCGTATGAGAATAAAATCAGCGATATCGTCTACCGTACGGCACGCATTGCCGTCCATGCCATCGACCAAAACGGTGGACAGGTTGGGGACATTAACGGTGAGGAAGCATACCGTGTGCGGTGCGACTTTTAAGGAATTCAGGGCTTGCGCTTTTGGCGGCAAGCAATATACTTACTCACTTTGCCAGTGAATTTTGATCAGAAAGGGACATTATCATGGCACGCCGTTGCGCTTTATCGGGAAAAAAACCATTAACCGGAAACAACGTATCCCACGCCCATAACAAAACCAAACGCCGCCAAATGGTGAACTTGCAAAATAAAACCATGTTTATCCCAGAGTTGGGGCGAAAGGTTACGATGAAGATTTCTCATCACGCGATGAGAACCATCGACAAAATCGGCTTTTTGCCTTACCTCAAAAAGCAGGGCCTTCGGGTGGAAGACCTCGTATAAATCTGGATTGCATAACTCAATCATCAAAGCGGATAGAAGAATCTATCCGCTTTTTTTCACTCAAATTTGATATTTATTACAAAATGCTTTAGATAGTAAAAGCAAAAAAACGCCGCGTCTTTCTTTCGATGAAGATTGCCGCCGCGCGTACTCTACCATCCAATATAAAAACGGGATCATGAAAACCAAAAAAGGATTTACATTAATTGAATTGTTAATTGTGGTTGCCATCATCGGTATTCTTGCGGCGATTGCTGTTCCCAACTTTTTAAACGCGCAACTTCGTGCGCGCATTTCCCGTTCAATGAGCGAGATTCGATCAATTTCAACCGCGCTCGAAATGTACCACACCGATGACGGCCGTTACCCTGAAGGCCGGGCTACCTGGGCGGAATTTGGATTGGACCATTTAACCACACCGATTTCCTACATGTCCTCTGTCCCGGAGGATCCATTCGCCCCCACGTCTGAAGATTTGACACCAGATGGGTATGGCTGGTTTCCGCAAGTGTTGCCGCATTATGTTTATTTATGGGCGCAAGACCCAAGCCATTCATTGAATACCGCCATCAGCCGGGATTACCTGTTTCGAAAAGGTGAGATGTCCGACCCGAACGCTTCGCCGCCAAAGATTTTCCACTTCTATCAACTTCGGGGAATGGGGCCTAACGGACAAGGCGATTTTTCTCTCGCCTATGAAGCCAGCAACGGTCTCCTCAGCCCCGGCGATATTACGTATCATGGGCCGGGTGCGGGGTTTTAGTACCAAGTTGCAATAAGAATGTTGGTTCAAAACGAGTGAGCAGAGATGGTCATGG
>CAYVAZ010000372.1:0-4633 GCA_964449065.1 uncultured bacterium
CCGCCAGGATGCGGAACCGGCGGCCGTCGGTGAACGCGTCGGAGACAAAGTCCAGCCTCCTGCTCCTTCAAGATCCCGATGATCTGCTCTTCGCTGAACCGGCTCTTCCTCATGCTCCGTCCTCCTCGTGGAGGACTCTACCTCAGCCCGGATACATTTCAGGGGAGCACGTCACGTCAAACCTCGAAATGCCGCCCGGTGCTCGCGGGTGTCCAGCTGCTGCCAGAAAAAGACGCTGCTCAGATTCCCAGCAACGCTCACATAAAACTTCGATTTCAGATGTGATTAGAGGATATCAGGCATCCTCTTACTCAGCAATAAATTTTATGCCATCTATATCTATATATGCCCCAGGATACCCTTCAAAGCGTAATGCTCGCACCCTCTTTTTTACCTCTTCTGCGGTCATGTCTTTTTTAATTTCGCACAATTTATTGAGTTCCTTTCTTGTGTAAGGTGCCCTCTGCCATACCTCATCTGTAGATCGAATTTCCTCTTGATTTTGAATGTCATTAACTAAACATACAAACATCGCATACATATTATGATAGCACCGATCTGTTAACTCTTTTACGCCGTCATTTTCAAATATTGGGAACCGCCAGACGTCTATTATTTTCCCAGTATCGACCTTCTCATCCATATGATGAGCAGTAACGCCAAACATATTTTCCTCATTATACAAGGCAAAGTTAGTACAACCAATACCAGGATACTCAGGAGGTCCTGGGTGAAAATTAATAGAAGCGATCCGTGATTTTTCCAATAAATACCCTGGAATAATCCATGGACTTGAAAATGATATTATATAGTCGCATTCAAACCAACCCGCATCTTCTGGAAAATTATCGCCTCTTTTACCAATATAAATTTCGCTATCAATATACATATTTTTCAGCAATCCGACGCAGAGCTCTGTCGCCCAGTGCCCTTTCTTTCAAAAAAAAGCACCCGTATTTTTTCTCCACGTTTCATTCTTAATAGCTCCAGACCTGTTCACCATGACCCGCAACAAAAAGCTGCCCAACACCGTGTGCTGGACAGATTCCCTGTCGTTTCAAACGACGCTGCGACGCGCCGTTCTGATGATGGGTGTTCGCACGAGTAGTAGAGAGGGGCACCTTAAACCGCTGGTTATGCAGAGATATCTAGCGCCCCAAAGCCATCAGCACACACCCTATTTTCTATCATACCCAACGCCATCAAGCATCCATACCCAACGCCATCAAGCATCGTTTTTCGATCTCATAACTTGTATACAACAGGCCCTGAACCGCGCCTTGCGGTGTTTCACCGTCAGCAGCCGGGTGATGCTGGCGAGCGCCTTGGCGGCGGCCTGGTGCACCGGGGTGTCGGGCAGCAACGCCCAACACGACTCAATCCCGCGCGGCTGGATCAAGCCATGCGTCCACTTACGGCGGGGATTCATGCGATCATACGCACCGAGACCGATGGACACGGCGGGACGCGGGTGGAGCCGGTTTGTGTCGGGGATCCAAGCCGCATCTGGGTGATAGCGCCAACTCGGCTGCCACCCTTCTGGGCACAGGATCACTTCTGCCCGTGACGCGGGAACATCGCAAAGCCATCGCCACAATGGAGGTGAGCGGCGGCTGATCGAGTGATGCAGTGAGAACCGACAGTCGGGAAAGTACTCTCGCAATGCCAATGTCGCCATGGCAGCGTCGAACCGGTCTAGTGCCCAGTTTGCCTTCCGCCTAGAAGTTCCGTGAAGCCGCAGCGCGGTGCCCCAGGCTTCAGCGGCTTGAATGGCTGCAACCACATGGTCAATTCCCGACACCTGTTTCAGCACCCTTGGTGACCAGTACATCGGATCGAACCACTGCGATCGAACCACTGCGGTCGTGCCATGTTTTGGTGTCATCTCCTTGGCGGTCGCGGAACGATCGGATGGTGTGGCACGGTGCCCTTCGGGATGGTCAGGACGGTGCGATCGCCATGCTCTTCTTCCGGTGTTCCGGTGACCGGTTCCAGCGGCGCGGTTCGCAGGCGGTCGAAGGCTCGTTGTTCTTGGTTCGTTAGCGCATTTTCCAGACAGACTGACCCAGTCTGGCGGTTCGGAAAATGCGCAGACTATTGAATCGATGCGCAAATCGTCGTCGCAGACTGATTCAGTCTGCTCGGGATTTGCGCTAGCGTGCCGTCCGGATCCATGCCTATGGTACGGCGGGGCGTAGCAGGCGGTTGCCTGACAGGTATCGGTTGGGCGCGGCCAGCACCCACGCCTTCGCGCCGGGCCAGACATGGACCTGAACGCCCTTGTCAATCCGGGCGGTTTCTTGCAGGGAATGCCGGTCGTAGACAATGAACCGCTTATCGCCGAACCGGCGCATCAGGTTGCCGAGCAAACGTGGCAGCTGCAGCGGGGCAACAGGTTTGTAGTATGCCCCGGTTTGATAGCCGACAATCACTCTGAAAGATTGCATGATTTCTATGCCACTGTCCGTGGGCACCCAAACGCGGCCGAGAGTAGGGAACAGCAAGCGGAGATACTCGTTAGGCCAGTTGCATACCCGTTTCTGAAGATCGAATCCGGATTCATCGAATTCCGGATCCCAGTCTTTATCCAATATAACTAGGGTTACATAAGTGTTTGGTAATGGAATAATGCTCTCTCTCCTTGAGAATTCTGTCTCTATGATGCCATTGAAACGAAAAACTGACCACGACGCAAATTTTTTCCTAAGTTCTTCTTGTAGAAGTGCAAGATCTTCGTCTGTGGCCCAGAATTCATGCTGTTGCGCCATCTTTACCTTCCTGTCGGACGGACGGCGACGGCCAGAGACGTGTTCCTTCGGCCACCACCGATGTGCGGGACTTTACCGCTGTATCGGCGGCAATTCGTACATGTAGGCCAGCCATCCTTCAAGCTGGGCGCGGATCTGCGCCTCGAAGGCGGCGTCGGCGCCAGCGGGCTGCTTGCGCATGTGCGTTGCCGATTCATGATCCCCAATGTTTCGTACAAGTCGCTCGAATGCTTGCCGTTCCCGGCTTGTCATCCGGCCGTCCGCACGCACTTCGGTGGTGTTGATGTGACCGATCCGTCCGTTGGGAAACGTGAAGGCAAGATCGGACCAACTCGATCCACGCGTGCCCCTGGTGTCCTTGTTGCGACGATATGCCTCTGTCAGCCGTCCCCCTCTGGGCCCCCAGAAGTTCGCCCCGTTTTCATGCTCGACCCCATGCTCCGGTCCATACTTGGCTGTCAGCAACTCCTGGGCCATCTCTGCGATCCGGTTGTTGAGTGCCACGGTGCGCGGACGCCCCTGATACGAGAGCATCAATACAATTTCTCCTGCGCTTTCGTCGATGGGGAAGATCTCGGTGCCGGTATCCGGAAACGGGTTTTCGGCTGGGAACGGCGGTGTTTCGCCGGCCAGGGGCGGGTCGGCCGGGAACGGAGGGGTGGCCGGCGGGATCGCTTGGTCTGCAGGCGTGGGTGGCGTGGCGGTGTCGGGCACCGCGACATCTTCGCCGTAACCCATTGGGTATTTGATTTGATCATTTCAAGGGTATATTCCGAATAATCATACTTTTTGTTATCCCTGATGTAATTCAGGCAGCGGTTATGCACAGAAGTAAAAAGGTATGATTTTACCGATTTGTTTACATCAATGGTTTCGCGTTTTTCCCACAGGTTAATAAAGGCATCGTGCACCACGCTTTTTGACGCATCAAGGTCGGAGATGTATTTTTGGGCAAAAAAACACAAACCGGTAAAGTATTCTCTGAAAGCTTTTTCAAAAGCTGCTTTATCGAATTTTACCGGTTCGTGCATTTCGTTTGTTGATAAATTAATACTCAAAAATAGTTATCAACGAATAAAAAACGAACTATTCTTTTATTATTTTGAAAAATTTATGCATTATAATATCAAATAAAAAAAATTTTCATTTCTAAAAAGATACATTACATTTGGGCGGATAAAATGATAAAATTTATGGAAAAAGAATATACAAGCGAATTGCTGCTCAACTTTGGCGAAAACGGTGAAAAACTGGTTCCTGTTGTTACCCAGGATTTTCATACCAAAAAAGTGTTGATTTTGTCATTTGCCAACAAAGCGGCTTTTGATGAAACAAGAAAGAGCGGTTATGCTACTTACTGGAGCAGAAGCAGGAACGAATTGTGGAAAAAAGGGATGACCTCGGGAGATATGCTGAAAATTGAAGAAATCAGGATCAATTGCGATCAGAATTCACTTTTGTTTTTGGTTACGCCCCAGGGGAAAGGCGTCTGCCATGCAAAAAAGGATGATGGTAAGCCTTATAAATCATGTTATTACAGGAGAATAAACCGTGATAACAATTTGGAAATAGTTGAAAAATAAAAAGTATATTGCAGAATATGGAAAACGCGATTTTAAAAATAGGAATGCCTGCAGGATCATTGGCTGACCCGAAAAGGGGCGGAAACCTGATTAAATTATTGCAGGATTCAGGTTTTAAAACAAGCGGTTATGAAACCGGAGGCCCAAGTAAATTTAGTACAGTAGATTTTATTTTTGGATGGGATGGCCGTCCGCAGGAATTTGGTTCGCAACTGGGTTTGGGTGAACTTGATGTAGCCATTGCCGGCGATGATTGGATACGCGAAAGGTTACTGGAACTGA
>CAYVAZ010000373.1:0-4598 GCA_964449065.1 uncultured bacterium
CTTCTTTTAAACTGATCGAATTCACTATGCACTTGCCCTGCACACATTTCAGCCCGGCTTCTATCACCGACCACTTTGAACTATCGATCATAATCGGCACTTTGCAGATATCCGGTTCGGAAGCGACAAGGTGCAGAAAATGCTCCATGCATTCTTCACTTTCCAGCATCCCTTCATCAAAGTTAATGTCGATAATATTCGCGCCGTTTTCCACCTGCTGTCTGGCAATCGCAAGACCTTCCTCAAAATCCCCTTCTTTAATCAACCTGCGGAACTTCGGAGACCCGGTAACATTCGTCCGCTCTCCCACCATGACAAACGGTATTTTATCCCCCTTAAGGGTTAAAGGTTCTAATCCGCTTAACCGCGTAGCCGGTTCAATCTCCGGCAATGGACGCGGCGGCATATCTTTGAGACGCTCCACAATCGCGGCAATATGTTCCGGTGTTGTTCCACAGCATCCCCCCGCGATGTTGATGTATCCTTCCTTCGCGAAAATCTCCAACTGCGATGCCGTATCCTCCGGTGTCTCGTCATATCCCGTCTCACTGAGTGGGTTCGGCAATCCGGCGTTGGGGTAGCAATGCACATAACAATCCGCTATATCGGAAAGTGCGTGCACATACGGGCGCATCTCATTCGCGCCCAACGCGCAGTTGATCCCTACCGCGAACAACTTGGCACTGGCAATCGAATACCAAAACGCCTCCGTCGTTTGCCCGGAAAGCGTTCTTCCCGATGCGTCCGTAATCGTCACCGAGACAATCACCGGAACCTGCTCATGATGCTGATCCTGAAACTCGGCTATGGCAAACAACGCCGCTTTTAAATTCAGTGTATCAAAGGTGGTTTCCGGCTGCAGGATATCCACCCCGCCTTCCACCAGCGCTTCCACTTGCTCATAATACGCTTCCACCAATTCATCAAACGTTACCCCGCGGTATTCCGGCCGGTTCACATCCGGTGAGATCGATGCGGTTTTATTGGTCGGTCCGATGGCTCCCGAAACAAAGCACTTCCGTTCGGGATGCTTTTCCATCACCTTCTCAGCGGCTTTGCGTGCGATTTTTGCCGATTCCACATTCATCTCATGCACCAAATCCTGCATGTTATAATCCGCCAGCGCGATCCGGGTTGAACTAAAGGTGTTGGTTTCAACAATATCCGCACCTGCTTCAAAATACGCCGTGTGGATTTCCTCGATCACATCAGGGCGGGTAATCGAAAGCAAATCGTTGTTGCCCTTAATATCGCTTTTATGATTTTTGAAACGGTCGCCGCGGAAATCGTCTTCTTCCAATTTGTGACGCTGAATCATCGTGCCCATCGCACCGTCCATAAATAGGATGCGTTTTCCCATCAATGCACGCAGTTCCTGATAAGCTTGCGATTCCGGTTTTTGGCTTTTACTTTCAGTCATGTGATTTATTCCTCTATTTTAATAGTAAAGATTTTTTTAAGCAGAAACAAACAATTCGTTTATGCGCATATTTGAATATTATAACGCGGAATCGTTTTAATTCAAGCAATAAAAATATTCGTTTTGATTAGAAGGTAAATAATCTAAGTGCTATAATCGTAATGGATTATAGAATAAATGAAATCGTTTGTGGAAATCAATACATGCTCTCATACCTAAAATTCGTAAAACGCGTTATCATCTTTATCATCGGCTCGACCGTCGTCTTGATTGGCATCATCACCCTCGTGACACCCGGACCTGCATTCATCATCATCCCCTCTGGCTTGGCAATTTTGGCTACCGAGTTCGTTTGGGCGCGGCGTTGGCTGCAACGTGTCCGGCAAGAAATCGCCGAGGGAGGCCCTACCTTCCGCAATTGGCGCGAACACCTCAAACACATCAAACAAAACGCCGCCCGACGAATACAATATTGGTCTGGCAGAAAGTAACAGAAAAAAAATAACAGGCAGAAAATAAAGTATTGAACTTCCAAATTGTTTTGATACGATTACTTTACTTTTGAGTGAAGGAAATATCCATGAAACGGGCTTTCACGTTAATTGAACTCTTGATCGTTGTCGCTATTATCGGCATACTCGCGGCCATCGCGGTACCAAACTTTTTGGGCGCGCAAATTCGGGCAAAAAACTCACGTGTGCAATCCGATTTTGCCAGCCTGCGCACTGCGCTTGAATCCTACAACATCGATAACAACGGCTATCCACGTTTCAGCGAAGGCGACGGCCCCGCGCGCCGATTGCCCAATACGCGGCGTTATATTGATCTCACCACACCGGTTGCCTATATGTCATCCGCCCCGATTGACCCGTACGCGGTCTTCAACAACGAAGCCGACTACACTCAATGGGGCAACGCCTATGATTACGTAACCGATGATACCGATAACCCCGGCAGAACCTATGGCCACCGCTGGCAAGCCAACAGTTGGGGACCCGATCAAACCAACACGTGGCTGGCCAACTACCCCGGCGATTTTTACCACACCAGTAACGGATTGGTCAGTCATGGCGATATCGGCATCTTCGGCGCCAAAAGCCACCGCTTCCCCGAACGCTACCGGGACATTTTGCCGCACTTTTAATTCACTTGAGTTAAATTGATTTAATTGTATGCCTGTGTTTATATCTTGGTGACTGATTCAAGAGAGGACCTTGAATAAGGTTGGTTTGGAGTAATGCCTTCTTGTTCACACCATTCTAAGTAAATATCCACGGATTCCCTGAATTCTTTTTCCGCTTCTTCTTGAGTATTCCCCACAAATGTAATCACATCTTTGATATGGATCGCTTGGCCATAATAAGTTCCAGCAGTTTCGTCAAATCTGCATTCTGCTTGATAGTTTTTATATTCAAAAATCATGATTTTGCACCACCAGTCCGGTATACGATGGGGTAGGATGGGCAAAGCCTTATCTTGCCCATCGGCATTTTGCAAATGATGGACACAAAACAACCGTGCCCATCCTACTGGTTTAGCGGATATTATAAATTTCAACCGGTATTATTTCTCAATCCAACGCTTTACTCCCGCGGATTCGTTTTTTTACCCCACACGCGGATGTCGTCAAACATACCGCTGTCATCAAACGATCCGATACCAATTCGCCCAAAGGTAAAGGTCTTATCCACCGCTTTCATAATCGGCTTGGCCATATCGTCAAAATAGATTTCAATCGTGCCCGGTTCGGTTTTCCGCACGACGCGGATGGTATGATAATTTCCATCAATCCAAGTGGTTCCATCATTCCGCATTTTGGCAATGGAAACCCGCGGCGCCTCATTCACCAAAAAGATGGAGTTGGCGTGCGCGTCCGCCGCCGAGGCAATATGCGTATAGTAAAAATGCGCCGGGTCTTGGTGCTGATAGAAGAAGCACAAATCGCGGTGGCCATATTCACGCCCCGTCTGCTTTGCCTTCACTTCCAAAATAAAATCCGATACCCACAAATCTTTAATGAGCGCCATGTTGTGAGGGGAACGGTGCGGCGGCTGATAATCACTCTTTTGAAACTGATTCAACACATGGTTGCCGTCTTCATCCACAATCTTCCACGCATCCGGGTCGGTCATTTCCCAGTTGCCGGCGCCATCCTCAAAGTCTTCCGTAAACAACAGCGGCAAGCCCTGCATTTCCTGCGGAACGTCATCCTGCGCATACGCAGAAATCACCAATAAACTCAAACTCAGTACATAACCAAATATTCTCATCAATTTTTCCTCCAAATGTTATTTCATTTCTTCGGCCAATTTTCGCAGTATATCTATGCCCCGGTCAATGGTTTCATCTCTGGCGGCGAACGAAATCCGAAAATGGGTCTTTCGTTCCGAAAACACGCTGCCCGGCACAATCAATAGGTTATTCTCAATCGCCCGTTTTACAAATGCGTCTCCGTCGCCGTTCGGTGCCTCGGGAAAAATATAAAACGCGCCGCCGGGTTTGACTACGTTGTATAATTCTTTGATACCCTCATAAATCTTATCACGCTTTTGGCGGTAATCATCCCGGTATGGGGCAAAATCCAACTCCATCGCTTCCAGCCCCGCGTACTGCGCCATGCTGGGAGCGCACACAAACGAGTACATCTGAATATTCTGCATCGCCGCGATCACATCCGCCGGGCCAAACGCGTAGCCCAACCGCCAGCCGGTCATCGCCGCCGACTTGGAAAACCCATTCAGCACCAGCGTGTTCGGATACATCGAGGCAGGCGTGACATGTTCTTTCTCATACAAAAACGCTTCATAGATTTCATCCGAAATCAGTATCAGCCTATGCTTATCCGCCACATCCACAATTGCCTGCAAATGCTCTTTCTCATAAATCACGCCTGTCGGGTTGCCGGGGCTGTTCACCAATACCGCTTTAGTTTTCGGGGTAATCGCCGCTTCCAATTTTTCGGGATGCAAATGAAAATCGGGATAGGTATCCACATACACCGGTTTCGCCCCCACAAAATTGGTGAGATGCTTGTACATCACAAAATACGGGTCGGGGACAATGATCTCATCGTCTTCATTCAGCAGCGCCAAGAAACTCAGGATGATCCCGCCCGATACGCCGGACGTAATCATCACATCGCCGTCATCAATCCCCCGTTTGCGGTAATCCTCTTTGA
>CAYVAZ010000374.1:0-4559 GCA_964449065.1 uncultured bacterium
CCGGGAAGAAATTCAAAACGGGAATATTCCACAAGGGGCTAAGGTGTTGTTTATTCATACCGGCGGGATATTCGGTTTGCCGAATTTTGGAGATCAGCTTATGCAGGAATTTCAATCCCTCCACCATTGGAAAGTTAAATTCTAACCACTGCTTTTCAACATTAATTTTCTACCTGCCGCAATCAAAGCCGCCGCAATCAGTATGGTAACTAATGGAATCGTCATGAGCAAGAAGCCTGTTGCTGCTGTCCGGCTTTCGCTGCCGTAATGCAGTTGGTTAAAATAATAGAGCGTCATGGTATCGCCGCCCGGCGGGTGCAGCAATACCGTGACGGCAACATCGCTCCAAATTAACAATGCAATCAACGCAACCGCTTTTGTTGCAGGCTGCCATAGCGTTGGCAGATACAGATAACGGAGTTTTTTCCAAAGAGTCAAATCCAACAAGCGTTCATAATCCATTTGATTTTTTCCGTAATGCTGCCAGATCAACAGGCCGGATAATAGTCCCAACAACGCAAAGCGGCATACATGCGCATACAGCAGTGTTGCCGTGCTAAACCAGTTGGGCAGCAAAAACGGCAGCCAAGAACGCAGTTCCAACACGCCCGCCGCGGTGATGATGCTGGGTATAATCAATAATACGGCGCTAATAAGGATAAGAATTGTTCTATACTTTGTAATGGTTTTTATAAGGATAGTTCCAAAAAGCACAATCAAAACGCCCCCCATTATGCTGTACAGAAGGCTATTGAGGATTCGGTGGGTTTGCATTCCCAACAACGAAAGAATTTCTACAAATGAAGTTTGAAAGAAAAAAGCGCATACCGGAATAATAAGTGAGAGAAGCAAAACAGCCAAAGTAAGGCAAAATGAAACGAAAGGGATTCCTTTCAATCGGATGGGTTCACTCTGCAATGAAATCTGTTTCGCTAAGGCGAACAACAAAAATGCAAATGCACCGGCCAATAGAATAACCGGCAGGCATAAAATCAACGCCCTGTTCATCCGCAGCAGGGATGAAAACTGTGTGTACACTTCCAGCATATAGACATCGACTTGCAAAAGAGAAGCGGTCTCAAAATGAGTTAGCGCCAGCACAAAAATCATGCTGCCGCCGCATAAAAACGGCATCTTCCAAGCGGGGATATACAGTTTGTACAAGCTTTGCCATTTGCTTAAATAGAGTTTGCCCGCATCGATTTGATGCCGCGTAAGCCCGGTCGTTAGGATCAGGAAGAAAAACATGACCGGCCAGTCATGCAGGGAGAGGATCAATCCGCAGCCGAATGTGCTATAGAGCCAATCCGTCAAAAAACCCCGCGCGCCCCATAGGATTCTTGTCGCCCCTCCTTGTTCAAGCCAAGCGAAAAAGATCATCCACGATGAGGCAACCGCAAATGCCGGAAAGGTGAATGGAATGATGGCAAGGCATAACAAAACATACTTACAGAATCTATTGGAATGCAGAAAAACCCAATAGACGGTGAACGCAAAACACGAAGATAACAGCACATCCCACAAAGCGATTAGAACGCTGTTCAAAATCCGTTTTAGAAACACCGAGTCATAAATGGCAAATAGATCTATCCCATCAAACGGAAGGAATGCGGCACTATAAAGGAGCTGCAATAATGGAAGCAAAAGCAAGAAACATACAATACCTACAAGACGGGCTTCACGAAACAAGACGATCCCTTATTGAATATATTTCCGCATAATATCCAAGCATGGCTCCAAATTGGCGGCGGTTTCTTCGTAATTCACTTCCATCGCGTTGATCGATGATAGCGGCGGTACGCCTTCCGGCATGGGAACGGAATCGCGCACCGGGATTTGCTTGGCGCGCGAGAAGGCGAGT
The DNA here is from genome assembly GCA_964449065.1 of uncultured bacterium. Lineage (GTDB taxonomy): Bacteria > Hinthialibacterota > Hinthialibacteria > Hinthialibacterales > Hinthialibacteraceae > CAYVAZ01. The sequence goes on from CAYVAZ010000374.1 coordinate 1,862, forward strand.
TTTTCTTCCACTTCCGGAGAAAGCAAATAATCAATCAGCGTTTTCGCGTGTTCGGGATGGGGGGCGTCTTTAATCATGGCAACCGTGTTGGGAATCACAAAGGTTCCGTCTTTCTCTTGCTCCAACAGCACCATGCGCACCGGTTTGTCTTCATCCAACGCCGCGTAAGCGTCATCGGTGTCGGTCAATCCATACGCCAAAATGCCCTGCGCGACTTGATCACGCACCACCGAGTTGCCCGGCAGTATTTTGATGCCGTTCTGCATATAAGTCTGCATCCGCAACTGAAAAACGGCTTTCGTCCATTTGGTGTAGAGCGCCGCCATGTGCCCCGCCGTGGTGCCGAACTGCGGGTTGGCCATCGCAATCTTGCCTTTGTATTTTGGATTGGCTAACGCCGGAACCGTGGCGGGCGTTTCGCTTTCCGGTACCAAATCGTTGCTGATAATCATCACCCGTGCGCGGACGGAAAAGCCCGTCCAATAGTGTTCGGGATCTTTAAATTGCGGACCGATACCGGCGGCGGAGGGGGATTCATAAGGCTGCAAGACATCTTGCTGTTTGAGCTGAATGGTGCGGATGATCTCATTGTTCCAAAAGACATCCGCCTGCGGATTGCGGCGTTCATGCAGAATCCGTTCATACAGGCCGGTGGTTTTGGTCATCTCTGAATCATAGACCGCCTGCACTTGCAGTTCGGGGTGACGCGTTTGAAATTCTTGAATGACCGGCTCGGCATAATCTTGATCGACAGAGGTATAAACCGTCACCACATTGCTGCTGCCGCAGCCGCCTAAGAACAGAATGGCCGTGCTGAAAAAACCAATAATCAATCCGATCAATTGGCGCTTTGCTTGCATGATGTTCTCCAAAATCAAAGATGCGTTTTTCATTATTGCTGTAAGAAAAAACCGGATTCAAGAACAGTATGAATCCGGTTTTGATTGTAATTGGGCTGATCAATTCATAAAGGTGTTATTCGGTGCCGTGTAATGAATCAAAGTACAACCGTACTTTGTTGCGGTATGGAATCGGCACACGTTCTTTGACCATGGCGTCTTCGCGTTCTTGCTCCATCGCAATGGATGTTCCCTGCGGCATCAGGGTGCTGCCTTCGGCTTGCGGTTCGCCTTTCACATTCAACAAGCCGGAAATCGGGGCATTGTGAAATTCGGAATTCAACTTCGCTTGATTAAAGGCGGTTTCGGTTTCTTCAAAGGGGGCTTTGCCGCCTTGGCCTATACCGGGGCCGCCCATGCCGTTATTTTGTTTGTTGGAATCACCAGCGCGCCATGGGCCCGTTCCACTTCCTTGGCACATACCGCCTTTGCAGTTGCCGCTGCCGCACGCTTTGCATTTGCCCAGCAGACCGAGCTTGCATTCTCCCAGTTCTTTGAGGGATTCTTCCAACATGGCCATTTGCTTCATCATATCGGCCAGGTCTTTCATGCTCATTTCGGCCATTTGCAGCGATTCCATCGCGGCGGCCAAGTCATCCCCGTTCAGTTCCAGCGAGGCTTGCTCTAACGCGCTGCCCATCGGCATATCGGCATCCAATGATTGCGCGAGGGATTTCATTTCTTGCGCCAGACGCTCTTTGGCTTCTTCGCTTAGGCCATCCATTTTGAGTTTCTTTTGCAGTTCTTCCAGCTTTTTGGCCGCCTTGGCGAAGTTGCCGGCTTGGATGCTTTGCGCCAGTTCGGATGTCATCTTCATTTGGCTCAACGGCATGGCGCGGGTTTGCTGCTGCTGCATGGCCATCATTTGCTCGCGTTGTTCTTCCCATTTCTTTTCCACTTTGGAAATTTCCGATAGCGCGTCGCGTTTTTCCATTTTGCCTTTGGAGAGTTTATCCGCCAGTTCTTGGATATCCTTTTTCATCTTGGCAGCGGTTTCCACTTGCTGGCTTTTTTCGCGGCGTTCCAGTTTCAGTTGGCGCTTAATTAAAGCCTGCACTTCTTTTTCGACCGCTTTTTTATCCAACTCATCGGCTTGTGCGATGGTCATTCCGCCGGTGTACAGCTGCAATTGAGGAATGACATACCCAACCAATAGCAACGCCAATGCGGGTGCCCACAACCAGCGGGCTTCAAACGGCGCCTGCCAGGGAAAAGCGGCGGAAAGTTTCATGCGTTTGACTTCGTTTAAAGCATCGCTGAGTTGCGCTTTTGTCCATTCTGCGTGGATACCGTCTTCATGCTGCTTCGCGAGTTCCAGCGCGGTTGAGATTTTTTCTTTCAAGCGCAGGTGGTCATCCACCAAAATAGCCGCTTCTTTGAGGCTTTTGTTGCCCCGCCAGAACAAATATCCCGTTACAGGAAGAGATAAAAGCAACCCCGCGGCAAACACCGGCCCAACCGGGACGGACCAGGGCGTGAATTTCATAGCGATCAGAAATACGGTTATGGCAATTAAAGAGTAAAACACGCTTTTGCTGAGCTGCTGGCAGAACAAGATGAAGTTCAAGCGCCGGTGGGCGCCGCGGACTTGGTTGTACAATAGTTTATACGCTTGCTGCTCCGGCATGGTTCAACTCCTAATAAAAGTAGTTGCTTATCAGTCAATTATACGGTCAAAATTGTTTCATTGCTTCGATCGTTATTGAAAGTGTATCAGTTTATGGAAATAGTGTAAAATACGGGTTCTCCACCAAAATCGGCTTCGATTTTGTAGATGAAGTCTTGATGACCCAATACAT
>CAYVAZ010000375.1:0-4555 GCA_964449065.1 uncultured bacterium
CAAAAGGATTCGGCTCTTTTAAACCAACCGGTTTGGTTCCGTATGGATTGTCGCTCACAGAGTTGTTTCCGATCCACCACATAAAGCGGTCATGTGTCTGGCAAAACTCATCGCCAAAATCAGTGCAATCCAGCACATTGCCGTGAGAGAACCGGGTTTGCGTAAGGCCGCGGCAGGCATATTCCCACTCCGCTTCCGTCGGCAGGCGGAAGAATCCTTGATTCACCTGTTGGTTTAATACATCAATAAACTCCTGCACTTCAATCCAGGATACAGATTCCACCGGATGATTAAAACTTACGCTGCTGTCATCAAACCATGAGGGATTGTTTCCCATCACAGCCTGCCATTGCGCTTGGGTGACTTCATAACTCCCCAGGTAATAGTTTTGGGTAAGAAAGACATCCTCGATCAAGGTTTCATTTGACATACGCCCCCGCTCGGTTTCCGGACTCCCCAAATCAAAACGCCCCAAACGAATCAATTGGAGTTGCAGCGGCTTGATATCGTTCACAACTCCTGGCAAGACCAATTCCAATCGTTCCCCGGCAGGATCCAAGGATTTAAACGTAAACGGCAAATCCAGCGGAGTCGGCGTTGGCGTCGGTGTTCTCGTAGGAGTCTGTGTCAAGGTAGGCGTCGCCGTTTTGGTTGGTGTAAATGTCGGCAGCGGCAGCTCCGGTGTCGATGTCGGGGTAATCACATCGGACCTAACATTGTACGTCAATGTACCGCTCACCAAAAAATCGCTTTGGCTGGAAGGATTCCGCCGGCTCACGCGAAATTGATAGTCGTTTCCATCCTGCGGGCCGTTCGAAAATTGACTCGCCGTTTTAAACAACTCATCCGGAGACCACCAAAAATACTGCTGATTGTTGTCTTGTGTCTGCCCTAAAAACCGGAACGGCCCACCATTCACACTCACTTCGATATGATGATCGAATATAACGGATTGATCGGCATTGAAGTTCCAAGCGATATGGATAAAACGTCGGTCAGGAGGGTCGCTATCCGACCCGATATTCCCGATTGGCGCTAAATCGTCTCCAACAATAATATCATCGAAAATGGCGATTCGCCGCCCCTTCAAATTCGGCTCTAAAAGTTGCGTCAGTTTTACATTGGATGAGCCGGTTTGGTTGAAGCCAACCGGAAAGGGTTGATCAAAAACATCATCCGCCGAGGGGTTGCTATCGATCCGAATGACCCGAAAATTATAAAACTGATTGAATTGCGGACCTGCTGCAAATTCCGCGCTGGTATTTGGAGAATCTGGAAACCAATCAAAAAACTGTACTGTACCATTACCCGTACGTCCCAAAAACTTCCTTCCAGCAAGCCCCTCACGAACATAAATATGCCAATCAAGGGCATCTCCTACCGGCTGCGCCCATTGGATCGTCAACAGCCGTTCGCCCGGGGTATCAAAATCCGTCAATCCGGTTAAATCTCGCTGCGCTTCAAAATGATCAAATACTTTCACGGGATTTTCTTCCACCGGCAGCGGTTCGCCTCCGATAAAGTTAAAACCGACTGGCACGGTTTGAATAATTTCGTCTTCATCGTTTAAACGATTGTCAATGCGGATGACCTCAAACAAGTAAATGGAATTGAACAACGGGCCATCATTGAATTCCGGGGTTAACAAAGGCGCGTCTGGAAACCAGGAAAAATGATCGGCAAAACCGGTACCGGTTCGGCCTAAAAACTTCCGCTCTCCAAAGCCGCGCCGGACAAAAATATGCCAATCCGTGGCGTTTTGAGGAGAGGCAATCCACCGAATGGTCAGTTGCTTATCTTCCGGTGAATCAAAATCGGTTTGGCCGGAAAGATCGGCGGTCGTGGTATTATCATCCGTCACGGCAATCGAACGGGAAGGCAGCGCGACTGGACCGCCTCCTGTGTTGTTATACCCTACCGGAGCACGGGTTTGAAAAAAATCATCGGGTGTCACATTTCCGTCTATCCGTATGATCGTGAACGTGTACGAATTCCCAAATTGGGGGCCGTCAGTGAATGCGCTATTTATAAGCGGAGAATTCGGCGTCCAATTTAATAATTTGATATCCCCCCCGCCGGTGCTTCCCAAAAACTGGCGGGATCCGAATCCGGTTTGTACATATACATGCCAATCGGTTCCATCCAGAGTGGATACATTCCAACGAACGGCGAGCTGGCGGTTATCGCTATCGTCAAAATCCGTCTGCCCGGTAAGATCATCAAACGATAAGGGATCATCCGTCACAAACACTTCCGGCGGCGTGGGTGTAATGGACGGTACCGGCGTTAAGGATGACACCACGGACACAAAAACATCCTTCGAAGCAACCCGCTCCCCATCGTTCGCAAACACCGTAAAAGACGAGTCCCCCAAAATGGATGTATCCAAAGAAAACTCCACCAATTTACTGGTCGGCAATTGTTCAGACGATTTTAAAGTCGCGCGGGCATTCAGCGACAAAAACACGTCGAGTTCATCTCCATCCGCGTCGCTGGCGATAACCAAAATATCCAATTCCTGCCCTTGCAGAACTGTAAAACGGTCAGAAGGCTCCACCACAATCACCGGCGGTTGATTGTCCGCCCGCGGTGTAGCCGTTGCCGGCGTTTGAAACGGGTCGAACGTCGGTGTAGGGGTTGGGGTTAGAGACGGTGTCGGCGTCAAGGTGGGGGTAGGTGATAGGGTCGGGGTATCCGTCGGCACCGGTGGCGGGGCATCAATCGTCACTTGACCGTCAATAAATTCTGCCGGAAGGTTACCATCGTTAAGGGTTGAGTTCTCGTTAAAATTCAAATCAACCGTTTGTCCGAATGCATTATCTTTTACGCGCAAATTGATGTTGTAAAGAACGCCGCTGCCGGGCAATAAAGAAAAGTTTCCAGCGCCGGCAATGTTGAGTATGCCGGATGAGGTTGTATTGTCGGCAATTTGAACAAACCAATCGGATGTTAATGTCCCATTGTTCAGTACATTGATTACCTCCAGTGGAAAATCGTCGGAAAAATTTGGCAATTCAATCCGGATTGTGGCGCCCGTTACACCGGAAGATTCATTAATAATGACGGGAGCTGTAATAACGTCTCCTGGTTCAGCGGTTACATTCGGAAGACTGACTTGAACCGTTTGCGCGGAGGCTTCGAAAGCGATGGTGTAACATAACATTGCAGCGACAATTAAAGGCACTACAAACAGGTTCTTGACGACAGTTTTCATTGTTGTAACGCTCCCATAATCCCCTACACCTGCACCGGTAGAGACCGGCACAGCTCTTCATAATAATACGGCAATGCTGTATGCATCTTAAGCGGTTTTTTTGGGGATGAACACTCGTAACCTCTTGTGGGAAACTATAGCAACGAATCGCGCTCTTATCAGTAAAAAATTGTATCGAATAGGGGATAAAGTCTTTTCAACATTCTCACACATGCCAAGCGACAATTATTGTTCCTGTATTGTTCCTGCCTAAAACCTTGGTGTAAGCAAGCGATGAGGGCTAATTCCAGTTAGGCTCGCCCTCTTTCCATTAGCCCTCATCCCTTCGAGTCGATTTGAGGGTGTGTCGTCAAGAATTTGTGGTGATTTCCTCCTTTTGTTTGTTATTTTTGGCGATATTCATGCGATAACTGGGCAGATTGAGATCAAGAATCACATTATGGTGGATGAGCCGATCCACCGCCGCCGCCGTGGTCATGGGATCTTAGAAGATGCGTTCCCATTGCGAAAACGCCACGTTGCTGGTAATTGTGACACTCCCGGTTTCATAACGTTCCGCCGGTAAGTTGAACAACACCTCCATTTCTTCCCGGCTTTGTTGTACATAACCGGTGTCATCTAATACCAAGGCTTCGAATTTGGCCAATGCCTTGTCAATCGGGACAACCGCAGTTCTTGTTTGGCGATCAACTAATCCTGCACCTACAGGTTGCGCGAACGGAAATACACACATTGTCCTTGGTGAGTGAGTTCCTAAGCAACGGCACAGAGCAAATGGGTTTTCCCACTCCCCGGATTGCCAAACGCTAACACATTTTCATCTTGATCCAGAAACGTTCCGTTCAAGAGTTCATTCACTTGCTGGTTGAGTTTGCGGGACAAGCGGCTGCGGTCAAACTGATCCAGTGTCTTTTCCAACGGCAATTTCAATTCGCGTAAAAAACGGTCCATCCGTATGACAGCATCGATCGATGGTGGTTGGTACAGTTATTATGTACAGCGTTATGTTGGTCATGCCCCAACTACAATAGGGGAAAAGCATTATTTTGGTGATCAAGGCAAACGGCTTATTCCGTTATTCCGGGAAAAAGTCGTAGCGAACATCGAAGAAGAAATCTCCTGTTGGAAACCTCCCCATGATTGCATCATCATTCCAGGCCCAAGATTAGTGGTAAACCGGTAGTGTGAGATGTACCGTGCTATCATTATTGCACAAATTGCACGCCGTGCATTTTTGTTGAAAAATCAACAGTTCTAAAGAATTTGTAATTGTAGATTTCGTAGAGGGTTAAGGAAGCGCGCCGAGGAGGAGTCGAACCCCCAACCTTCTGATCCGTAGTC
>CAYVAZ010000376.1:0-4546 GCA_964449065.1 uncultured bacterium
CCGCCGTTGTCGCCCCCCTTATTAAGGGGGCTAGGGGGGATTCAGAATCAACGCACTCCACCCACTCTCGAAATAAGCCCTGGGATGGCGAAACTCCCGCCAAGCCAAAAGCACCCGCCGTTGTTGCCCCCCTTATTAAGGGGGGTAAGGGGGGATTCAAGAATCAACGCAGCCCGCCATAATCACCTTAGCGGTTTTCTTTTAACTTTCCCGTAACGCGTTGGTCATCCCTTCAATCGTGGCTTTGGCGTCTCCAAAAACCAGAGAGGCGTTATCATAATAGAAGAGTTCGTTATCCACACCCGCATATCCCGCGCGCATGGAACGCTTGCAGATGTAGATTTGCTTGGCTTTATACGCGTCCAAAATCGGCATGCCATACAGCGGGCTGGATTTATCATTCTTGGCCGCCGGGTTCACCACATCATTGGCGCCGATCACGATGCAAACGTCAGTCGTGTTAAACTCCCCATTCACGTCTTCCAATTCTTGCACTACATCATAGGGGATTTCCGCTTCCGCAAGCAGCACATTCATGTGGCCGGGCATCCGACCGGCCACTGGATGGATAGCAAATAAGACTTCAATCTCTTTTTCGGTTAGGATCTCATACAGTTCTTTTACGGCATGCTGCGCCTGCGCGACTGCCATTCCATAGCCCGGAACGATAATCACTTTCGAGGCGTTTTCCATAAAAAAGGCGGAATCCTCCGCGGAAGCGGAACTCACTTGCTTATCATGATCTTGCACGGCGGATGCTTCACTATCCTCTCCACCAAACCCGCCTAAGATCACACTGATGAACGAGCGGTTCATCGCTTTGCACATAATATAAGAGAGAATCGCCCCACTGCTGCCGACCAGGGCGCCGGTGGTGATTAACAAGTTGTTATGCAGCGTGAATCCCGTCGCGGCCGCCGCCCAGCCGGAATACGAATTTAGCATCGAGACAACTACCGGCATATCCGCCCCGCCGATGGGAACGATAAGCAATACCCCCAACGCAAACGCGATGGCTGTCATGATGAGGAAGGAAACCATGCTTTCGGTCATGGCAAAATGGGCACCGAAGGCGACCATGATGAAAGCTAAAGCCAGGTTTAACCAATGCTGTCCGGTAAATACCAGTGGGTTTGAACTCAGCATCCCTTGCAGTTTACCAAACGCGATTACCGACCCTGTAAACGTGATGGCGCCGATGAAACTGCCAGCCGCCAGTTCAATCATCATTGTCATATTTAGAGCATTGGCTTCTTGATGAGATAGGAACGTTCCAATCGCGACAAACACCGCTGACAGTCCCACAAAACTATGCAAAGCCGCGACCAACTGCGGCATATCGGTCATCTGAATTCTCAGCGCGATAGGAACACCGATCACGGCACCCAATGCAAGCCCCGCAACAATCCAGCCATAACTATGGACATCAGGATGCAGCAGGGTTGCGATCACAGCGATCGCCATGCCGATCATCGCGCAACGGTTGCCGGTTAATGCCGTCTTGGGAGAAGCAAGACCCTTCAAACCGAATATAAACAGAATTGACGCGATGAGGTAAATCAGCGCGAAACCATCGTTGCCTATAGCGTATCCAATATCCATCGAAAGACTCTTTATGATTAGGGATTGTTATTTCTTCTTTTTGAACATGGACAACATGCGGTTGGTGACGACAAAACCGCCAAAAATATTGATCGAGGCCAATAACACGGCGAAAAAGCCGATGATTTGAATTAGGCCGAAATTTCCAGTGCTCCAACCGGCCACCAAAATAGCGCCGACAACCACAATCGCGCTAATCGCATTGGTGACCGCCATCAAAGGCGTATGCAGAGCAGGGGTGACGCCCCAGATTACGTGATACCCCACAAAACAAGCCAACACAAAAATATAGAGGCTGATCATCGTTTCAGACATAGCATTACCTCTTCATCCGTACTTTACCTTCAAAGACGGCCAGTGCGGCATCGACGATATCGTCTTCGAAGTTGTAATTAAGTTTTAACCCTTCTTCTTGATCGCCTTCAACAACCAAGTTAAGAAGATTCATGAGATTCTTGGAGTAAAAATTGCTGGCATCGGATGGAACCAGTGCGGGAAAGTTGGTGATCCCTACAATCTTGACATCATGTTTGACCACGGTTTGATCCGGTTCGCTGAGCGGGCAGTTGCCCCCATTGGCTGCCGCCATATCAATTATAACCGAACCGGTACGCATCCCTTTGACAGCGTCTTCCGTAACCAAAACCGGGGCTTTTCTGCCGGGGATATTTGCGGTCGTGATGATAATATCAAACTTCTTCAGCGCTTCGTTGAGTTGTTCCTGCTGCTTGCGTTTGCCTTCTTCCGAAAGTTCTTTGGCATACCCGCCTTCGCCGCTGCCTTCTTCTTCGATTTCCAACTCAATGCATTTCGCGCCGAGTGACAAAATTTGCTCTTTCACTTCCGGGCGAATGTCATAGGCTTCAACCTGGCATCCCAAGCGGCGGGCGGTCGCGATGGCTTGCAGTCCGGCGACTCCTAACACGGCACATTTGGCGGGTTTCGCCGAGCCAGCGGAAGTCATCATCATGGGGAAAAAGCGGCCGAATTGCGCAGCGGCTTCAAGCACGGCGCGGTAGCCCCCGATGTTGGCTTGTGACGAGAGCACATCCATCGATTGCGCGCGCGAGGTTCGGGGCACAAGTTCAAGGCTAAAGGCATCCACATTGGCGTTGGCCAATGCATTGATGATGTTGTTGTCTTCTTTATAGGGTTCCAGCATACACAAGAGCAGGGTACGCTCTTTCATGCTGGTGATTTCTTCCGCAACCGGGGGATTGATTTTGAATAGGACAGCAGAGGAATAGACTTGTTCTTGCGGGACGATTTCTGCCCCTTCAGCGCGAAAATCATCATCCGAATATCCGGCCAATATCCCCGCCGATTCTTGGATGAGAACCTCAAAGCCCTTACGCTTTAACTTCTTCACCGAATCCGGGCTTATGGCCACGCGGGTTTCACCGGAACGGGTTTCTTTTAACACGCCTATCTTCATTCTTGTTCGTCTCAATTAAAGATGTAAGTAAAATGAATGTAATCGATACTAACTACACAAGAAGAATAGTAAACCCGAAATTGGAATAATAAACCGTTTCTGCGAAAGAAAGTTTCTTCTTGAACAAACATGCTGAATTTTTTACACTAAATGATGACGTTTTCAAGTTAGTTTTAAGTGATGCAAATTCCCTCCCCATGAATAACGAACTGGCAAAAAGTCAAAAATTATGGTGCAGGCTTCCAGCCTGCAAAAGCCTTTGTCTCCTACAAAGATATTGTCTCCCCCAAGCCTTTGGGGGAGATGTCCAACGCCAGGAGGGCAGAGGGGGCGCAAAGAGAACCATAAACCAGAATGATTCAACCGATTGTTTAGAAGTCGTTTCCTGGGCAATCAAACGAAGCAATCGGTTAAGCCGTTTACCCCAACGGGGTTATAGATGATAGCCAGAGGCAGAGTGACCGAAGGGAACGCTGCCCCTGGAAATGTGAGAGAAAACCTGACCCAGAAAGGGTCAAAGAAATGAGTAGGTTCTTTAAGTCAATGACATTGGGGTATGAGGGATCAAAGACGATCTCTTTCTATCTACACAAACCTGAATTGTGCTAATGCAATTCAAGTTTGTGTTAAAAAAGAGAGCGGAACGTGTCAAGATCTATGAAACAACTCTTTGTCGTATTGAACGAGCAATTCGGAAGTCGTGACCGACTGCTCCGGGGAATTGGCGCCGTCGGGTTGCGCTTCGATCTCCACTGCTTCACGAACCCAATCGAAATAGATTGAGCTGCATAACCAGCGAGAGAAGTGACATGCAATCTGTTCAATATAGGCTATTGCTTCAAAAGAAAAAACGCTTAAAATAGCCTAAACACTTCAGAACCAATCCACTATGGAGGGTACAAGTTATGACTGCTGTTAATTTTCAGGAATATCAAACATTACAAAATGTAAATGATTGTGTAGAAGAAAGTTTACATCAACCCATTCTAATTTTTAAACACAGTTCTGTCTGTCCAACTTCTTTTTATGCCAAAAACCAAATGGACGAATACCTCCAAACCGGCGGGGCTAAGGTGTATATGGTTGTGGTGCAAGATCAGCGCCCTCTTTCTCAAGCAATCGCCTCAACTCTGAACGTCAATCATGAGAGCCCTCAATTAATTTTCTTGCGTAACGGAGAAGCAAAAAAAGTACTCAACCACCACGAAATCACCATGGCGGCAGTACAGGATGCTGTAAGTTAATTCAAATTATGAAGGGATTATTCTTAATAACTCACGTTACGCACTACATTACGATATGCCCGTTTTTCTAATCGTTCGCTGAATCTATCGCCCTCGCCCACCGGGAGAGGGACGGGGTGAGGGTTCGGGAGGAATAAACCTTTAATAGGCTATTGCGTCATGGGGAGCAATCGCTCTCTTCGCCCTCATCTCTTATCTTCTCCCAAAGGAAGAAGACGATAGACACTGCGTTTGACTAAGAATTGTTGGCTCACAACAAAAACCA
>CAYVAZ010000377.1:0-4514 GCA_964449065.1 uncultured bacterium
AGGACAAATTGCACCTGCTACAAAATTACCCTACTTTTGCAACAGGTCTAATATCAATCTGTGAAATGGGATATAGAACTTAATCCTCTCAATAACGGCGCAGATGAAATTGATCAGGCCACTGCAGCTTCAGGATATAGCGCTTTTTCAGTCGCTTATCTCGAAAAGCTCTCTCAGGGCTCGGATGTGTCTCTTTTAGCAACAAATTCCATCACATTTGATTTGAACGGTGATCGGCTTGATGTCGGAAACGGGCAATCGATCAGCTTCACCACCAGCACAACCGGCAGCATCACCGATGCATCCGCCGGAACTATACGCACCACGGGCGGTGGAAATATTACTCTTAATGCTTTTGATGCGATTGATCTTGGCACTACAAATCTCGAGGCCATTGGCGGAGGGGGTGTAAATTTAACGTCTGGCGGCACAACAGATATTACACAAACCAGTGGTTTGAATCTTGGAACCGTTAATTCAAATGGCGCATTAAATATATTTTCCTTGGGTAATATTACGGCCACGGGTGCTATATCAAGCACAACAGGTACAGTTGATGTAACAGCCTTAAATTCTTCTATTGATTTTGACAGCAGTATAACATCCGGCGCGAATAGCATAGAACTCAACGCCTTCACTGGCATTGATGTTGCGGGCACAATCAACGCAAATGGTGCTGGCGGTACTTTTGATGTGGCCAATGTAACATCAGGAGATGTTGTTTTTTCTAATGCGATTAATGCAAGCGATTCTATCACAATCAATAATGCAGGCGGAAATCTCTCTTTTGCAGGACTAATAACATCAAGCCAAAACGGAATAAACCTCGATGCAAGTGGAACGATTACATTAGCGGATGGTGCCAGAGCGAACGATAATGTGACAGGATTACTTGATGTGAACGCACAAAATGATGCAATAAACCCGACAATTTTTCTGGGCGGAGATGTGTCAGCTGGAAATGGCGGGGCTGTTGGCATAGTGTTTCATGACAATGTTCAAATCCTTGGTGGGACAAGCAATGTGGATTTCAGAACCAACAACATAACTTTCCAAAATTCTCTAGACGCCAACAATAATGATGTCACTTTTAGAGCAAGAAATTATGTCTTAAACGGTGGCGCAGATAGTATTTTCAATTCAATTGCAAATGCTAATATGCTTACGTTCAGAGGGTTTGGCGATGGCGACAATATTGTCTTCGGTGGAAATGGCGGAAATTCAAGAGTAACAGCCGCCAATTTAAACGCTTTTGTTTTTGACAGTTTTGCAGATGTCAATGTCGGTAGCGCAGTGCAAACCGGAACGGTTACCGTTGATAGCAACATCACCGCAAACGCGAATATCGGAATTTTGGGCAATACAGGGGATGTGACGCTTAATGGCTCCATAACATCAACCCAAACAGATGGGAATATTACAATCACATCAACAGCATTGGATATCGGCAATGATATTGTCACAACGGCAGGAACAGCCGGGAATATCGATATTGATGCCTCTAATAACATCACGATAAGCGGCACAAATGTTCAAATTAATGCTGGTGCGGGCGTTGTGGATTTCTTCACTGGTGGGGGTCATGAAATCGCGACAAATGATGAGTTGACCGTAACTGGCAGCGGTCTTATCTCCGATGACAATTTCAATGGTGACCTAGCATGGCGTGTGGTCGGCACGGCGCCAACCGGCAGTTTTGTTGCGAGCGCCGGAAGTAATCTTACACTTGAGCAGGACACTGCAAGCGATAGCATCAATATTGGTTCTGCAAGCATGGGTGCCGGTAATATTGGCTTATCCAATGCCATTGTGAGCGCTCTCGATACAAATTTCGATGAAATTATTTTTGGTCGCAGTGACGGTGGAGCAGTTTTGAATTCTATGGCCAGCTTTAATAACAACATCTCAGTGCTTTCCAACGCTACATTTACCAATGAAGCCGCACTCGATATGGCGGCGAATACTCTTAATGTTACCACAACGGGTGATATTATTTTGGATGATGATATTACCTCAAGCGCAATGGGCAATGCGATTGTTCTCTCAACGGCTGATGATTTTATCAATAACGCAGGTAATGACGCTCTTGATGCCAGTAATATAAATGGACGCTGGCTCGTCTATAGTGACGATCCGGTCGGCAACCAGAATAACGGACTGCTGCCGGGTGAGTCATTGTTCGGGCAGGCGGATCTTACAACAGCACTTGGCAATGCTACAGCTAATACAGATGCCTATGCCTATCTCACGGCAACACGCCCAACGATCACCTATGATGTTGATGATGTCAGCGTTGAATACGGGGAGGCTTTAGGTGTGCTTTCCGTAACATACAATTCTGGCCTTGTCGGTGACGACATCATTACAGCGATTGGGGAAAGCAATTCACCAACATTAAGTTCAAGCTATATTTTGGGCATAGATGCTGACACATACGCAGGCGATCTCACAGGCGTGACGGGACCACTCACAAATGTTCTTGGCTATCAATATTCTTTTAACCCTGGTGATTTAATAGTCACTCAAGCTGATTTGAATATCAGTGTTGATCCAGCTTCTGAGACAATCAACCAGGGTGAGCCTTTGCCTTCATATGGTTTATCTTTCGGGCCATTTAAATTAGCAGACACATTTGCCGATTTGGATGTTTTGCCGACTTTAACGACACCGGACAATAGCATAGTAGGCAGTTTTCCAGTGACCTTATCTGGCGGTTCAGACATTAATTATAATTTTATATTTACGAATGGCACTTTGGACATTCTTGCGCTTGTTGCAACAAACAACGATGTCACGATTCCTTCAACGGTTGAACAAGATTTAAGCAATCGTATTTTAGGAAACGGATTAAACAACCAAAAATTTAATATTCCTGTCCTTGAAGCAAGTAGCCTGCCGGATAGCCAAATCGACATTGAGATTGAAGGTGTGGATGATGAAGGACCTGAATTAAATGCAATAGAGGACAGAAAGCGAAAAATAAAACTCAAAATTGATAAAGATTTAGCCAATCAACTTAATCTCCAGATTAACGATGGCGTTTTATAGATTAAATATAATGGATAGAAAAATACTTTGTTTACCATAATATACAATATCAATGTGTACTAAGTGACTGATAGGGCAGTAAATTTTAGCCCGAACTTTTGGAGTGATAATATATCTTACGGAAAATAATAGGGGTTTCTAACCAGTTTAGTTTTGGGTTGAATTATGATTTTGGCTTTGCAAAATCATTTTTTGCAGCTCTCTCATGTCTGCTTCGTGTCTTCTCTCAAAATCAGAGATTTGATTTTTTAAATCCATCTGATAATCAGAAATAGACTGCATGACTTGTTTCTGGTTTTCACTAATCTTATTATTTAACTCTTTGCTTTCTGTATAAAAAGCGTTTGAAAGCCATGCTAACCAACTAATTATGAACACAATAACTGCCCATACAGCAATGTTATTAAACGATCCACTAGGGTCGCTAGGTGCTGGATTTACAGGAGTTTGTGGTGGGAAGCCTTGCTGATTTCTTGAAATTGGAGGTGGTGTTGCTTGACTGCTCACCCGTTGTTCAGGGGATGAGCTTGTACTAGCGGTTGTACTGGAAGTACCACTGCGGATTTCTGCTAAATTAACTATTGTTGGGTTTTTATCCATTCAAAAAACCCTCTAATTTTTGTTTGTAGTCATCAAATTTAACTTTAACCTGTTCTAATGAGTCTTGGAATTCATCCATTTTAGCTTTCATTAGTTGTTGCGTCTTAATATCTCGATGATAATTGTAAGAGAATATTATGCCTTCCTTGCGTGAATTTGCTGATTTAACAGCACCAGTATCAAGACTGATTATAGATTGTGCTTTGTTATCAGCATCCTTGTAAACTAACTTAAAAGACGCACTGTCTGCACCGCTGATAATGCTTGGAGATTGGTTGATGATTTTCTCTTTTATAGTTTCGTCAGCTTTTTTTGTTTCTATAATACCGTTAAAATTTACACCTATAGCTGAAATATTCTCTTTTACTAAATTATCTGAAAACTGTTTGGATATTTCATAGAAATATTTATCAGTTTCAGAAGTATCAAGCATAGATATGATAAGCCGATCAATTTGGCCTACAATTTTAATATTCTTGTTTGGGAAAGAGATTGATTTTTGCATAGGACTCTGGTCTTCGCCAAAATCCACATTTTCAAAATCTTTATATTCAACTATTTTTCTTTTTAAAAGTTGCTCCATTTCAGCAAATTTAGCAAAACTTTCAACGCCTTCAGGCATCATTCGTTGAACAAAAACAATAGTTCTTTCATATGTATCTAGTGTAAGTGGCATCTCTATTTCCAATGTTTCTTGATGAAATTATCTTATTCTTAATTTCAAACCAATTAAATAAATGTTTATTTTATAATTTTCAATTTTGCCGAAGCGGGATCGTAATAGTAATCACTGATTGTCCCATCTTTGATTTTTTCGACCATTTCATCAATCACGAATACCGGCACTAAAAACCATTCTCGCGCTG
>CAYVAZ010000378.1:0-4465 GCA_964449065.1 uncultured bacterium
ATTGTATGATGAGTTCTGCGCGTTTTCGTGCGGGTTAAATGATTGATCGTTCATGTTACTTCTCCTTTTGAATGTACCCCGTTGATTGCTTACCGAAAAATACGCGGAAGGGAAATCAATATTTCAAAATTTCGGTCATTTTTATACATCCCGAAACGATACGCTGCCGTTGACTGTGCCGGCAATCACTTCCGCTCCGCCGCCGTTGATTTTGCCGTTCACTTCCCCTTTTTTGTGCAAACCGTCAAAGCGGTCTTGGGGATAATTAATGCTTCCGTTGGTGGTGTTGACTCTCATGTTGTATTTGGCATCCCGCGGGAAATAAAATTTCAACGAACCGTTAACCGTATTGGCCTCGCAGGATTGCTTTGGGCTTTCGGCAAAGCGCGCCGCGATAGAACCGTTTACGGCTTCTACATGCCGCAACGAAACCAAATCATGAAGGTCTATCGCACCGTTGACGGTCTTGGCCTTTTTGACTCGCATACATTGTGTGGTTTCGATTCGTCCATTCGCGTTGGTTAAAACCATTTCTCCGTCAATCCGGTCCGCTTTAATTTTGCCGTTGACGGAATGGACTTCCGCATTCAACCGTTTGGGGATAACAACATCCAACGCAATGCTTGCATGAGATATCCCCCGCGGTTTGTGCTTGGGATGCACACCGGTAACGATAATTTTGTCTTCATGTTTTTCCACCTTTACATCATAAAACCTTTTGGCATTCAGTACGGCGGATTCGCCGGATAACCACCCCGGCTTGATTTTGATCACCGCGTGAACCTTCGCTTCGTTGATATCGGGGTCTTCATGAGAGGTGATAGCAATCGTTCCGTTCACAGTCTCAAACATGCCCCATTCGATTCCCTCCAACGATTCGGTCATGTCCCGTTCCCACACATAATACCGTCCTTCTTTTTGATGCCCCTCATTGGAAAACTCTCCAGTACCGGTCATGGCATGGGAGAACAAATTTGTCATTGAGGTATAGGCACCCACCATGCAGGCCGCAATGATGACGACCAAAAGACTTTTACTTTTCATGATTTCTTTTCTCCATTTGAAGCGGTTTTTTTTAGTTGCTTTTCCCGAAAGTCAAAGACCAACAAACAAACACCAATGATCAATGGAATGACATACCAGTAGTCTCCAAAAATTGCAAATACATCAATATTGGTCCAGTTGTGAATTAAGAATACGCCGCCAAACACCGTAAAGATAACCCCCAGCACTTTTTGGCTGTGTTGACGTTCCAGTTGGTATTCACGCAATAGGCGCAGCCCGAAAAACAACGGGATTAACGGCCAGAGATTGTCGAATTCCAAAAACGGGATGCGCAAATCTTCCACCATAAAGAAGAAGCCGAATGCAATCAAAATCAACCCCAACACCAAACGGCCGTGTTTGGAACCGTGCGATGCATGTGCCGGTGGGTCTTCTGTTTGAAACGAGGCCTTTGCGGCATCACCGGTGCCGGCTGTTCCGGAAGCGCCTTCGGCAAAACCGCTTCCCGCTCCCATTGTTTGAGATGGTTTCATGTTCATCGCCTCCTGATAGGATGTACCCGCCTGCCCTTGCGGAGAGTGGGGCGGCGGGGGTGGTGTCGCAACGGCGGGGTATCCTCCAAGAGGAATCTCGCCCCGGTTGATTTTGACGGCTGTGGTGGCGGCATCCGCCATCGAAAAAATGACTAATACCGGAAGAAATACAAAAAACGAAAGCACCACAAACAACTTCGACATCACCGCCGGTTGAATGTCGGTATGTCCGAAAAGACTGCCGTGATAAAACTCGGGCGAGGCAAACGACAAAAACTGCACGCCGGTCACCGACAGAATCACCACGGCAAAGATGCCCAAACACAACGAAAACAAAAAAACGCCTTTGCCAACCTGTTCGTTATAGATGTGCCCCATGCCGGGAATAATCCCGATCAAGGCCGCCAGTAATGGACTTTTTTTGGGTGGGTAATAACTAACCATGTTTTCCTTCTTGCAAAATCACTTGCTTAACCTTTGAGAGTTTATCCTAAGAAATTACGTTTGCCGGGCATGTTCTAGCAATAGATTACGCTGCACGGGCCATTTGTATTTCAAACCCAGATCATCTCCCGGCTCTTTCTTGCCTTCTTTTTCTTCACCGGATACGTTGCGAATGAACCCGGCGGCAAACTCGTTTATTGATTTCGCCATGGATTCGACTTGTTCGTATGCTTCATCGGTTAGGGTGATGACTTTATCCTCAACCGAAGCACGCAGTTGATCCGCCTTGCCGCTTTCAACCATCGGCCACACAAATACGCCGATAAAGATGGATAGGGTTGCAAAGACCGTCGGCCAGGCTTCGCGGCTGAGCACGGGATCAATCTGAAACTCGCGCCCGAAGTTGTACAGGCTCTTATAAACCCGCAAAAACGGCGCCGCGAGTGAATGCCATACGGAACGTTGTTTGGCCTCTTCATTCAGGCGGATATGATCCATCACCGATTCGGCCAATACCGGAGACGGCGGCTCGACTTCAATATGCTTCAGCGTACTCGCCACCATCTTCATCTTGTCCAGATAGTTCCGGCTTTCCGGATGCAGCTCCATATACCGCTCCACTTCCGGCGGCAGCGGTTCGCCGAAATCAATGTTTCGCTCGATATGGTAATAGGCAATTTCTTGGGTAATCATGACTGTATCTCCGACTCGACCGGGCGCAAAATGTCCGCCAGCTGATGCCGGGCGCGGTGCAGTTGGGTCATCACCGTCCCCAATGGAATCGCCAGCGCGTCTGCGATTTCTTCATAACTCAGTTGCTCAAAATGGCGTAACAGCAAAATCATTCTGTACTTTTCGGGCATTTGCTCGATGGCTTCCATCACCAAGCGTTCTTGGTCTACTTTAAATTTCTCATCGCGTGGGTTGCTGCCCGTGTCTTTAATCTCCCACTCATCGTCTTCTTCAGTGGTCATTGAGACCGTATTGACTTTTTTCTTCTTCCGCATATCCAGTATATAGTTCACCGCGATGCGCCGCACCCAAACCCCAAACGGATACGTGGAATTATAGCGGTCGATTTTGCGAAATGCCCGTAAAAAAACCTCCTGTACGACATCTTGTGCCGTTTCAACGCTGCGCGTCATCGTATAGGCGATTCCGTAGACCATGGAGTGATACCGGTCAACCAAAACACGAAAAGCCTCGCGGTTTCCGCGAAGGACCTCATCGATATAGTAGGTATCCTCCTGATGTTCACTCATACTGTTAACTGGTCCTGCTCTGGTATAGAATACGATACAGTTTGTCAGATTATTTCAGTATTTGTTACAACCACCTTAATAAAAGAATGAATACATAAGAGTATATTTTATATGTATTAGAGGTTGATTGACATGAAAATTGGAGTTTTAGGTTCAGGATCATGGGGAGTGGCGCTTTCGATTGTTCTTTATGATAATGGCCATGAAGTCAAGTTATGGTCTCATTCAGAAGCAGAAGCATATAAACTCAAGCAATCACGGCGTTTGCTGCACAAATTACCGGAAGTCACCATTCCCTTGGACATTCACATTACCCATGACGAGACCGAAGTGTTTCATCAGACGGATCTCCATGTCAATACTATCCCTACCAAATATATACGTGCGATCACCCAAAAATATTCCACAAAATTGCCGAATGAGCCGAAAATCATCGTCAACGGCTCGAAGGGAATGGACGCGCAATCGCTGGAAACCGTCAGCGACATGATTGAGGCGGATTGGGGGGATAAAATCGCGGGTGTTGTTGCGCTTTCCGGCCCCACCCACGCGGAAGAGGTTGCTAGAGGAATGCCGACCGCTATTGTGGCGGCTTCACCCAACCAAGAGCACGCCGCCCTGGTGCAGGAAGTGTTTCAATCCCCCCGCTTTCGCGTCTACACCAATCCCGACCGCAAAGGGGTAGAAATCGGCGCGGCACTGAAAAACGTGATCGCCATCGCGGTGGGGATCTCGGACGGCCTGGGCTTTGGCGACAACGCCCGCGCCGCTCTTATCTCGCGGGGAATCCAAGAACTCAGCCGTGCAGGCAAATGCCTGGGAGCCATGCCCGAAACCTTCAACGGCCTTTCCGGCGTGGGAGACCTGATCGTAACCTGCACCAGCCGCCACAGCCGCAACCGCCGCTTCGGTGAACTGCTGGCGAAAGGCTATTCCGTTGAAGAGGCGGAAGAAGAAGTGGGCATGGTGGTCGAAGGGCTCAACACCGTCAAAGCGGTCCCCAAAATCAAAGAAAAACTCAATGAAGACATGCCCATCGCGGAAGAAGTCTACGCCATCACCCATGAAGGCATGAACCCCAAACAAGCCGTCGAACGCCTTATGCTGCGCGAAAGCAAGCCGGAGTGGTGAGTGATTTTTTATCTCAAATCTTTTTGTTAATGATAGAATACGGATTCTAATAAATTCTGTGTGATTCCTTCATAAAAGGGGAGCATCGGC
>CAYVAZ010000379.1:0-4463 GCA_964449065.1 uncultured bacterium
TATCCGGTTACCCCTGGTTGGAAAAAGAGGATATTCAAGCCTGCTTGGTGTATGCGAGTCGATGTTGAACGACAATTGGCGCGCGGTCTCCTGATCGGTCAGGTCGAACATTTGCTGCAGCAAGAGCACGCCGAGCATGGTGTGCAATTCTTTGGTGGGACGGCCCATTTGGGAGTGGAACGCATGCTTGATCGCATCCACCGGCAGTTCGCTATACAACATCTCACGGAACAGATACGCCCAGCTGCCTTCAAGCATCGCTTTGCGTTTATGCCCCAGGAACTCGAAGGGATCAAGAAAAGAGGTTTGCAGAATGGTATTAATTCGCAGCATTTCTCAACCTTAACTCATTGGAATGAAATGAGTTAAGTATACAACAATTCCCCGTCTTTTGCAAGCATTATCTCTATATTATTATCAATTATTCCGCTGAATCTATTCTCGACTTTTTGCCGCTTCGTCAGTCAATGACGTTATATATTCCCCGATTTACGGTAAAATTGCAAATACAACAATATCGCATTGCGTTTTTTGTGGAGCGGCTCCATGCCTAAAAGCCAAAAGCAAATCCCCATAGCCATTCGCAAACTGAAGGTAAAAAACTTCAAAGCCTTTGATGATTTTGAAATTGAGTTTCCAAAACCCCGGATGAAGAATGACCCTGACGTATTCTTGATGGGAAGCAAAAATGGGGTAGGGAAAACGTCTGTTTTGGAAGCGTGTGCTTTGCTTTTATATTTCATGTGTAATAAGGATGGAAAATTCATTTCATATGAATTTAATGAACGATTGTATAACTTTAGTGATTTGCTTATTCGATCAGGAGAGAACAAATCCGTAATTAATGGTGTATTTTCAATAGGGAACAATGAACATGAAACTAGACTAATTATTGAAAAATCAAATCAATTTAAAATTGATAAGGCAAGTAGGTTACCAAATAATTTTTATGATTCTCGATATTCTATATCAGAAGACGATACTGGATATTCATTATCTTCAATTATAGGGTTAAACCCAGAACCGCTTTTATTTCAGCAGTTTATGTATTTCCATAGTTATCGTAAGGTTTTGGAAGGAAATCCGGAATTAGGTATGATAATTGAAAAGAGGCGGCAGCGATTTAAAAGTAGACGGCGTCTAGAATATCCAGTCAGTTCTTTTAAATTAGAAATATTGCGTTTAAAAATCGGGCAAGCAGATTTGTTTGAAAATATAGATGACGAGCATGCAAGTAAAATTCTTAATAAATTAAACTCTATAGTTGAGCGATATTCTGGTGGGACGATCACAAAATTGCTCTCATCGCCGGACAACACGATTGATTTTCGCATTACCCCAACCAATGGCGGAGAATCATTTGCCTTCGATGGGTTAAGTTCGGGGCAGAAGGAGATTATTTCTACTCTGTTTTTAATCTGGTACTACTCCCGCTCCAACCCCAGCATTGTGTTGATCGATGAGCCGGAATTGCACTTAAATGCTGAATGGCACCGTGATTTTGTGAAACAGGTTCATCAACTCGCCCCACAAAATCAGTACATCATTGCCACGCATTCGGCTGATATTTTCTCTTCGGTAGAAGAAGACCGCCGGGTTTTGCTGACCGCTAAAGGGGAGAAGTGGTGCGGCATTGAGACGTTTGTAATTTAGGGTAGAAAAAGACCTCCGGGTTTTGCTGACCGCTAAGGGGATAAGTAATCATGGTGCAGGTTCAGCGTGCTCCGAATGCCGATGATGTCCGGTTTGGTGCGGGGCATATCTTATTTGTTGAGGGAGACACTGCTGTATCTTTTGATCCCGCTGTTTTGTCTGAATTCTTACCTTCCCAGTTGCTTGTTGAGCCATTAGGACCATCTTTTCATGTGCAAAGTGCGGCTCAAGCCTTACACAAGCATCACCCATATTATTATTTCTTGATTGACCGTGATCATCATTCCGATGATGAAGTCGAACAATCCTGGAAAAACTTCCCCGACCCAAACACTTCCAATTTACTAATCTGGCGTCGGAGAGAAATCGAGAACTATTTTTTGATCCCGAACTATCTACTTCAATCAAATTGGCTCAAAGCAAACTGTACGGAAGAAAAACTTCGGAACACAATTCAGAAAGAATGCCAAGCTCGATTGTTTCTTGATATTGCCAATCAAGTAATTGTTTCAATTCGTGAAGACTTCAAGGAAAAGTGGATCGAAATATTTACGGATGTAGCAAAATTCAAGTCAAAAGAAAACGCTTTGGTTCAGCTGGATCAAATCACGGAGTTTGACACATTCAAAAAGCGGGTATCCGGCAAGACATCTCAAAAATCTTTGAAAAAAGCATTCCATGATTTGCTGAATGAGTTTACCGGTGGTGATGAAACAGTGCAATTCGAAAAGGGCACATGGCTTAAACGGATTCGTGGTAAAAAAGTATTGAATGCCGTCGTCAACCAATGTTGTAAAGTTATGGATAGCGACGATAACGAAATTACAGGCAAAGAAAAAGTGAAAGAGGTAGTGAAAGATTTGTTGAGACAAGATATCAACAGACAGCCGGATGACTTCCAAAAACTATATCAACTGATCAATGGCCGGATACGAAGTTGATTGCGGATTTAGTGATTCTAGATATCCCTCTTTAACAACCTTGCCCAAAGCCTCACGGCCGGTTGGCAAGGGGAAGGTTTATCTCCCCTTGTCGATCATCCCATCCCGGTTCAGACAAAAAAGAAGCAACGGTTCTGGTGGTAGGTTGATGGGGTTATTTCGATTGCGGTTCCTTTTTCTTAAGGCTGACCACTTTATGCCCGCTTTCCCATTGTTTCTTCATCATATCGCGCAGCATTGCCTTATAATCCCCATTATAGGATTCAAGAATCTCTTTTCTTGCTTGCCGAACTTCATCGACTATCGGGTCATTCGTCATGGTTTTCTACTCCAAACAGTTCAAGCGGAGTGCAAATATATGGCAGAGAGTATCCCGCTTCGCTTACTATGCAACTGATTTTGCGAATGATTTCCGCGTTCGCGATATGGGTGCAGTTCCATGTCATCAGATAATCGACTCCGTGTATGGATGCAACCGCAATATGAGCTGCATCAGCAGCCGCTTTAGCCGGAATCATTCCGCTATCAATAATTATATCCGATCATTGAAGCATTTCATCATCAATTTCGATAATTTCGATCCCGAATACCGCATTCATTCTTCGTTGTGCCGCATCTGAATCTCCGCGGTTTGCTTCTTCGATGACCAATTCGGAAATGTAAAGTTGATAATATTTTTTACGTTGCTCCCACCATTGGCGTGTTGCTTCCTGTTTTCCGGCTATCAATACATCGTTTGAAGGGCGGGCAGTCAAAAAACTTGGGATTGTAGTTTCTAAGTAAACAGAAGTTTTTTCACTCATCTAATGTCCATAAATAGTTTCATTATAAGCGGGTCAAAATCCAGTCTACGTTAGAAGAGACAGGGGGCAAGGGGAAGTATCATCTCCCCTTGCAGATTATCTTTGATATAGCGCTTTGCCGATCAATTAAAGACAGTGATTCGTGATGAGTGACAAGTGTTTATTGCAGCGATTTCAAAGGCCAGTCTTTTTTTAACACCCCAATTTCAGAAATGAGGCTGGGGTGTTGCAGATTTCTGTGAAATCCGCATTATTTGGATAAAATTAACTACCGCTTTCTCCAATAGCCCGGCCGTCTGCGTTGATGGGCAACCGCTACAATCTCAATGGAATCCTCATTGATCCTGTAAATGATACTGAATGGGAAATGATTTAATTCGAATTTATGAGTGTTTTTGATATGGCGTTTCCAGCGGGTGGGAGATTCCTGAATAACCCGGATCGCCCATGATATTTCAGTCGTGAATGCTCTTGCTGCGATATGGCTGCGCTCATGATACCATGCTTGGGATTCCATCAGTTCCTCTTCGGCATCCGGATGGAAGTATACCTTCAAGATGTTTCTTCCAATTTACGGTGAAGCTTGCTTTTGACTTCTTCCCAGGGGATGAGTTCCACTTCACCTTTTTCGAGTTGCTCAACCCGGTGCTCAATTTCTTTTGCCCATGCCGCTTCGATGTCTGGACCGGGTTCACCTTCGATGCTTTCCAGCAAAAGCCCTGCTAAGGCGGCGCGGTCATTTTCGTTCAGTTCCACCGCTTCATCAAACAGGTCTACGACTGTTTTTGTCATGTTTTTGCTCCAAAGATATTTTACGCAAGTATATACGAAATGTAATCGTTGAAAAAGTATTTTTGTGTAGTATGGCCGGTTACTCAAGAGAATTATTATCTTCCCATGCCGATCAATTAAAAACAGTGATTCGTGATGAGGGACAAGTGTTTAGTGCAGTGATTTTAAAGGCTTAAATGAGTACAGTCAATCCACCATTTTGAAGCCCCCTGAAATGTCAGCGCCGTCAGCAAGCATAAGGAATCCGAAAACGTATTCACCCTCCATATACGTA
>CAYVAZ010000380.1:0-4460 GCA_964449065.1 uncultured bacterium
CGGGTTCGTGGTCCTCAAAAAGATCGATTAAAAATCCCCGTTTCTATTCGCCTAAATCCTGAAGTTGTTGAATACTTCAAATCGCAAGGAAAAGGTTGGCAATCACAGATAAACAATATTCTCCGTGAGTATATAAAATCTCATTCTTAGAAAAATTTCGATTCATACAAAATTAACTCCGCGAAATCCCCGGTGCACTCTGCGTTTCTTCGGTCAATTTATCCGTTTCCGCAGCCGGTTCAGCACATCCGTCACCAACCGCTTTTGCGCGGATGCTCCATGGCCTCTCGTGTTGATCCGCTCGGTCTGGAAAGATTCCGTCTCAGAGCCGGTCGTGACCCACACAAAGCCGCGGCCGTTTTCTTCCTGCACCTCCGAAACGGCAACCGCCCAGTCGCTCCCGGTCATTCTGCATATTTGCTTTGCCATTTCAATCGTAGATTCTTCCGAAACTTCTTTTGACTGGATTGAATCTTGGTTGGTGTTCAATAGTTTCAACATCCCCGCGTGATTGGGGGAAACCAATCCGCCCAAATAGACACCGTTATCGTTTGCGGATTCCCCCAAAGCGGCGGCAATAGCGCCGTCACTGCCGATCTCAGCCAATGCGATGGATTCGCCGCGCTGCTGCAACAACTGCAAGATATGCGCTTCCAGCGTTGAGCCGTCATTGGCATAAAAGAACTCGCTGATGTGCGAAAGCAATTCCTTCTCCAACACCTTCAATCGTTGATGATCCTCTTCCGTATCATGCGGCAGCGAAAAGGTTACATCTACCCGCCCCATATCAAACTTATATTCGGTCATCAAATCTTCGGGCAATACCATCTCTGTTTGGATGGTATGATCGATGCTTGATTCTCCGATTCCAACAAAGCGCATTTCCAGCGACGCCCCAACCCTACGGATTCCAAAACGTCCGGCAAGGTAAGGCACCACTTCCTCCTTCAATATTGCCTGTAACTCACGCGGCGGCCCCGGCAGACATATCACCACTTCGCCGCCATCATCAAAAACCAACCCATAAGCGCTGCCGACTGAATTCTTCAAATACGTCCCTTTTATAGGCATGTAGGTTTGTCGAACAAGATTATCCCGCAACTCCTCTTTCGGAGTACGGAAGCGGTTAGCCATTCTTTCCAGAACATCATCGTTAATCTCAATCGGAATTCCCGTGTATTTCGATACGGTTTGTCGCGTAATATCCGCCGGAGTCGGCCCCAACCCACCTGTTACGATGATAAACTCACCATGATCCGAAGCATACTTCAACGCGTCCAGCATCGCTTCTTCCGAATCGCCCACACTGAGTGAAGCCACACAACGGCACCCCAACGGGTTCAACGTGCTGGTGATGAACTGCGTATGCCCATCGGCGTAGATTCCCTTCAGCAGTTCGTTCCCGGTGATAACCAATACATACGGTGTGGGTTCCTTATTGGTTTCCAGCTCTTGGCTTAAAACCGGAAAGGAATCAAAACCGAATACGAGAATGAGGATGAGCAAAATTTTTCGGATCATAACAGGGATGTACCTCTCGTAAATATGGAGTGGTTTGTGGTAACCTACCTTATACCGAACTATAGTATGGAGGATATCAGTATGAAATTGTATAGGGATAGCGTTAGTTTTTTGTTAGTCATGATCTTGGCCGTGCCCGCCCTGGCGGATGTCAAATTGCCCGTGCTGTTTCAAGACAGCATGGTATTGCAGCGCGGTATGGATATCAACGTGTGGGGCTGGGCGGATGACGGCGAAGAAGTGGAAGTCACGCTCAATAACCGCACCCGCTCCACCAGTGCGAAAAACGGCAGGTGGCAACTGGAACTGCCGGATATGGACGCTGGCGGCCCCTATGTTTTGACTGTGGAAGGCAACAATAAAATCGATATCCACAATGTCATGATCGGCGAAGTATGGGTGTGCAGTGGGCAATCCAACATGCAGTGGCCCATGACCCGTATCTTCAACTCGGAACAGGAAATCGCCAACGCGGATTATCCCAAAATCCGCTTGTTCTATGTTCCCCGTATCGCAACCGGAGCGCGGCAAGATGATGTTGATGCCCAATGGCAGGAATGCAGCCCCGCAAGCGTAGAAAACTTCTCCGCCGTGGCCTATTTCTTTGGACGTTACTTACACAAAGAGTTAGAGGTCCCCATCGGGTTAATCCATTCCTCCTGGGGCGGCACACCCGCCGAATCGTGGACGACGATGGAAACGCTGAAAAGCGATCCGGATTATGAACAAATATTGGAACGCTATGCACGATCCGTTGCGGATTACCATCAACAGTTGGATGGGATCGAGCAAAAGTATATGGACTGGAAAACCCAAGCCGAATATGCCGAATCCAAAGGCGAACTGGTACCCAACCCGCCGGAAGTAAATTACCCCCGCGACCCGCGCCGCCACGGCTGGCGTCCGGCAGGACTGTTCAACGCGATGATTAACCCATTGATTCCCTACGGCATTAAAGGCGCGATCTGGTATCAGGGTGAATCCAATGTCGGGCGCGCCTATCAATACCGCAAACTGTTCCCGGACATGATCACCGATTGGCGCGAAGAGTGGGATCAAGGAGATTTTCCCTTCTTGTATGTGCAAATCGCTCCGTACGCCTACCGCCGCGACCCGCTGCCGGAAACCCCATGGAAATCCCCCTCGGCGGAACTGCGCGAAGCCCAGCTGATGACACTATCCTTACCCAATACCGGTATGGCGGTACTGACTGATATCTACGAGACCTACGATATTCACCCGCGCAACAAGCAGGATGTCGGCAAACGCCTGGCTCTCAACGCGTTAAAGATTGCCTATGGTGAAGATGTGATCCATTCCGGCCCCATCTACCGCTCCATGCGTAAAAAAGATGACGGCATTGAACTGCGCTTTGATCACGTTGGAGAAGGTCTCGAATCGAAAGACAATATGCCTCTGACCGAATTTTGGATCGCCGGGAAAGACCAGCACTTTGTCGAAGCGGAAGCTGAAATCACGGGCAAAAACACCATCTTTGTTTCCAGCGGTAAAGTGGCTGAACCGCAAGCGGTACGTTTCGCTTGGGGAGACATCCCCCAACCGAATCTATTCAACAGCGCTGGCTTACCCGCATCCCCCTTCCGCACCGACGATTGGAAAGGCGAAACCGAAGGCAAATTGTAACAATCAATTTGATACACATATAAACCTAAAAAAAGCAGTTTATATTGAAAAGTATGCCAAAACTTTTTGAATATAATAGAATTATGAAATGCGGAGCAGTTGAAAAATAATCACCAAAAGGGTGAGAGCGGTCAATCGTAGAATTTCTTGAATTCGTTTGACTTATCACTCGTCACTAATCACTGTTTTTAGGATAAAACGGAACTTAGGAAACTTTAGGGAGTCAACGTATTGCTAAGTCTAGATGGTGGAGGGGGATAGGGTTGTTATTTTGCTTGCAATGTCGCTCGTGAATATGCGAATTATTTTTAAAAATTTGGGCGGCATATCCTTGGCAATATTATTGTATAATAATAGGGTGATTCTATCATGAAACTCCGCTTGCCTTCGGGCGCTGATGCTTTTGTTGTCTATGCCGGGATAACAGCATGGCATTCATCCTGTTTATCCTATTTTTATCCAGAAAATCTTGATGCTGACAGTTTGCGCATCCCAATAAGGAGAGACAAGCAGCCTTGCCCTATAACCCGTATTCCTCATTTCCCGCGATTTCATCCTAATTCGCTGCGTGAGAAAACGAAATTTTAAGAAAATCCTATTGGGATTTTCAAACATTTTTTGGCGGGAGAGAAAGAACTTGCCCTCACATATGAAATTGAATTATCTATTTAATATTATTGGGTTTATGATTAAAGATGCATTGACCGTAATACAGTATTTTTGAGAGAATCCACCCCGCAATTCCGGGTTTCTTCAAAAAAATGTTATGATTTTGTGAAAGTCCACTTGCATCTTTAAGATGATTGGTTAGTATTCTCATTCGCCGCAGCAATCAAGACGGTTTGAAGAAGAAAATCACTTCCAAAAAATCGTGAAAGAAAAGTTAAAAAAAAGAGATTAATGGCTTGACTGCGGTTTTAAATTCGCCTATAATTTTCTCTTGCCCGTAAAGGAGAAAGCATATTCCTGAACGGGATTTTTTATCGGCAAAATCATATCGGTATCTCATGGAATTGAGAGGCTGGTGGAGTGGGCCGGATAAGAAAATACAGGCAGTAAGGGAAACAGAGTTTTCCTCGTTCTTTGACAACCGGGTAGAGTAAAAGTTAC
Organism: uncultured bacterium; assembly: GCA_964449065.1. GTDB lineage: Bacteria > Hinthialibacterota > Hinthialibacteria > Hinthialibacterales > Hinthialibacteraceae > CAYVAZ01. The sequence goes on from CAYVAZ010000380.1 coordinate 4,276, forward strand.
GTATGCTTAGTTTTCATGCATGGTTTTCATAAACCGTGTATGGGAACCCCAAACAATTAACACGAATAAATCCGAACGCTTACAGGAAATTACCTTAAGTAATTACCCATAAAGTGTTCGTTTTCAAACTTTTCCACGGAGAGTTTGATCCTGGCTCAGAACGAACGCTGGCGGCGTGGATAAGG
>CAYVAZ010000381.1:0-4460 GCA_964449065.1 uncultured bacterium
ACGTCTCTCCCAAAACCTACGTCTCTCCCAAAACCTATGTCTCCCCCAAAGCATTTGGGGGAGATGTCCGACGCAAGAAGGACAGAGGGGGTGCGAAGAACGCAATCACTTATTTTATTACACAAATCCCCAGGAATTTTATTAAGTCAATGGCATTGGGGTAGGGGGGATCGACACCCGTCATTTAATCGTTGACACTGTACAAGGCTTCGCTTTGAGCCAACCGGCTGCTATCACAAACATTTTTGTATAGACCTCAATTGTCATGTGTCTGTCATGGATGATAGCTGGGTTAAACGCAATCAATTTTACCTGCGGATGACATCGATGCTTACGATGTATTCTCCTTCATTGTCAGATGAGTAGCCGGGGTAATCCAGAAATGCCAGATAGAGCGATTCGGCACCAGACGGAACATATATCTGTTTGCGCTGCCCAATAAGAAAGGGTTGTTTTTGATTGTCAAACAGCCCCACAAGAGCCCCGATGTTTCCCGTGATTGACCGTACACCCAATGTCTGCTCGACTTGAATTCGGCTGCTGCCGCCGTTCGGGTCGAATACGATAGAAGGAACGGGGACATTGCGGGCGGAACCGGTGGCGAAGATATCCAATACTTCCCCCCCTTCCAATATCTCTTCCAACACTTTTACGGGTTGATTTCGCTGCCAAGTATCCTTACGGCTTCCGCTGGGATGAACAATTTCCGTATCGGATTCGGCATGGGCCAAATAGATATTGGTATAGGCGGGGACGGTAAAAACTTCGGAGTGCAAAAAACCGAATTCTTGGGACGAATCCAGGATTTTGGGCGGTTTTAAGAAATCTCTGGGTTCAAGCGGTTTCAGCAAAGCGTTTTGGACGAGTTCTTGCGTTTCACATCCCGCAAATAAAAGGAATAAAAGGTTGATTAAAATATAAGAATGCTTCATCATATAGCTCACTTTATGAACGACGTTTTGTCTATATTTGTTTGACTTGTCATTTGTAAGATATCAGCCGGCCTACGTGAACGTTATCATTACAACCGACGGAAGAGACCCTTCTCACCCAAGATTGGGAAACGACTTCACATGGCTGAACCGAAACATTTATTTGGTTATAAGTATAGTCCAAAATTTATCAACACAGGAACGCAAACTTCTCATGTCAGTAGAAACTTTACAAGACGGCACGGTATGTATTTTGAAAATCGGTGAAAATGAGTTGAAGGATGCCCAACCATTCGTTCAAACCATCCAAGCTGCGCTGCAAGAAGGAAATAAATCATTTTTGGTCGATTTGAGTGAAGTGTCCTATATCAGCAGTTATGTATTGGGTTCGTTTGTCACCACGTTTCGCAACGTTCAAGAACATAAGGGGGAGTTAAAGTTTGTGAATGTGCAGCCTTGTGTATCCAATATGTTTGAAATGACCCGCCTAAACCGCATTTTTGAGTTTTTTACTGACCGCGAAACCGCGTTAAAATCATTTCATACCAAATCGAATTAGGATTGTTCAAAACGCAAACCGCGATGTTAATCATCCGCCAAGGCTTATCGTTGCGCATACGCAACAACCAAAAAAAACGGTATAAACATAAACCCATTTCTTCCGTTAACGATAAACGTTTTCTATCCTATTTATTTTCTTTCCTCCCAGAAATACATCGATTTACCACTTGAAATGCAGGACTGAATTATGATATGGTAATGAAATTCTAATTATTTGGAGGATGTTATGAGAAACCTATTCACGATTTTTTCTGTTTGCCTATTGATTTTGTTTATCAATACAAGCAAAACAGTGCAAGCACAGGATTTATCCTTTTTCTTTTCGGCGGGCGAATGGGGGGAACCGGACCGGTTTGGCAATACGCATGAAGTGTTTCCGTCCGATTCTTCTCTGTCATTGGATGACGCAATTGATCCCCGGCCGTTTGGTAACGAAGATTTGGCCGATGTGTTTTTTGATGAAGACGGCAAGTGGCTGATCTACCAAGTTGAGGGAAATGTATTTTTGGTCTCTCACGCGCCGGGATTTTTTGAAGATTCACCGGAATTGACGATGGAAATCACCCCTGCCCTGCCCGGCCGCTATGAAGTGATCTTGAACTTTCTGGATTCCAACCAAAACCCCGGAACGGGGCCGATACAAGCGGCTCTTGGTGACGGCGAATTGGACATGTTTTTTGACGGCGATGGCATGTCGGTTCGGGCATCCGGCGGAACGTCTCCCGGGTATCCGATCATTGGCGGAGAAACGGCCGGGAGTATGTTTTGGTATACGGCTTCGCTTGGTGAAGTTGAGGTGGAAGAAGGCGGGACCGTATCGGTACGAGCCGACGATGTCCCCGGCGATCAATTCGGAATCATTGCCGATTTTTCCGTCACCTCGACGTTTCAAGGCGTAACGCTGCGGGTTATCGAGTTGGGCGGTGCGATATCTGAGATTCAAGTGAGCCCCGGCGCATTTGAATTCACGGAAGATGTAAGCGGAAATCAATTTAAAACCGGACCGTCAGATGAAAGTTTGCCGCAAGAAGAATGGCTTACAGTCAATGCGAATCAAAACGGTGATAACCTGTGGAATATCCGTGAAGGGCTTGGACCGTATGGGCCTATTTTAGAAACCTTTCCAAGCGGCGGGGATGACGGTTCCCTGTTAAAGACATCCGTTATTTTTGCGCAAGGCGGGACCTATGAAGCCTTTTTGAATGTCGGCGATACCGGAGCAGCGGATTTTGATGAGAATGTAGCGACACCCAATCCATTGAATTTCGGATTTTCACCGGATGATTTAACGACGTTTGTTCCCAATGACGGCGAGTTTAAAGGGACACCGGGTTATAACGATTATGAGATTTCTCTTGGAGAGATTTCGGTTGAAGCGGGAGAACAACTTGATTTCTATATTGATGACGCGCCGGAATTTGAAGGCGTATCACGTTCGGTTTATTTGGGTATGCGGTTTGTGTTGAAGCCGGATATTGCATTCTCCGAGTTCCAAGTCAGTCCCGGTGTGTTTGATGAAAGTTCTACAGATTTATTTGGTAACAGCTTTCGCACCTGGCCGGTGGATGAAGCCGCGTTTCCAACTCAAGACGATTGGTTGACCATTACCACAAGGGAAGACGGTTCAAACAAATGGAATATTCGTGAAGGGCTTGGACCGTATGGACCGATATTAGAATCGTTTCCGAATAGCGGGAATGACGCGCCGACTCTGCAAACCTCTGTTACATTCGCGCAAGGCGGGACTTATAACGTGATCTTGAATGTTGGTGATATTGGCGCCGCGGATCCGCAAGAGAATTCGGATAATCCGACTCCATTGAATTTCGCGTTTGAGGGTGAAGACCTTACCCGTTGGCACGCGAATGACGGGACCTTTGCCGGCACTCCCGGCTATAACGATTATGAAATGGATGTTGGCCAAGTTACGGTAGAAGCCGGTGAAACCTTGAACTTTATCATTGATGACGTGCAGGATGGTACAGCGCTCCGTTCTGTTTATTTGGGGATGCGGTTTGAATTGGTTGATGGCGGCGATGGGCCCAGCGATGTTTCCAGTTGGTCGTTGTATTAAACGGTTATGGTTTTGAATATCAAAGGCTGCATGGAACCGTTTCATGCAGCCTTTTTGTTTTAGGAGAACCTCATGGTATCGAGAACAGGTTTTACATTGATAGAACTTCTTATCGTAGTTGCAATTATCGGCATATTGGCGGCGATAGCGGTGCCGAATTTTCTGAATGCACAGGTTCGCGCGAAAATATCGCGCGGTCTTGCGGATATGAAGAATACCGGGACCGCGATTGAAACGTTTCGGTTGGATACCAATATGCTGCTGGTGGATTTTTGGGATGACGATACTCCGCTTGGTGTCGAGCGCATGGAGATGTTTGGCATCCCGCCGTTTAATAACGGGCCGGACCGGACGATGGTACAGATTTTGGCTCCATTGACAACACCGGTATCGTATATGTCATCCGTGCCGCGGGACCCGTTTAATGAACCCACCGCCGCGAAGGATGATGAGACCTATGTGAACTATGGCGGCGGCTCCTATATTTATGGAGACAATGAAGCCGCGTTTAGTTTTATCGGTGAGAATCATGGATTGAGCGGTTTGCGTGCTGACGGCGCTCAGCAGACCGGTCAGCAGCCCCTGAAAGTTGGTGAATGGGCATTAATGGGAATCGGGCCGGATGGGCTGTGGCAATCGACACTGCGGGGGCTGCCGTTTCATACCTCGAATGGACTGAATAGCCTTGGGGATATAGTTGTGCGTGCAGGAGGAGGGACGAATCAGTGATTATAAGGCAGTGACGAGTGATTAGGGATTAGGGTAGCATCGGCTTCCAGCCGATGCGTCAATCCATACAACTCAATGTAAATATGCTCGAAAAAAGTTGTCCAAACAATTTTTTTGGGAGGGCGAGGCTCCCGCCGAGCCGGAAGTACGCTTCATTCCAATCC
>CAYVAZ010000382.1:0-4434 GCA_964449065.1 uncultured bacterium
AGAGCTCGGACCTCGGGGTCGCGGCCGACGTTGCCGACCAGAATGACCTTGTTGAGGCAGCCTGGCGCATGGCGGTCGCGCCTGTCGATGGCCGGGCGGTCGGCACCCTTGCCCAGTGATGTCCTGCGCGGGCATGTTGGAAACCATCTGCGGGTGGCGAACCCGGGCCGGAGCCACTGAAGCCAGTCTTTGGCGTGGTGGGGCGCCGACCCTTGGCGCTGGCATTCTTCCACACAAACGGGAAAGGACGATGTCGGAGATGGCAAGGTTCGAGGAAAGGCCCGTCTTCTATGTTTCATCACGGGGCCATTCCGCGTCAAAGTTCCTGCAGCAGGTTCTGGTCCGACACCCTGATATCGTGTGCTGGCACGGCAACAGGTCAATTCCGCCCTACGACAGCGGCACGAACGACATGGAGCCGGAGGACTTCGTTCAGGGTCTCTACCAGTGTGCGGCGGGGAACAGGTTCCAGAAAGTGTTCGGTTCAGTTCATGGATTCTATGGACCAGTGTTGCAGAAGCAGATCACTGATCTAGGTGGCTGGTTTGGGTGCATTTTTCGCGACCCCATACCACGGTTGGTCTCGCACATCAGCGGCAATGCCAAACAGGCCTACACCGCCAGGTTTGGTGTCGGTGACCTGGACTATCCTGAAAATGTTGATCATGTCGCCGTTCTTGTGGGGGATACTAAAGAATCCGAAATCCTGATTGATCGCTTCGGCCACGAGCAGTTCGAGAGAATCAAGAACTGGCTCGTCCAGCGGTTCAGGCGGTCATGCCGCGTCGTGTTCCAGCCCGACTGCGAGAACTATGTCTCTGTGCCGCCAGAAAATTTCATTCGGATGGAAGATATGGTGCGGGATCCGCACTATATTGAAGTGAGAATTCTGAAAAAAATTCACCCTGACCTGGCTGTTACCCCTGAGATGAGGGCGCATTTTGAGCGAAAGGATCTCAGGAACACCCACAATAGGCGCCAGTCTTACAAAACCTGGGAGTCGTGGTCTTCAGATATGCGGCGAATTTTTGCAGAGGAATCCGAATCCGCTGGCGTGCAGAAGCTTCGATCTATGTATACAAACTTGGGGTACAGCTTTCCTGACCTTGAGACATGCGGCCGGTGAGCGGGGCGATCGACTCCGAACAACGGTGCGCGAAATCAGTCGAGAAGGTCCGGGTAGACGTCCAGGATTCGCGACGCCAATCCGGCTTGATGGGCGGCACGCAGTATGGTTCGCGTTCGGTCTTGTGTCTCCGGGTCCATGTAGGTCTGCCAGACGCCGATCTGGCCGGTATATCCGAACGGATAGGCTTGAAAACTGCCTGCATCACCTGTGGCCCGGTCACGGTAGGCGTCAAAGCGCTCGGCAGCAGAAGCAAGTCGGTCTGCGGGCACATCTGTCCTGTCGGTGAACTCAGCAATTCGGGCCAGCAGGGCACCGATATCCCTGATTGCCTGTTCATAGGTGATCAGCATCACGCGCGTCGGCGTGATCACACGAAGCCACTGATCGATCCATAGCAGCAAAGCTTGCAACCAGCCATCCTCCACCAGGTAAAGCAGGCCGCGTTGTATCTCCGCCCGATCCACAAGGTGGTTGATATCAGGGATGAAAGCCGCATCGATCGGAGACAACTGGTCACGAATGAAGTGGTTCGCAACCAACCCCTTTTTCCGGTTCGCGGTCTTTCTGTAATGGCAATACAAGGCGACGACAGTGTCGCGTGGATCGCGAATCTGAACCACTGTACGGCACCCAAGCAGATCAATTATTCGGAGGTTCTTCGGAACAGCCCGAGTGTGGAACTTGAGCATCCCACCGTGCGGGAAGTCGAGTACCAAGTCGATGCGAAGATCCGAGTCGCCGTTCGGGCGCATGTATGCCGCGTATCCGCGCGGCAAGCCAGTGAGTTCGGCGATTGCATCGCCTACCGCCGACGAGCCGGATTTCGGCACGGCGGTGTGGAGTAGAAATCTATCTTTGAAGAACCCGGCTTGAACTCTGGAAACTGCTTCTGTAACACTGACAGGATTTCGCCGGGATTCGTTGCTGTCCTCCAGGAAGGCTGCTAGTTCTGGTGTGAGTTCCATCCTGCGCGGTGTCTCCGTGTCTGCGAGGCATGCGCCGCTCTCGCCTCTTCTGTGTCCGAACATTTGCCCGCACCGGGCCTCTCCGTCGCCGGTATCAGGGCACAGCCAAACATGGACTCCGGCGGGCTGCCGAGTCACTCCAGGCCAGGGCCGGTTCCGTCAGCACGTGCGCCATAGTACCTGCTGGTTCCGGTGTAGCCGAAGCCGGCGAGATCCAATCCTGTGGCATCCGCCAGCTTGCGGTTCTGGTCCGCGAACTCGGTCTCGAACCGGGATGCGAACTTCGCATAGGCTTGCTGCTTGGCACGGTCCGAGCGGATCGGCAACAGGCGGTCGACCAGGGAAACGGCACGGATCATGCGCAATCGTGGCACGGAACTCGGCTCGTGCCCGTCCAGATTGATCGACGCAAACCGATTGGGACCGGCGCAATGGGCCGGCAACGTGCCAAGGAGCGGCCGGCCGATGCCGTTCGGGTAGACAGTGTTGAGGACGCGCCGGAGCGCGAGCCCGGCGGTGCCGACAGCCTGATTGACCACATCCGGCGTGACACTGACACTCTTGCCGAAGTGATCGTTCAACTTAGAGATAAATTGTGACGGATCATGCCGCAACACCTCGTACGGCAGGACCAGGGTGTTCGCAAAATACTCATTGATAATCGAGTATACATCGAAGTACCGCAGGCGGCCCCAGAGGGTCTGCTGGCGATTCCATATCTGGTGTTCAAGAAACGCTTCATAGGGCAGGGCCATTCCCTCTTTTATCATCTGACAATAGTAGCTGTACAAGATGTCTTCTTGCCTGCGAACAATCACAAGGGCTGCCGCATTCGGGAACACTCTGGCCAGACGAGGCACGATCAAACTGATGTCTGCAAACATCAGTGGCGAATCCACAATGCCTTCATAGCTGATGCCACTGAGCATACCGTTCGGGTCAGGGCTGTCCGGCACCTCCGGGACCGGGTGCGCGGTTCCCTCGTAGGTCAGGGTCTGCTCCGCCAGGACCTCGTTGATCAGGTATTGGCGCCATGCCCCGTTCCGGATCAGGTTCCGGAAACCGTTCTGCTCAAGGAAGTAGCGCCGCTGCAGGAACGCAGAAGCGCACTTCGGGTAGCCAACGTGAAGGAAATGCACAGGTCCCTACCCCCCGGGCTCGGATCTGGCCGCCACGGGCACACAGCCGACGTAGCCGTGACGGGTGAGCAGGCCGCCCAGTTCGGCATCCAGCCGCCTGTTCTGCTCGGCAAACTCGCGGTCAAAATGCGCCGCAAAGGCACGATTGCCCGCCTGCTTCTCGGCGTCCGGCCTCTGCATGCGCCAACCATCGCAGCGCTCGGCCAGCTTCAGGATCGCCTGCCGGCGCCAGGTGGACGGCTCTCGCGGCGCCAGACCGGCGGCGTCGAACTTGCCTGGGCCGACACAATAGGAGGGAAGCACGGCGCCGAAGGGGAGGCCAAGGCCGTGCCGGAACAGCCGGTTTCCGATCCGCATCACAGCGATCCCCCATCGACCGCTGGATTGGTTGACCGTCTCGTCGGGAACCGCAATGGGGCGCCCGAAGAATGTCGACAACCGGGCTGCAAACGCGGGACGGTCCGCCCGCAGGATCTCGTAGGGGAGCATCAGGACGTCGCTGAAGACCTGCCGCGTCTCTTCATAGACCTGGAAGAACCGCATACGACCCCAGAGTGTCTGCCGACGGTCCCAGATCATGTATTCGACGAAGTCGCGATAGCTGCCCACGAATCCGGCGCGCAAGAGTTGGACATAGTCCGAGAACAGCAGGTCCTCCTGGCGGCGGATCACGATCAGCACCCTGGCGTCCCCGAACATTCGGCGCAGCCGCTCCAGCACCAGCCGATAGTCCGCCATCATCAGCGAATCGAGGCAACCCTCGTAGCTCATGCCCAGTTCAAGGCCTTTGTTGCGGACCTTGGCCGGCAGGTCCACGGGTGCGGCGTGGGTCGGATCGAACGCTGTCGACTGGGCGGTCACGATGTGGTGCTGCAACACCGGCATCCACGATCGGCTGGCGGCGATGTTGAAGAACCCGTTGGCCTCCGTGAACACCCGCCGCTGCAGCAGGGTGGAGGCGCACTTCGGAAACCCGAGGTGCAGGAACGTCATTCCGCGCGGCCTCCGGTGCCCGCCAGGGGCCGGTCCACCGCATCCCGAAGCAGGCATATGTCCTCGGCGCGGCGGGCATCGTCGGGATCGCGAATTGCCAGGTTCTCCACGGCACAGTGCAGTTCCGCGCCGGCCGCCAGCACCCGGGTGTAGACCTGGAGCACTTTCGAGCGGCTGCGGACTTCTCCACCTGTTCGCACGTCGGCGA
>CAYVAZ010000383.1:0-4372 GCA_964449065.1 uncultured bacterium
TTTCTAGTAGTCTGTCAATCAAAAAATGACGGCTGGCTATCCGTTGTTCCCCCCCCCTTGTTAAGGGGGGCTAGGGGGGATCGAAGCACGCTTCCAACTACGCAAAATCCCCCGGAGCCTACGGCTCCACCCCCTTATGCAAGGGGGTTGTGGCACTGCGCTTCGCTTGTGAATGACGGATCCCATTCATTTCATGTGAATGGTTAAGTTATCACCCATCATGTCAGCCTTGATGAATTATTAGCCCCCTTATCACTGAGGTTTACCCACAACTATTTCAGTGTGTTGCCCTGTGTTATGTCAGAATGCCCATTTGGGGCTTTTTCGCTATCTATTGCGGTATTTCCATAAAAAAAGCCTAACCTGTACACCTTTCGAACCAACCGCATTCCACATTAAAATAGAACCCAAATAGAAGAATGACTGGTATGGATAGTACAATGCGCTTTGGTTTGGATGCACCAATCCCATTAGGATTGATTGCGCAGGATAGGGGAGACGAAATATGCAAGACATTACACCGGTTCTGAAGGGGTGGGATTATGACCCGGATGAAGTCACGGTACGGCTGATAGAGGGACTCGATCACAAACAAAAAATTCAAATGCGGCTAGATCTAGGCCTGCTGCAAATGAACTGCGAAGGCCGACCGGACGGCAAATGTCCGCAAGGCTTTGAATCGCTCTATGAATATTACCAGCACATGCTGGAAGAACACATCGAGCAAAACCAAAACGCCGACGGTTTCTTTCTTGATCCCGACGACTGCGCCGAACTGCGCCGCGAAGCCGAACAATACTACTACCGCTACCTAAGTTTTTTTCATCTGCATGAATACGAACGCGTCGAACGCGATACCGCCCGCAACCTCCGTGTCTTCAACTTTATCAAAACCTACGCCGAGGATGATGAAGACAAATACGAATTGGAGCAATACCGCCCCTACGTCATCATGATGCACACCCGCGCCAAAGCCCAGCGCCTGATCGAAGAACAAACCCCCAAACAAGCCATCCGCGACGTGGAAAGAGCCATTCAAACCATTCACGAATTTTTCACCGAGATGGGACGAAGCAAACTGGCCGAAAATTGCAGCGAAGTGATCTTCTTGCAGCGCTTTCTTAACGAACTTAAAACCGAGTATCCGGACGACCCGGTCGAAATGCTGCGCAAACAAATGACCGAAGCGGTCGAACAAGAAGACTACGAATCCGCCGCCAAAATCCGCGATGAGATTCAGAAACTGGAAAAAGAGTCGCAATCCAGCTGACACTTCACAATACTCAAACATTTCGCATATACTCTTCTACAAAACTTCCTGAAGAAAGAGTATAAATCCATGCCGAATCCAGTACGTTTCATTGCATCACTCATGGCTATTTGTTGTATAGCCCCTTTCTCTTTTGCCGAAACACAATGGAACCAATTCCGCGGCCCCAACGGAAGCGGCATCGCGAAAAACGCCAATCCGCCGGTTGAATTCGGTCCCGAACAAAATGTGCAGTGGAAGATCGAACTACCGTCCGGCCATTCCTCCCCGGTGATTTGGAACGGCAAACTCTTCATCACCGGTATTCATAATGAAACATTCGAAACCATCTGCATCAACCGATCCAATGGTGAAATCATCTGGAAAGCCGCTTCTCCGAAAGTGAAAATTGAACCTCACCACTCCGACAACAGCCCGGCTTCCTCCACACCCTTTGCGGATGAAGATGATGTCTATGTCTACTTCGGCTCGTATGGATTGCTGTGTTATGACCACGATGGCAATGACGTATGGAACCATCCCGTCAAAACCCCCATGAACATGCACGGCACCGCTACATCTCCTATTGTGTACAAGGATCACGTCTACTTGATCCATGATAGCATGGATGGCGATTCGTACCTGCTGGCTGTCAACAAAAATACCGGGGACGAAGTATGGAAAGCCAAACGCAATGTGTTCAACCCCAATTGGTCATCGCCCGTGATATGGCGGAACGGGGACCGGGATGAAGTGGTGATTTTGGGCGGCGGCACGCTCAAAGCCTACGACCCTGCAACCGGCACGGAACTGTGGACATTAGAAGAATTCGGCGTGCCGATTCCCGTCCCGTTTGTGGGGGGTGGATACCTGTACACCAGCACCGTCTCCGGCACCGAAGCAGGCATGAACAACAGCCCCATGCGGTGGGAGTATTACACGGATTATGATAAGAACAATGACGGCTTGATCCAAGCAATGGAAATTCCGGAAGACCATACCATCCTTATGGATCCGGATCAGCCCGAAAGCAAAATGCCCGCCCGCGGCATCATCGGCTGGATGGACCGTAACAAAGACGAAGCCATGTCGAAAGAGGAATTCGATCAGTTCGCGCGGCTGACCATGATGGATGTCCGTTCCTCCATCCAAGCCATAACTCCAGGCGAAGACAAACCCGAAGTCGCTTGGAAGTACGAACGTTCCATCCCCTACATGCCCTCCAGTCTGTATTTGGATGGATACATCTACATGGCAAAAGGCGGCGGAGTTGTGACTTGTTTAGACGCCAAAACCGGTGAGCAAATCTACCGCAAGCGCGTGGGCAAAGGCAACTACTCAGCCTCGCCCGTCGCGGCGGATGGGAGAATTTACATCTCATCGCAAGAAGGATTGGTGACGGTGTTTGAAGCCGGCAAAGAACCAACCGTGCTGGCCAACAATGAATTAAGCGAAAAAATCAATGCCACCCCCGCTATCGTAGAAGACACGCTCTATCTCCGCACCGAAACTCATCTCTATGCCTTTTCAAATCCCTAAAAGCAGCAATAAATAGAACGAACGTATTTACTGAAAGGATGGGGGAACTCATCCTTTCTTGTTTTCAGGGAACGCATGAACACCTATCTTTTCCAACCCGGAAACAACCCCGGCTTATCGCTAGCCGAACTCACCGCCGTTAGCCAACGCCTGGGCGAACCCCTGCAATCCATCAGGTTGCATGGCAATGTCATTTTGGCGAACGCGAATGATCTGGATTTAACCTGGGTAAACGATCTGGGCGGCATCATCCGCGTTTGCAAAGTCCAGCCGGATTGCGCCGCGTCTATTGAGGACGATCCCACCATCATGGCGGATGCGGTTGTGGAAAGCATTTGTGATTCTTTGTTCTATCCGAAAATGACTCAAAAAAATGTAGAGGCAAACCACCGTGTCTGTCCGGATGATTCTGAATGTGATCCGAAAGAGCACCCGCAGGGGGAGGTCCCTACAGGCGAAGAAACTACAAACGGTAAAATTATCTTTGGTATATCCATTCTGGAAAAACCTTCGAAAGACGAACAATTTTTCCCGGTATTCTTAAAACTCCTGTCCGCGCGGTTAAAAGAACAAATCAAAGCGCTGGGGCGTTCCGTCCGCTTTGTTCCCACCAAACACAAAAACGATATTCAACTCTCATCCGTGCAGGTCGAAAAAAACCATCTGCTCAACAAAGGCTGTGAACTGGTGTTTTATGTGGATCACAATGAATTGAAAGCGGCCCAAACCGTCTGGGTGCAGCCCTTCGAAGCCTTTTCGTACCGCGACTTCGGCCGCCCCGGCCGTGACGACCGCAGCGGAATGCTGCCCCCCAAACTCGCCCGGATGCTGATCAACCTTGCCCGCCAACAGGATACCCGAACGATCATCGATCCCTTCTGCGGTTCCGGCAGCATCCTCATGGAAGCGGGCATTATGGGCCTGAGGGCAACCGGCATCGACAACAGCGAAAAAGCCATCCATGACACACAGCGCAACACCGCCTGGCTGCAAGATCATGTACAAGACTTCACCGGCTCGGTGCAGTCGTTTGTTGGAGACGCGCGCCATCTCCACACCCTCGTCGAACCCGTCTTCTTCGATGCCTGCGCCGCCGAGCCCTACCTCGGCCCGCCCCACTCCAAACCCATCCCCGAAGCCCAGTTCGCCAAATGGAGCAAAGACCTTCTGGCATTGTACCGGCGCGCGCTAGGAGAGATTCGCACGATTTGCAAACCGGGAGCGCGGGTGGTGTTCATCCTGCCGCGCTTCAAAATCCAAAACAAAAGCGAACCGGCTTCGCTGCAAATTTTGGCCGATCTCAAATACCTCGGCTACACCATTCTTGATCCGCATAATGGCTTTGCACCAACAGCCAAACGGGCCAGCGTCATTTACGCGCGTGAAAAACAAGCCGTCCAGCGTGAAATCTTCATCTTGCAAGCTTGATGCTCTGTTTGTACCCTATTTGATACAAGAATGAGTTTATATCTGAAGTTAAACCATTTTTAACCGCGAATGCAAGCAAATCAACGCGAATAATAACTTTAGTAACAGGTCAGCGATATGAAGTGCATTATCAAAAAATCGAATCGATTTTCTCAT
>CAYVAZ010000384.1:0-4352 GCA_964449065.1 uncultured bacterium
TTGAAGATATCAGTGAATTCTTTGGTCCTAGCGAGTCCGCGGATGGAATATTTATTCGTCCGGATGGCGCGAAACTGTATATCACAAGGGGTCAAAATTTAGCCGTTTTAGATCCGTCCTCATTAGAACCGATAAAATTTCTTAAAGATTTGCGAGTCTCAAGGGGCTCTGGAGGTACAAGAATTTTCCCAAGACTGGGGACATCCTTTCCAAATGCTTCCCCTACAAATATTACCCTCGATTCCAACACCGTGAATGAAGACGAACCAAAAGGTACAGTGGTTGGAATGTTTGATGCAGACGATCCGGATACAAATCAAAATCATTTCTTTACGCTTGTTTCCGGTTCCGGAGATATAGACAATCAGTTGTTTGAAATTCAGAACGGGAATCAACTCGTAACCAACGCGTTTTTTGATTTTGAAACCAAAAATATATTTTCGATACGGATTCAAACCAATGATTTTTTGGGAGGAAAGTTTGAAGAACAATTTACATTAAACATTGAAGACCAACCGAATTCCGTTCCTACAGATATAACCCTAGATAACTTTACGGTCGATCAAAATCAACCCGCGGGTACTTTTGTTGGAGCGTTGGAGGCTGAAGACGCCAATTTAGCGGATAACCATACGTTTTCATTGGTTTCCGGTACCGGCGATAGGGATAACGGTTCGTTTACCATCAATGGAAATCGATTGCTGACAAATGCCGTTTTAAACATTCAAACCCAGAGCCGATTCTCCATCCGCATACAAGCAAATGATCAAAATGGCGGCATATTCGAAAAACAATTTACATTGGCGGCAACGTTTGAAGACTTTCCCATCGTTGTCATTGCAAACGATGGAAATGAACGCGTTTCAGAAACACTCGATTATATTCCTGTGTTGGAAGAGTTCACCGATGTTATAGCCGCCGTGAGTGACGACACTGAATTTGACGGTAGTATTGATTTGAGCAATGTCGATGCCATCGTAATATTTGGTGGATTTGATGGTTCCGATGATATGCCTGCTGCTGGGCAGCAAGCGATCGTTGACTTCGTAAACAACGGTGGGGGGTTGGTTTTTGACGGGCGGCTTTATCGGGAATACAGCATGGGTTCATATCAGCTGTTCGAATCACTGTTTTCATTTGACAGTTTTGAGAATTCTGTCAATGCAATCTCTTTTTCGAATGTAATTCAGGAACCAAATCATCCCATTGCAGCGGGTTTAGACAGTGAATTTCGATTGCCTCTTCTTCAGTTAAGCATTGTGGACGATCAAAAAGAACAAACTGAAATTATTGTCGATTCGTCAGATGGTCCTCTTGTTTTAGCGAATTCAGTGGGCTCTGGATTGATTGCAGAAATGCTTTGGATTGTTAATGATTTACGTTTCTTAGAAGACTCAACCGTTTCTACAATCCTCAAAAATTCCATTATCTGGGCTGCAGGTTCTTCATCCAATGATCTTCCACCGGTAGCGGATGCAGGCGGCCCATACAGCGTCACCCTTTCCGAAGGGAATACAGTTACGCTGGATGGAAGCAAGTCCTTTGATCCCGATATTGGAGACTCCATTGTTCGTTTTGAATGGGACTTAGATAACGATGGACACTTTGGTGATGCTTCCGGCATATCACCGGTTGTAACCGCAAATCGACTCATGAGCTTAGGAGTGGATGTAGGCAGCCGTACCATATCCCTTCGGGTCACTGATCAGTTAGGAGAAATTGCTATCGATACCGCTTCTCTAACTATCAATGCTCCTCCTACACCCACAGTGGTTCCGCCCACACCCACAAACACGCCTACACCTACAAATACACCAACCAACCACCCGCCTAAACCAGACGCGGGCGGTCCCTACTCGATCTCGATATTTGATTTGGACAGATTCACACCAATAATGCTTGACGGCAGCGGTTCCTTCGACCAGGACCCGGGAGATGCCATTACACGATTCAATTGGGATTTAGATCATGACGGCATTCCGGATGCCTTCGGGGAATCACCGGAAATATTCAACACACTTATATCTCTAGGTCTGGGGGTAGGCGAGCATCCTATTTCACTGCAAGTCTTTGATCAGTCCAGTGCCAGTGCCACCGATACCACTACTCTCACTATCAGCCCGGCTCCCACCACATTAACGGCCGATGCAGGCGGACCTTACACCGTTGTGCTAGGTGAGTCCATTGATTTATCCGCCCGAAAATCTTTCAATCCAGAAACTGGAAAATCTTCCGGCCTGATTTTTACTTGGAGATTAGAGGATGGCGCATTTCTCGGTTCTGGAAATTTCCCCGCTCTAACATTAAGCGCTTCCGCTGTAGAGAGATTGGGCGTGGGCGCGCACACCATTTTTTTAGAAGTACGGGATTCATCCGGAAACACGAATACCACCAGCGCGACACTGACCGTAACCGTGCCGGAAGGGGAGCCCACGCCAACCCCTTCACCTGCCGGCGGGTCAGGCAACACACCACCCATCGCGTCAGCAGGGGGTCCGTACATCATAACTCTAGGAGAAACGTTACGGCTTTTTGCAAGGGGCTCTCAAGACATTGATGCAGATGATGTCATCACACTGAGATGGGACTTGAACAACGACGGCGATTTTGGTGATGCCTTTGCATTCTCTCCCGACGTAACAGCGGCCGAACTGGCCGACTTGGGACTGGGAGTAGGGACACACACCATTACGCTGCGCGTGTCCGACCGCTCCGGTGCTGTGGATACCGATACCGCTACGCTGACAATTAACGCGCCGGAAGGAGAGAATACGCCATTACCTTCACCAACATTCACCCCGGAAATCATGAACACTCCAACCCCTGCGGCAACATCAACACCGGAAATCATGAATACTGCCACACCGACAGCAACATCGATTCCAACGCCCACAATCACTCCGCAAGGCGAAACACCGGGTGAAGTACCAGCGGTGGATGAGATTGTGCTAGCACAGGGGCAAGGTGGGGATAACCGTATCCAAGTCCGGAATTTCGACTCCAACTCTCAATTTCCAGTCAATTCGATTCTGGCGCAATTCCGTGTAGCGGGTGATCCCTTCTTCCAAAGCAACGGAGGGGGAACGGATCGCGCAACCTACCTTACCGCCGGCGATGTTAACAACGACAACTCGCCTGATTTGATTGTCTCATTTGGCCCTGTAACCGAAGACGCTCAATTCCCCAACATCATTCTTCCCCTCGATGCGTTGTCCAGACGGCCCATCGGGCATCCGTTCATGGCGTTTCCAAAGGGCAGCGGCAATCCCGTACGTTACAACGAAGGAGAACTGCGGACGGCCATTGGTGACTTTACTGAAGACGGTCGAAACCTATTGGCAGCCGCCCAGGGACAAGGCAGCGAGTTGGGTTTGGTTCGTTTGTTTGAACATACCGGACAACCCGCTCCCAACAGCTGGGCCGTGCGTTTGCAATTTCAGCCGCTGGATAACGTACCGACCCAAAACAATGCCAACGGGGGAGTGACGCTGGCGGCAGGCGATCTGGATAATGATGGACTCGATGAACTGTTGATTGGACAAACCAACAGCGGTACTTCCCTTACTCAGTTCACGGTGATGGACGTTGATCCGGATGGATTAAACCACATCCGCCACAACTTTGTCGCGTTCCCGCCAGGGTTCAGAGGACAAGGCGGGATTGAAATGGTTGTAGCAGACATCGACGGGAATGGAACCAACGAGATTGTCGCGGCAAGCAAAGGCAGCGTAGAGGGAGAATTGGGTAATCTAATCAGTGTCGTTACGCCTATCGTTTCGAACAACACAATCACCGGCTTTGGCAGACCCTCGAATTCCGTACAGCAGTTAATCGGAGATGCATCTATCAATCCGGGTGGCGGTTTATCTATTGGCAAGGGAGAGTTTGACGGAGAGCGTTCGAATGGTGATGAACTCCTCATCGGCAGTGGAGAGGGCGCACCGCAATCGTTCTTTCGTATCTTAAAACTTACTCTGGATAGCAGTGCCGGAGAAAGCGGTGCCATAACCGGATTGCGTTACTTGTTCAGCCCGCCAGCCAATTTGGATTCCGTCAATCCCGCATTTTTGAACCAAGACAATCCAAGTAGTGGAGCAGTCTTTGTGGGAATCGGCGAATTATTATCGAATTAAGAACTTTGCCATAACAATAAGAAAGCCTCTTTCCTTCGGGAAAGAGGCTTTCTTATGCCCCTAGTACAGTGTCAACGATTAAATGACGGGTATCGATCCCCCTCTAGCCCCCCTTAACAAGGGGGGAACACCTCCCCCATGACATTGGGGGAGGAGGATTGTTTAACCTAAAAAAAGCAGTTGATATTGAAAAGTATGCCATAACTTTTTGAATATAAT
>CAYVAZ010000385.1:0-4338 GCA_964449065.1 uncultured bacterium
CCTCCGCCCCAAACGCAAAACCCACGCGGAAATGTCCGTTGTGAGGGAGGGGTAGTTAAACTTGCCGATTTTACTTTATTGAATGAGATATCCTGCACCAGGAGAACAGAGGGGTGAGTGATAAACGGAATCCAACCTACGGTTTGCTGCGGCTTTGCACCGCTCACTCTACGATTTTAAAACCAATTCAGTTATTTGTTGGCACGCTGTCTGGATGATTCCATTATTTTGGTTTCTTTTTCAACTTGTTCTAACTGTTCCTGCGTGAGGGATTCTTCTAAGAAGGGAAACAGGTGCCGTTCTTCCCAGCGAATATGATTTTTCAGTGTCTGTGCGAGATTCATTAAGAGTTTTTTGTTTAGTACATCTTGAATGTTATTGATTGCAGATTGGGCATACTGGCGAAGTTTATCATGGTCTTCTTTCATGCGGGTTTTATCTTCCGGTTTCATGAATGGTAACAACAAACGCTCTTCTTCATCAAAATGAGATGCAATTTCTTGCTGCCAAGAAGACACAAAATCCTGCACGGCCGATTTCATCATAGGCCGATCCTTTTCGGAGGCAGATAGAATATTTTGTGCGGTTACTAAGCCGGTATGATGATCGCGGGAAAACGGCTGCAGGGCAGAATGGCGTTTGTTGGCTTGGTGGTCACTCATAAGTAGTCCGTCCTTTTTGGGTATTTTTGAGCAATTCAAGTTTGCCTAGAGATCTAATGCGCATACATTTACCGGCTGAAAGACGATGCACCCCGGCTATTCAATTCTGAAACGTTGCAGCAAATATTTATAATAAAAATGGATAGAGTCGGCTGCTTCCACCATGGCATACCAAAAGGGTTTGCCTCGGATTCTTTAAACCGCACCAGCGTCTTCACCTTATGATACGCCCGGTAAACTGGGGATTTCTCCATTTCATTTTCATTTATGGCTGTTCTTCCACCCAACGTATTCTATGGTTGTAGTTTTTATTGTTGTAGGATTTTTTATAAAATTCTTTGTCTGCTGTAACGACAATACCGTCGTTTATTTGCGCGACTATCAGATACAAACAATCAAAAATGGGATGTCTAAGTTCCACAGAACATTCATACGCGTTCTGCAATACATGTTCTGTCGGAATGAATTCAACTGTTTCAGAATGTATGATTTCCCGATAAAACATCCATCCAAGTTCTGGTTTCAATTCATCTTGACGTACCTTTTTGGAAATGATATTCGCACATTCATATTTAAAAAATATCGGGAGCAATGAGTTCATACGGAGCGGTAAGATAGGTTTCTGCTTCGACTTGATAGGTCTCTTCAAATACCCATTTCAAAGCGACACTGGCGTCTATGACATACGGTTTCATACTCCATCCCGTTCTTCACGAAGCAGCTGGGCGCTGTCCGTCTTTTGAGGACCGGCAAGGGCACGCAGCTCAGCCGCTCTGGCAGAAAAGGCTTCCCGTTGTTTCCGTTTTTTGTTCACGGTTTGGGTCAGTATCTGTGTAATTTCATCCTCCAAAGAATGCCCCTTTGCCGAAGCCATCGATGTAATCTGCGAGAGCACATTGTCATCCAACTCTTTGATCACGAACTGAGCCATTGAACAATCCTTTTTATTTTATGCCAAAAGTATAATGGATAATTTCAAGTGTACCAATATAAAATATTGGGGCTTCCGGCCCGGCGGGAACCTAGACCACCCAACGCCAATGCTATCTCACCAGCGTCTTCACCTTATGATACGCCCTATAAACAGGGGATTTCTCCATCTGCGCGATTTTCCAACGCATGTGCCCCACGTAATCGTCTTTGTCCAGCAGCGGGTTGCCGAACGCGTAGGTGGCGTTGTACATCACTTCGGTGTACTCACTGAAGAGTTGTGGGTTCTCACGCATGTAGGTATCCTGCGTAAAGTTCATGACATACTCTTTGGTGAAGTTATTTAAATGCGCCATGGTAAACAGCATTTCCCAAAAAATATGATCCGGCGTGGGGGGCAGGTGCATGCCGTGCACGCCTTCGGGGCGCTCGAGTTGATCCAGCACGCCCGCGCGTTCGGCGGTCTGTGTGAGTGGAAAGCCATCCAAAAACGCGGCGGGCGTTACCCGTTTCATGCCGTAAGGTTTGGGCAAATCCATTATCATGCTGAGTGTGGCTTTCTTGTCGTCTTCGGATTCGAGCGGGTTGTAACCCAAAATTTCCAGCACAAATTTTATGCCGTTCTCTTTGATCTTATGCGCGCACTCGATAACGCCCTGCTGCGACAGGCCGGAAGCGTAATGCTCGTTTAATGTGCGGTCGCTGCCGGAGGGCGTGCTCAGCACCAAATGATCGAGGCCGTAATAGCAAAGTGTCGGCAGGGTGTCGTATTCAGCCAGCGCGGGATGCACGAATCCCGAATAGGGCAGCCCGATTTCCGAACCGAGTTCTTCCACAAAGCCTACCATATAGTCGTTGTCCAACGGCAGGCAGGGGTCGTAGAAATCGATCCGCGCCAACGGGGTGCGCCAGGTACGCACGCGGTGTTTGAGTTCTTCCACAATATGTTGCGGAGAGCGGCGGCGGACGCGGGTGTCTCCTAAATAAACGGCATCATCCAATCCATGAAAATAGCAGGCGTTATCGATGGGGCACCCGCGGGTAATGCGGGTGACAAAGTTGGTGTGCAGCGGGCTTTCCGCCGGGAAAGGAGCGTCAACCAGGGCGTCATCACAAACGACTTGCTTTTTGTTCCATTCAAAATCGGCAAAGGGATAGTCATCCAAGTTTTCGCGTAACGGGCGGCGCTCGTTTTTGTGCAGGCTGCCGTCTTTTTTGGCCCACACATTCGCGATTTGGGTCAATTCTTTATTGGTCTCAAGCGCGCTGCATAGATCAAGATACGCCTCTTCACACTCGCCGGAAATAATCAGATCGGCGTGTTCCATCGCGGAATCGGGATTGAGACTGGGATCAACTCCGCTCCACACGACAGTGGTGTTGAGTTTATCTTTGATGAGTCGGGTTAAATGCGCCGCCAAGCCGTAATGCAGGGGAGATACATGCAGCCCGATAAGCCGCGCGCCGCTTTTTTGCAAAGAGGTGATGAGAGCATCTTCTTCGGTTTGAGTCATCCATGATAGATAGCCGTAATACCCGCCTTCGCCGCGCTCTTCCACAGACGGAACCCGGCTAGGAGAGGCATACGCCAGCCCTTTCACAAAGATCATTTGCACATGGTGGCCTTCCCGCTGCACCAATGATGACGCATAGCGTAACGGCAGGCAAAATTCATCAAACAAAGAGATCAAAACAACCCGCTGCATCCTGTTTTCCTTTCGGTCTGTCAGTTCACAAGACCCAGATTATACGTGCTTTTCGCCAGAACATAATGGATTGGGGAAGGTTTGGCTATTCACCACAGAGACATGGAGGGTGCGGAGTAATAGTTAGGTTTAGTATTGCAGTTCATTTACATCTCCAACATCAATCCTTTAGGGCATGTTTAAAACCATTGGCAATTGATGCAATTGTTTTTTATAGAATTTGAACAGATTTTTCCATTCAATGTACTTTAACCATACACGTCAGTGACACACTTTTTTCTTGTCTATTATATGTCAATGACGTATGTTGAGATATAGCCAAGGAGAATCGGCAATGACCGAGCTATACGATGGAATTAAATCCGGCCTCGAAGATGCAATTGCCAACCGCGGAAAATTTCATAAGGCTAAAAAGATCGATATGAAAGCATTGAGAGAACGCTTCGATATGACACAGGAGGAGTTTGCCCAACATTTCCGCATTCCACTTGCTACATTGAGAAATTGGGAGCAAGAGCACAGACTTCCACAAGGGCCGGCGAGCGCTTACTTGAAGGTGATTGAGAAAAACCCCAAAGCGGTTCTTGAAGCCCTGCAGGATTAAAGGCGCGCCGCGCTAACATATCAGATGTGTTACAACGGCTAGTTGTGATGATAACTCACCTTACGCGGAAGAGGATCAATACTGGATAAAAAAAGATTCGATTGTATAGCCGTTCTATCTGAATCAAACGGATTATCTATCGTCTTCTCTCTTTGGGAGAAGATAAGAGATGAGGGCGAAGAGAGCGATTGCTCCCTATGAAGCAGTCGCGTAATTAGAGGTTTATTCCTCCCGAACCCTCACCCCGGCCCTCTCCCGGTGGGCGAGGGCGATAGATGCAGCGAACGATAAGAAAAACGGGTATATCATAATGTAGTGCGTAATATGAGTAAATAAGAAGAAATACAACAAAATATGGAGGCAGTAATGCCCGTATAAAATGTTGAGAATTTTGAAATGCAGTACAATAACCCCCTTACATAAGGGGGTGGAGCCG
>CAYVAZ010000386.1:0-4322 GCA_964449065.1 uncultured bacterium
TTTTTGATTTTTTACTTCACACCGCTGACCTGTTACGTTTCTTCTTCGCTATATCCCTCAAGGCTTTTTTGAGGGTTCGGTGCTTGTCACTAATCACTGTTTTTTAGGATAATATTAGTTCGTCATTTTCGCAAAAACACCCATATTTCGAAGGTTTTTATGTGCAGTTCACTCGTTGCACAGTTCTTAGTTTTTTCACCCCTGTAAATTCAACAGGGAATAACCGGACACGAGTGATGCAATATAATTCGTTTATAAAATCAGGCGTGGATCGCTCCACGCCTGATTGTTAGAAGTATTTATGGTTTAAGGGTATTGAATATGCAGCAGAAAACCGTTACTTTGCCGCAGCCACAACAAATCCCATATCCGCCATGGTTTGCAGATGTTTATCGGGATCGGCTTCAAATCCCGCTTTGCAGGCGGCACAGCACAAGTTGACTTCTTTGCCTTTGTACACCAGTGAGGTAGAGCCGTCAGCCGCATGGCCCGAAAGCGGGCAGACCGTTTGTGCCATGGTGATGATGGCTGCCGGAGCGGTTTTGGCTTCGTTCATTTTCGCGGTAACTTTAGCCGGGTCTTCTTTGTAAGCTGCCACACAGTTGTTGCAGCAGAATTTCACCAGCACGTTGTCTTTCACGGCCCATGCGCCTTCAGCTACATCTTTCCCGGAAAGCGGGCATTTTGTGTTTTTGGTGTACCCTTCAGCTAACATCGGTTCCTGGCCGGCTTGACGCATTTTCAGCAACGCGGTCAGCGGGTCTTTTTCCACCTTCGCCGCGCAATTATCACAGCAGGTACCGATCATATAGCCCATATACACATGACCTTTGCCTTCAGCAACATCGGCTCCGGAAATCGGGCACTTGGTTTGCGCTTCACGCGCTTTCATGGCTTCCAGTTCCTTACCAATAATCTCTTTGACTTTTGCGTTATCGACTTTTTCTGATGTCATTACGGGTAGTGCGATACACATAGCGATCATTACAGCAACAGCGGTTATCCATTTTGTTTTCATAGTCTTTCTCCTTAATGTTGATTGGTTTGATACATTAACCAAAGTATAAATGACTATGCTTGGGAATACAAGCTAAATGGAGGTTTGGAAAATGGTTTCGTTGAATACATCTTTTCACAAATTCGCTGTCATACAGTTTGTTAGAAACGTGTGAAACTCCTATACTTATATCCAAGATACTTGGGAGGATTTTCATGTACCGAAACAAAGCGTTTACCTTGATTGAACTCTTGATTGTCGTTGCAATTATCGGCATATTGGCGGCGATTGCCGTCCCCAATTTTTTGAACGCCCAGATTAAAGCAAAAGTCTCTCGTGTGCAGGGCGATTTGCGGGCGATGAAGACCGCGATTGAGATGTACCGCTTGGATGAAGGCGGTTACCCGATTGCCTGTACGCTCGAAAGCGTTGGCGGTATTCAATTTCGCGCGGGTGAGATTTTTGAGCCGGTGGCCTATGCCAGTGTTCCCGCTGTAGACCCGTTTAATACCCAAGAAGGCAGCCGCACCAGTTCCTTTGCCGCGAATGAGTATTTTTACCTGCACCGCGATCCGGCGGAAATCTGTGCCTGGCCCGGCCAGCGGGTCGAGTGGACTGTCGAAAACTCGGACGGCGCGCCGAAACAATCACAATACGTCATGGCCAGCCAGGGGCCGGATAACCTATCGGAAATCCAAGATTCACGGGTTTCCCCCATCTACGACATCACCAACGGCCTCATCAGCCAGGGCGATATTATCGTGTTCGGCCCGTAAATGAAAACAGGCCAATAAACTCCATCCGCTACCATTGATCAACAGTTAATGTAGCCGCCTTGTCACAGTGGAAATATCACATTTTGAGCAAGAGATAGACGAGAGGGTGTTTGCGATATATGGTTTAACGCGGGATGAGATAGTGTTGGTGGAAGAATATGCAAATAAAATTCCATGATGAGTGACGAAGATTTGAGGTATACTCTTTCAAAACATGCACAAGAAGAAATGATTCGCAGAGCGATACCGTCTTCACTGGTAGAAGAGGTGCTGGCAAATCCACAGCAAACTCTGGTAGTGCGGAATGACAAAAAGATTTTTCAATCACAGATTTTGTTTGACAATGATAAACTCTATCTGGTAAGATTTGTCGTAAATGTCCAGGTGAAACCCGTGAAAGTAATTACCGTGTACAGAACCAAGAAAATCAATAAATATTGGAGTCAACCATGAAAATCACGTATGATTCTGAAGTGGATGTTTTGCGGCTCCTGTTTACTCATACTCCCATTGAAGAAAGCGATGAAGACAAGCCGGGGGTCATTATCGATTATGATGCGGTTGGAAACATTGTCGGTTTGGAAATATTGGATGCCTCCCAGAGAATGGAAAATCCGCGTTCGGTTGAATATGCGGTGAATGATTAAATCAAGCGGGTATACCGCCTTTGACTGGGTGACAAGGGCTCGTATTATCTCCCCTTGCCGATCATCTTTCATCCATCGTTTCGTCTATCAACCATCCCATTGAAGCGCTTAAAAATGGAAGCGCCGTTAGCAAGCGAAAAGAATACGAAAACGATTTCATTCTCAACAACTACATCGTGCGTCAAATGTCCCCGGCGACACGCAGGCGCATCACAAAGGCAGACTTCGCTTGCCTTTACCGCCCGGCACATGCCAATAGAGCATTTCAGATTTCAATAGCGGGGAGCATCGGCTTCTAGCAGGTAAATGTATGTGCATTTTAGATCTCTTTGCAAACTTGAATTGCTCAAAGCCCCAGCATCTTGGTAATCCAACACCAGCGGATTCTCCCTATCTACGACATCACCAACGGCCTCATCAGCCAGGGCGATATCATTGTCTTCGGCCCGTAAGACAAAACAGGCCAACAAATTCCATCCGCTACCATTGTTCAACGGTTAAATTAAATGCCTTGTCGCTGGATTGCGTATTTCTTTCGAAGTTGGTCACTCATTCCGCTCGAAGTCGACCGCCCATTCCGGTTGAATCCGTCCATTACGTTTTGCCGCTTCGTTATGTATGTTAGTAGCTTCTTTTTGCAGACTGACAAAATCTTCCTGTAATAACAATCGGGTTATTTCACATAGAGCAATATAAAATGTGCTTGTCGTGTTCGATTGAACCTTCTCTACCAACGGGTCTATCCATTTTGTGAGATGGGTTTCAAGAAAGCCCAATTGGGTATCTTGAATCTTAAAAATCAACTCGTGATCTCCGTTGGTTTCCGCTTCTAACTCTTTTTCACAGAGGTGAGCCATGAAACGGATCTCAATGCCGATATGATCGGGCATTTCTTTGACACTGCCTGAAAGTTCCATACCGGCTTGACGATACCATTTTTTGACATCAATTGCGGAAGGCCCCATCAAAAGTCCCGATACTTTTTTGTTGCCCAACATTCTTTCATCTAAAAAGACCGACTCATAAGGAGCCACATATCCACCAACCGGAACAACGAACAGATTGTTGTATTCACGGGTTAACGTGTCTGCATCCGTGACGCGGCAGGCGTCAATAAAATCAGCCAACGCCTGATCGAGCGTTTCGCGGCTTTCGCCTTTAACACGATTTCCGTACTCGCTCAGGATGCTTTGCAACAAAGAATAAGTAGGAGGCTCAAGAAACAAACTCGAAAGAAGCGAGTAAATATTCTTGCGGGCCTCCACAATTCGCGTGTTCATATCGTTTGCCTTCATTTCGTTATGATTGCAAAAAAAATTATTTTTGCAAAACAAACCCGATTGATGGTTCGGTCAATTTGGGGTTTGCAAAACCTTCTGGATGCTCCGTGTCCGCAACAAAATTATTGACCATCTCGATCGCTTCCCCAACACATGTTGTTTTGCATGCGGGTTCAAGGCCGGCGTCGATGCGGTGAACACAAAACGTACATTTTTCCATTTTTTGCGATTCATCGTTGAACCGCGGCGCTCCATACGGGCATACAAATGCGCAGTACTGGCATCCCACACATTTTTCCTGATCGATCAATACGATTCCATCGCTCTCCCGTTTTGAAATGGCTTGGACCGGACATGCTTTCAGGCATGCTGGTTTCGCGCAATGATTGCAAGTAGTTGTGATAAATTCACGCCTGACATTGGGGAACACGCCGCTTTCCTTGAAAACCACGGTCCGGTAATCAACACCAATTGATGTATTGAGTTCAGATTTACATGCAACGGTGCACGAGTGGCAGCCGATACATTTATTGATGTCTATTCTCCAGCCTCGTTGAGCCATGATCATTCCTCCCTTACGATTTCACAACTTCGACGTTGGTATTTGAAAACGAGCAACTGC
>CAYVAZ010000387.1:0-4322 GCA_964449065.1 uncultured bacterium
ATGCTGGCTTTGAGTTTTTTGACGGCTGTAACTTTCATTAATATCCCTCTCGTATGGTTACATGAATTCTATTTATTCTATTTCAATCGACACCGGACAATGATCCGATCCCTCCACGTGGGGATGTATTTTAGCTGCTTTCAAGATT
Organism: uncultured bacterium; assembly: GCA_964449065.1. Classification (GTDB taxonomy): domain Bacteria; phylum Hinthialibacterota; class Hinthialibacteria; order Hinthialibacterales; family Hinthialibacteraceae; genus CAYVAZ01. Next base: position 149 of record CAYVAZ010000387.1, read on the forward strand.
GAGCGAAGTTCCGGCGAAATGCAAAAGTAATCGATTCTCCAACCAATGTTTTTTTCCCGCGCGCGGCCGCGAAAACTCCACCACGAATAATGACCGCCCTCTTTGGTGAATTCACGAAAGGTGTCGACGAATCCCTTCTTCACGATCGTATCGAATCCGGCCCGTTCTTCCGGCGTAAATCCTGCATTGTTTACATTGGCTTTTGGTCTGGCCAGATCGATTTCTTTGTGCGCGACATTAAGATCGCCGCAAAAGATGACCGGCTTTTTCGTTTCCAATTTCTTCACATAGTTCAAAAATACTTTATCCCACTCTTGGCGGTAGGGCAGGCGCACCAGTTCATTGCCCGCGTTGGGCGTATAAACCGTGACCAGATAATATTCTTCATACTCAACGGTAATCACCCGGCCTTCGTTATCATAATCCGCTTTATCCATCCCCAGTTTGATATCCAGCGGTTTGCGTTTGGAAAGAATTCCCGTGCCGGAATATCCCTTCTTATCCGCGGGATTCCAAACCATTTCATATCCTGGCAAATCGAGATGGAATTGACCGGGCAGGGCACGAACTTCTTGCAGGCACAACACATCCGGCCGAAACTCATGTATATATTTTTTGAAATGATCTTCTTCTTTTTTTAAAATGGCACGGATACCGTTTACATTCCACGAAGCAAATTGAAGAGGCATATTCTCTTTCTCAATTCCGGTTGATTTAAAGAATAATTGAATTTTGGTATGTTTTGGAATGTTGTGAAGGAGAAGCCCATAAAAAAGATAGAGACAACTTTCAAGCCTTTGCTCATCTTTTCAACCATATTCATTTGAACATATTCTTTAGTATAGCGGCCACTTGTCTATCGGCACATCCGTACCGGCAATTGGTTCCGCCATAAGGTTTTGCGAGAATAGATCTTTCGTGAACAGCCGGCGAAAAACGGGTGACAAATGAATCTGACCAAATCATCAACGTTCCGCATTCGTTTTATTTCCGATTCCAAACGCGCTTAACGAACCCGGTTTCTTTTACCACATAATCCGAAATGATACGTTGGCAGTCTATAATCAATCAATAAATTGAACAAAAAGCGGCAAGGGCAATAGGCTTGCCCTTGCAGTTATCTTACGTTTCCTATTGATACATTTCAAATAGTTCAACATTCGAAGTTTGCCCCAACACTTCAAAACGTGAAATCGGCGGTTGTTCGGTGCCGAAGGTGGAGAAGAAAAAACCGGCAACATCACTGTCGCGTAGGATGGCATCACCAATGCCCACCTCCGAGAAAGTCCATTCATCGTTTGGGGTAAGGATGTTGAATCCCCAAAAACGGCCCAGCGGGTCGCCAAAGCAGTCGCTTTCCGGCTGGCCTTCTCCGTCAAGCGAGCAGAGCGCGGGGCCGAAGGATGTATCGGAAATGGTGACTTCCAATCCGCTTTTTTGCAGCAGCTGCGTTCCGGTGATGGTTTCGCCGGGAAAATCTACCGTAACAACTTTGCGTTCACCATCGCTGTGGTCAATTACAATTCCCGCGGTGCTGGTGAATCCGCAGACATCGTCATATGTCATCGGCGGCAATCCGTTTTCGCCAAATGCTCCGAAGTCGAATCCGACCAATGAGCCGTCCGAAACTGTGGCATCTCCAATGCCGGCCATCGATGATTCCCACTCCACTCCATTGTGCTGAAAGAATTCCCAAAACCAACCAAGCGGGTGGCCGAAGCAGTTGTTGGCATCACCGACACCATCATCGTGCAAAAAGCAGAGTGCTTTCCCAAAGTCTGTATCCGCGATGACGACTTTGAATCCCGACCGTACCAAAAGCTCATCCACGGTAATTTCCGCCTCGGAAAATTCCACGCAGCGGGTGATAATCTCTCCGGTGGAGTTTTGTACCACGATTCCGGCCGTGTTTTGCGTGAATCCCTGCATGGATATGCTGATAAGGCATACCCATGCTCCTACGAATTTTGCTGCTGTGCTTACTACGGTGTTCTTCATGTGATCCTCTCCTTGAATAGTTTGAGAGGACAGAAAAAGACTTGCATTAGGGCAGGGAACAAACGCATGCCGCCTTTTGTGGGATGGAAAGGCATCCGTGTTCCATTACTCATGTGCGCAACTTCTCTATCCTCGAAGAAGTAGACACAAACACTTTGAGGCAGGTTTCCTGACTTACAGCCGTTATCTTCTTGCCCTTCCCGAAGTTTTCGGTGGGTTGGTTCCTCAGGGTGAGTTCCCATCAAGAAGCGTGACTGATCACAGTGGCGGGTCCGTGCCGGATTTTCACCGGCTTCCCTTTTCTTCACATGAACGTTTTGGGATTCATGTAAACACCGCAAAGTTGTGTTCTGGATTTAAAATAGTGGAGAACGAATAGTTGGTCAAGTCAGTGAGACAGGTTTTGCCGTTTTCTTTGGGGGACGATATTTTCCATAATGTATTCACGTTCGGCTTGCGTCTTCATTCCCCATGCCATGATTTCATTCAGTGTTCGATGGCAGCCGTTGCAGTATCCGGTTTGAGAGTTCATCTCACATTTGCCGGTGCAGGGAGTCAGTATTTCTTCCTCATTCATCATTTTCCGTTCCTCTTCTGATTGAGCGTATGACGGATTCTATTCTAGCATCATTTTCATGGCACGGGAAAAAAAACTCCACTGCCGTTTGCTTTCTTCGAGTGTCTTTTCTCCCTTTGCGGAAAGAGAATAAACCCGTACATCCGGCTTGTTATCCCGCTGCTGGATTTCGGATGTGATAAGACCCTCCTTCTCCAACTTATGCAGGGTAGGGTAGAGCGTTCCTTCCGTCAAGGAAAAAACTTCCATTGATTTTTCTTCCACTTGTTTCTTCATTGCATACGCATGGCAGGGCTGATCTTTCAGTGCCGCCAGCACGATAACTTTCAAATGTCCTTTAAGCAACTCGCGGTCAAATTTCATTTAAAACCCTCAAAAAACCCAGTATATATGCACCTTATAATATAAGGGTATATATTGCAAGGGGTAAAATAGAAAAGAAATCATTTCTCGAATAAGCGGTTCGTTCTAAGTAACTGTTGTAGGAGGGGATTAAGGTTATTGGATAGGAATCACTGGTTTATGAGGGTGTTTTTTAAAGGGATACTCACCTTTTCTTTGAAGGTGCCGAATAACTCTTTATGGCAAACGCCAGTAGTCTGACAAAGTCCTAATGCCGAGTTGAATTGGGTGGGCTAGGCTCCCGCCGAGCCACAGGGTTTTCACCTTACCCACCGCACTTTTTGCCTGTCTTTGGACTAGAGTAGGTTCCAGAAGTCTGTCTTAAGAAGCAAATTCCCGGAAATCGTTGCAGAAAGTATTTCATTATAGTGAACATATGATCATCTATATCTTTTAAGATTTACTGCTTTTGAGCGGTATAGTTTTAGTAGTGTAGGGAGAAGAGAGAGGGGATGTGATGCTGCTAGCGTTATCCCCTTCTTAAAGTAAAGTGTTAACCTAGCTTAATGTAATTTAAATATTTGTATTATATGGATTTATGTACATGTATCTTTCAAATATAGAAACTGCTTTAAGTTATTGTGTTTAAACTAACATATAGACGTATCAGTTGGATACGAAAGTTTATTTTTAAGTTTAAGTTTTGAGAAATTTTTGTTTAAAGCAGTGTGGGGAAAAAAGAATACTACGTTCAATTTAATAATGTTATAATATTTTTGTGGGCAGTTTTAAATGAGTATCCTATCGTTCTGGAATAGTGTTTTGACGTTTTATATGTTTCAATGAATATTTTGACTATTCCATATAATTCATAATTATCTATACAATATTATTACTTAAATAACTGATAATAATAAACTTATTTGTTAACATAAAATTATATTGTTATAACAAAATATCAATATACATCTGCGTGCTTTATTGGAAATAGATAATGTTATTATAATGATATAATGATATAAATTGATTGATTATAATTGTTTTTAAAGTCGATAATACTTCTTTTTGAAACGCTATTTCTACGAAGCAATTAGCCTGTTCATCCGTTTTCTTAAAGATAGTTAAACGAATATAAAAGGGATTTTTGAATATCAACTTACAGAAAATTTGAAGTGAGTTATGGGGTATTTTGGTAATTTTATTAACTGACGTTACGCAAAATTCTATACGGTAGGTATTGTTGCGAGCTTCAAACCC
>CAYVAZ010000388.1:0-4321 GCA_964449065.1 uncultured bacterium
AAGGGGGGCTAGGGGGGATCGATACCCGTCAATAAAACGTTGACACTGTACTAGAATAATAATCTTCATGTAAATTTTTATTGTGTTTTCCATCTTTTTATACCGCTGGTGCCTTGGGCTTTGTAGTATAAAATGTTGCCATACAAAGGACTTTCACTCAGCACATCAAAGCTGGTAAGGTGAAATCCACCAGCTGAATCCAGCACCAAATCAACCTGTTCGCCAAAACGAGCCCCTTCGTTGTTTTCGATGGTATCCACGATTTCAATCTTCCATTCCCCATCGATTTTTTGAGCGAATTTGATTTTGGTTTCATCCGAATACGCGATCGATGGATTGTCGTTCTCATCCAATACCAAGCAGGTAGCATCGCGGGCGAATAAAAACCCGATAGTTAGATCTTCCAGAATATCGACGGTTTCGATTTCCCAGCCGTTTGCGGTCTTTTGGGCCAAGCGCACTTCCGTCTCGTTGTTTTCGTTATGGCCGATATAGCTAATATAGGGTTGACCGTTTGAAGAAAGTGCGATGGAAGAAAACAGGCCGGAATCGGGGCTTTCATCCACTGGAGTCAGCGTCCATAAAATGCCGTCGCGGGTGCCGTAATACAACTGGCCGCTATTGCTGTTATGGTAAGAGATATGAGGTTGGTCATTCGTGTCCAATACCATATCCGTGCCTTCCGCGTACATAATCGGGCCGGTGCCGACCGTTTCCACCTGCCAGTTACCGTTGATACGGGAAGCAAACTCCAACCCTTCACCGCCAAAGCCGGAGGGGTCGGTGGTAAGGGTGTGCAGGTCTCCATTGGAATCGATTGCGACATTATTGTCCCATCCATCGTGTCCGGGATGAGCGATATTGTTAACAGTCCATTCGCCGCCCGTTCGAGACGCAATGGTTTGGTCTTCGGTGGTGTGGTCGTGGTAGTTGATAATTGGGATATCGTCTTCGCTAATTTTGACATCCAACGGACCGTAAAAATAACCGGTTGACACTTCATCTACATTCCACCCGCCGTCGTTTTTTTCAGCCAGTTTCACAAAACCGCTGAAACTTTCCAACATAAACGCGATAATGGGTTCGTTTTTGGAGTTTAAATCAATAGCAGGCTTTGCGCCTTGTGTGTCTACAACTTCTTTTTCCCAATCCAAACCAAATGCAAATGAGTGGCTCAATACGAAGAAGGATACAATCCAGCCCGTATTTTTCATTGTAATTCCCCAATTAAGTTTTATTCTTCAACAGTATGCCAGTAGACCGGTAGAATTCCAAAAAATAATTATGTGGCCATTAGTGTTTTAAGGTGGGATTTCATGTCAGGGTTCTGCATGATGGAGGTGCCGACTTGGATTGCATCGACACCGGCGTCTTGCAGGCGGAGGACGTCTTCGCGCGTAGAAATGCCGCTTTGGCTGACCAATACGCGGTCAGGGGGCACTATATCCCTAAGATTAATGGTGTTATCTATACTGGTTTCCATCGTATCAAAATCGCGGTTGTTGATGCCGATGACTTCGGCACCGGTATCGACGATCATTTCGATTTGATTCCGGGTATGTCCTTCAGCAAGGACATACAAGCCAAGGCTTTTTGCTGTTTGGTAGAATGATTGGTAAGTATCTTTATCTAAAACCTGTGCCATCAATAAGATAGCATCGGCTCCTAAAGCACGGCTTTCGTAAATTTGATACTCATCGATGGTGAAATCTTTACGCAGTACCGGCAAGGTGACGGCCGCGCGCGCGAGCTGCAGGTGTTCATCCCTCCCGGCAAAGTACTTTTCATCGGTGAGTACGGATATCGCGTCCGCCCCATTCAGTTCATAGGTGTGCGCGATTTCAGCGGCATCGATATTTCTTTTTATCGTACCCGCGGAGGGGGAGGCGGCTTTGATTTCGGCCAGCAGTTTGACGGTTTTGCCATCCCGGCGCAGGGCATCTCGAAAATTGCGGGTAGGATTGACACATGCAGGGGATTGCATGAGCGCGTGGATACTGCATAGTTCTTTGCGGTAAAAGATTTCGGTTTTTTTGTTGGCTATGATTTCTTCGAGAATACCGGGCATATACCAATCCATCTGATGTATTTATTTTTAAGCGTTTCGTAGTTGAATAGCCGGGCAGCACCGGCTTCCAGCCGGTACAGGTATGTACACTTTTCACCTCTACGCAAACCTGAATTGCTTTAATATATATAGTATATACACTGTGGATTGTGAGCAAAAGGTTTGAACGGCTATTCGATCCAATTGCCGTTAAGCATAACGCGCTCAATGCTGTACATGGCTTTGATGTCATCCAACGGATTGCCGTCCACGATGACCAAATCGGCGAGTTTGCCAACATTGATGCTGCCGAGTTTTTCCTCGATGCGAAAGAAGCGGGCGTTTTCCATGGTGGATGCCACGATTGTTTCCATTGGGGTTAAACCGCTTTCGACCAAAAGTTCCATCTCGCGCTGAAAGGCCCAGCCGCCTTCGGCGTGCCGCACCCAGGTGTGTGATCCGGTGGTGACCTTTCCGCCTGCCCGTCTGACCATACCGGTAAATTCCATCATGTTTTCAAAGCCTTTGACATGCATTTCGGTGGTGTCGTCATCGCCTTCTCTGCGTTCGAATGCTCCTAACGTGGCTGAGAAATACACGCCTCTATCGACGATCAATTGCACCAATTCTTTCGCCTGTTCGGATTCCAAATCCAACCGGCTCCACATTTCAAAGCGGCCTTCGCGGCGGTAGTTGTTGTCGGTGATCATAGCCTGCCGCCATTGTTCCATTTCACGTAAATTCAGCATGGCCGAGCCAACGGATGTAACGTGCTCGATACCGTCCAGGCCGGCGTGGATGGCATCGCGGGCGTCGACGATTTCCAAATGCGCGGTAACGGGGATCCCGCGGGCATGAGCGGTTTCACAAGCGGCACGGATGTTGGCCAGAGTCAGGCGGAAATAGACTTTGATGGCAGATGCGCCTTGATCGATAAAGCGGTTGACGGCAGCACGGGTTTCATCTTCATCACGCAACAGAATCGAGTTTTGGGGATAAGCGGGGGGATAATCATCCAAATGGGGTCCGGTAAGATACAAGCGGGGCACCGGCTCGATAGAGTGGATGGTGGGCTGCCACTTTTCAATCCATGCACCCGGGTCACGGATGGAGGTGACACCGTGCTTTAAAAAGTTTTGAGGTGACGCAGCGTTCCGGCCGAGGTGGTAATGGGAATCAATCAAGCCGGGCAGGAGCGTTTTGCCTTCGGCATTGTAGACCTGCGCATCTTCGGGTATATCGATTCCCCATACTCGCCCGATTTTCGTGATTTTGTTTCCTTTGATAATGACGATGGAGTCTTCAATAGGGAGATTGCCGTGGCCATCGATCAGGGTGGCACCAACGATTGCAATGGTTTGGGAGGCAGGCGGTTCGGCGACTTTGTTAAGATGGTGAATTGGTGTTTGCTGCGCTAATGGTGGTTGGCAAACATTAAGATACGTTAATAATATTGAAATAAAAATTCCCATTCGAAATCGCATAATATTTTTCCTAAAAAAGACGTAATCCAATTTAATACACTCTTAACCTAACATACAGAAATCAGTTGTTCTAGTAGAATGATTTGGATGGGCAAAAGCTGACCGGTACATTTTTCCAATACATTATCCCAAATTGGAGGTGTATTGTTTGCCGCGGGCGGCTTCTCCGGTGAGCCAGGGGATATCTCCGGTGCTGTGTAGCCCGTTGGTAACGTTATAGATCGTGTCGCGCATCTGTTGGGTGAAAACACCGGTTTTGAAAAAGTTTTTCCAGATGTTGCAGCCTTGCGAATAACGGTGATCAGGCCCGTCGGATTTCAGGCATGTACCGCGGGGCATTCCGGTATCGTTGCGTCCCCAAAAGCCGTGGAAGTTGTGGTAGAGGTAAGAAATTTGATCGGCATTGTTGTTATCGGGTTTGAACATATCCCGTGGTTTGAATGGATCGTCCAATGAATTGACGGATGGCAGATAGGCGACCGGGGTAGAGAGTTCCCACACATTGATGAGCCGGTTGGGCGGTCGTGTGTGCGGGTAGGGTAGGGCGTTGTTATCGATTTGGTACATTTCCAACGCGGTTTCGACGGAACGTAAATCGCTTTGTACCCGTGCCAGGCTGGCGCGGGTTTGCGCGTTGAGGAAGTTGGGCACGGCAATCGCCGCCAGGATACCGATGATGGCAACCACGATTAGAAGCTCGATAAGGGTGAAGGCGGATTTCGTCATAACTTAATTACTCACGTTACGCACTACATTATGATATGCCCGTTTTTCTAATCGTTCGCTGAAT
>CAYVAZ010000389.1:0-1384 GCA_964449065.1 uncultured bacterium
GAGACATTCTGTCTGAGATAAAGGATCTTGGCCTGCTCTCGGTATCCTTCCTCGAGGCGCTTCCGATTAGAACCGAGGATTTTCCAGACGACAGTATGTTTTACCCCATCGTCGAGTCGGTTCGGAACACGTTGATCAAAGAAGAACTCCTCCCGGCCGATGACGGTTCGTTCGTGTCCGCCGGGAACGCAAAACTCGCTCGCGGTGCTGACCTCAGAAAACTACTGAGCCATGTGCAGCTTGGTCAGTTGTTTCAGTCCCCAGCCACAATAAAATGGCTTGCCGGGGAAATAACCCAGGACCGAACACCTGACCTCCGCTCTTACTTAGTTAGCGAACTTGATGTGGAGGAAGTGACTCCGGACGGTTTAGCCCGAAGAATCAGCCACTCCTTTCTGTCTGGCCAGCCAGATGAATGGTTTGTTGATTTTTATGGGTATCTATCCGGACAGGAGGCGCTTTGGAGAGCGCCTCGGTGGGAACGTGATCCGGGCGGCATTCTACGTTCGAAGCCTATTCTTCGTCTTGCCAATGGTAGCCAGGAAGCCCCTTTCAAACCGGATGGCACAACTCCCAACGCTTTTTTGCCCCCACCTGAAGAGACGGCTTTTCCAGTTGTGAGCCGGTCCATTGTCACCGATGAACAGGCTCGCACATTCCTCAAACGGCTGGGGCTCTCAGAACCCGATGTTTTTGACGATATCGTGGAAAGGGTTCTGCCCAAATACACCAAAACTGACGGAGACTCGGTTCCAGACACCGAACATCAGGCGGATATACACAAGATTGTTCGCGCCATGGGCTCAGACTCTGAAGCCGGAAAAAGAAAAGTGATCCAGGCGGCAAGGCGAACGCCGTTTCTGAAGGCCACAAATCCAACTGGAGACACTGTATTCAAAAAACCCGCTGAGATCTATCTCAACACATCGGCGCTGCGGCGTTATTTTTCTAGTTCCCAAGGAGTGTGGTTTCTGCATGATGAGTACACCTCGTCTGATATAGATATTGATGTCTGGCATGACCTTGGAGTTTCCGGTCTGCCAAGGGTAATACGTTCAAAAACCGAGATCGAATATTCAACCATGGTGGTATCGGAGGGACACTCACATTCAATCGAAAATATTGATCTCGATGGATTAGAGAATGCTTTGAGACAGTTGACACATTTATCTACCTTTGGTGAGCAACTCGATCAATGCACACTTATTTGGAAGCTTCTGGTTAGCGTATTAGAAGAAACGCCAGGGCTTTTTCGCGCCGAATATAAATGGCACTATTATCGTTGGAAAAGCAGATACATCGATTCGAAAGTTATAAATCTATTAAGGCTTTCGGCGTGGGTTCCGACACAAGAAGGCACACTTGAAAAGCCGGGCGAGATAAC
>CAYVAZ010000389.1:1484-4321 GCA_964449065.1 uncultured bacterium
CGACGCGCCCGATAAGGAATACGAGAAACGCGAAAGAAGTGTTCGAACCACCAACGGTGCCATTGACCCGACCACATGGCTCCGGTACCAATACACGAACGAGGCCGACCAAATGGTCTGCCAGATATGCAAAGAGGAGATGCCCTTTCGGAAACGTGATGGAAATTATTATTTTGAAGCTGTAGAAGCGCTTTCAAAGGAACACTTCACAAAAGAACTTGAAGCACAATTTCTTGCCTTATGTCCTGTGTGTGCAGCCATGTACAAAGAGTTTGTAAAATGCGATGAAGATGCAATGACTGATCTCAAAGAAAAAATATCCAACGTCGAAAATGGCGAAGTCCAATTATCACTCGGTAAAAAGAAGACCAGCATCCGTTTTGTAGAAACTCATTATCATGATCTAAAAACTATTATTTGTGATACCACACGAGAATTGGAAGAATTATGACATATCCGAAAAGGCACTTATCGATTCGTGTTCCATGGCATGATACGGGGTGGGATGGAAAGGTCTGTGTGCATCCTCGCTTAAACGGATCATGTCTACGGCTTAGACGTATTGGACAAGAAAGAGATGATAATGCTGAAGAGGAAGTGGCTGGGCAGTCGATTGAAGTTTTGACGCAGGATAAGTGGCCGTGTTGTGTAGCTGAGCGGGTCGCGTTCATGTCGCCGTTCGAATACACGAGGGTCGCCAACCACCCGTACAAGCACACATCCGAGGGGAGTCACGGACACTTCGCTCCTACCGATTTACGCCATCCCGCCTATTCCGCTCCTGCGGTCCCATTCGCTTGGATGTTGCGGGAATCGATGGATGAGCTCGGCGAAACATATGGTTTGGATGTGCGACCGCAGCGGGAGCCGGAATTAGGATTCTCCACACAGTGGATACAAGCCATAGAGAACCAAAAGGCACTGTCAGATTGTTTTTGCGACCACATCAAACCAGAAGAATCACTCTGTTTTTTTTACGCCAAGCAAGTTCCATTTGTCGAAGATGCGGGGGGAAGGAGAATCTTGGTCGGCGTAGGTCGGGTTTTGCATGTGTCCCCAGGAGTTGAATACCAATACTCGACCAGGGATCTGCAAGGAAAGCTGCGGTCCATGCTTTGGGAGCGTATGGTGCAGCATTCCATAAGGCCCGATTTCAAAGATGGCTTCTTGTTGCCTTACCATGCGGCTCTAGAACTGGCTGCTGACAATCCCGACTTTGACCCTGCATCTATCGCCGCATTTTCACCAGATGACCGGCTTCTTGAATTTTCACACGCTTCGCAGCTTGTAACCCACGACGCGGCAATCGCTTCCTTACTGTCCTGCGCGGAATCTCTCAGGAAAACTATTGGAGTTTTACCTGGGCCATGGGCAAAGTGCCTGACCTGGATTGACCAACGAGTCGGAGAGTTATGGACGGCCAGAGGGCCGTGCCCAGGGCTCGCGTCGGCGCTTTGTGCGTTTGGCATTGACCTTGGGACGTTTATCGCTCGACAGATTTCGGACAATGTCGGAGAGAATGTCGATCCTTGGCCCATGGTCGATCAAGTTCTCCGAGACCCTCAAAAGCACCTGCCTAAAGATCTGGCCAAAGGGATCGGGACGACCATTCAGGCTAAATGGAACCGTCTTCCCGAAGAGCGCCGCAATCTCCTGAAACTAATTAGCCGATTTGAAATCAGCAGAGAACAGGCGACGACGATATATGTCCAGGAGGAACGGAAAAAGGCGAATATTGACTGCTCGGATCTGTCCATATTGACCAATCCCTACTTGCTTTATGAGACGACCAGACTGACATCGACGCCAATAAGTGTCTGGACCGTTGACCGTGGTGTATTCCCTGACGAGACCATCCGGGAGAAACACCCTCTGCCTGAGCCAACCGCTTTGGACGCGGGGACAGACGCCCGCCGTGTGCGTGCCCTCAGTGTTAAAACCCTGGAGGATGCGGCTATCGCTGGAAATTCTCTGATGCCCCAGGACCAGGTTGTGCTCGCGATTCGGAACCTGGATATCAAGCCAGGGTGCGAAGTCGACGGTGATTTGATCAATGTCGCAAAGGACCAGTTTGAGGAAACCATAGTTGAAACGCCTCTGGCAGATGGTAGCCCTGCGTTGCAGCTTGCCCGTTTAACCGAAATGGGTGATGTGATTCGCTCCTCCATACAACAACGCATCAAAATCAATTATGACACAGTAGACAATTACGCCATTGAAATGAAAAATGGAGCCAAATTCCCGCCATTGATCCTATTCCACGATAACTCCAACTACTATCTCGCCGATGGTTTTCATCGATATCGCGCCTATAAGAAGAACAAAATTCAGAAAATTCCATGTGAAATTCATTCAGGCACTATTCGAGACGCCGTCCTTTACGCCGTAGGAGCCAATAGCGATCATGGACTGCCACGCACCCATTCCGATAAGCGTTACGCCGTTATGACCCTCCTTCATGACGAGGAATGGAAACAATGGAGCGACCATGAAATCGCACGTCAATGCCGTGTAACCCAACCCTTCGTATCCAAATTTCGAGCCAGTCTCACTAATAACAATTATCAGTCAGATTAACGCCAATTTGTCGATCTACCATGAGGCAAGTATCGAGTAAAGTATAATAAGAAACAATTACGTAATCCGGTATTGCTCTACTCATTAATCTGTGGTAAAAAGGAGGATACAATGGAGGGGCAAAATGGGAATTCATCTTTTAATATTTATTGTTCTGGTAACTTTTCCGTCTACAGGCACCAGAATACAATATGAATGGTCAGGGGATTCTAATTCAGACATTCTTTTCCCAAAATCCATTTCTATTCTTGATGATCTAA
>CAYVAZ010000390.1:0-4297 GCA_964449065.1 uncultured bacterium
TCAAACGGCTGACCAATTACGAAGAAACAAAGTGTTTCTTAGGAGTGACGAGTGATAAGTCCAACGAATTCAAGAAATTCTACGATTGACCGCTCTCACCCTTTTGGTGATTATTTTTCAACTGCTCCGCATTTCATAATTCTATTATATTCAGAAAGTTGTGGCATACTTTTCAATATCAAATGCTTTTTTTAGGATTATGCTTTCCCTGGAATTCTGGTTTCAGATGGTCCTGGTGGGCTACGCTTCACTTTGTGCCTACCCTAAAGTTTCACCCTACAGTTTCATTATCTCGTATGGTTGCGTGATTTGCTTTAAGTAGAAACTATCCGGCGCTCTCTGTGTCTCTGTGGTTATCAAACGAAGCCACCCGTTGGCGGTAGGCATCCTGGTGGCGCTCCATGTGCCCCCACCACAAACGGTGTTTGTTTTGCAACTCAAAATAGATGTCGATATACTTGTCTTTCACGTTCGCGGTTTCGCCGATGTCTTTATTCAGGTTGAACAAATAATCTTCGCCGTCTTGATGCAGCCACTTCCACTTGCCCCAGCGTACCGCCTTTTCGTTGTGCCGTGTGATGTTCCAAAAGAAGGTGGTCTGTACGTCCTGCACATCCATTGTCAGGTGCCGCATCAGGCTCATGCCATCGAGCGGTTTTACCGGATTGATACCGGCAACATCCAATATGGTGGCGGATACATCCATCGTAATGGCCGGCTGCGTTACCGTTTTCCCTTCCGGAATGATCCCCGGCAGCTGCATCACACACGGCACGCGGATACCGCCCTCGCGCAAATGCCCCTTCCCGCCGGATAGCGGCCCATTGTCGGACAGTCTCGCCCCGCCGTTGTCATCCGTGAACACGACCAACGTGTTTTCGGTAAGTCCGTTCTTCTTCACCGCATCCAATATCCGCCCGATGCCCCAATCCATCCGTTCGACCATGGCTTTGTAGTTGCCGCGGCCGCCGAACTTAGACCAATTTTCTTTGGTCAGCAACACCCCATCGTCATCCGGCCCCTGAAAGGGCCAGTGCGGGGCGTTGTAGGGTACATACAAAAAGAAGGGATTGTCTTTGTTGCGGTTGATAAAATCCACCGAGCGTTCGGTGATTATATCGGTGATATAGCCCTCTTTATGAACTTCGGTTTCGTCTTCATAGAGGTCATGCTTCAAATCCATGCGGTTGTGCTTGAAGTAATCCACATTCCCCGCTTTGAAGCCGAAGAACTCATCGAACCCGTGACGCAGCGGTCCGAATTCCGGCCGGTAGCCCACATGCCATTTGCCGAAGCACGCGGTACTGTACCCCACCTTTTGCAGCATCTTCGATATCGTCGGTTCGCTGGGATGCAGCCCTTTATCTTTGTCCTTTTCCTGCACACTCACCACCCACTCAAAATCCGGGATGCGGTCTTGATAGCGTCCCGTCAGCAGCGCGCAGCGTGTGGGCGAACACACCGGGCATGAGGCATAATAATCCGTAAACCGCGCCCCGTTTCGCGCGATCGAATCGATATGCGGCGTATGGATATCTTCACTGCCGTAGCAGCTTAAATCCCCATACCCCAAATCATCGCACATAATGAGAATCACGTTGGGGCTGTTTTCTTGCGAAGAAAATGGAGAAGAAGGGAGGAAAGCAGCGGCAGTTGCTGTCCCCAAAAACGAGCGTCGAGAAAGGGTAGCGATTGGTGAAGTCATGAGACACATCCGGTGAGAAAATGGTCGTTGTTATAGAGAATGACAAAAATACGTTTTGTTAAATATGAACTGAACTTCTGGCTCGGCGGGAGCCTCGCCCTCCCAAAACGAACAATATTCTTGGCAACGACTCTAGTACAGTTTCAACGATTTATTGACGGGTATCAATCCCCCCTAGTCCCCCTTAACAAGGAGGGAAACAACGGATAGCGGTATGAAGTAAAAAACCGTTTGATCCACTCTCCCATAACCCCAATATCATTAAGTTAAGCCTAAATCCCAGGGTTAAAACCCTGGGCTATTACAACTGTCCCTTTAGGGACAGGCTAGAATAGCCCAGCCTTTCAAGGCTGGGTGAGGAGAACATGTCTTCACTTTATGGCATTGCCCCTAACCCCCACCAGGCTTGGGTGAGGGAATCTCTCTTCAAACGCCTGACCACTTACAAAATCAGGAAAACTAGCCGAGGAGGGATTCGAACCCTCAAGCCCTTGCGGGCAAGGGATTTTAAGTCCCTCGTGTATACCATTCCACCACTCGGCCTTTTCCTTACGTCTACAAATTCCCAAGTTTCCCAACTGCGACGTTGGGGTATGTTACCACGTCATCAAAAAATCGGAATAGCATTAACGCAGGAAATCGAGCAGGTAATTGTCTTCCTCACCGTCTAAAAACGGAGAGACCCGCTGGTCGGGGCTATAGTGGTGAACCTTTTGCAGCAAGCTGGAGCGCGCCCGGTTAAACAGGACCCGTGCCTGCACCAAACTGTTGCGGCTGGTGGCCAAGTCAATCTGAAAGTCCTGCATATCCCGGAAGGTAATCCGGCCGAACTCGCGGAACTGAATCAGCGCGTTATCCAAGGTCGCCCGTGCTTGCTCCACATTGAGGGTCAAGATGTTAATTCGCTGATCTTGCAGTTGCAATTCACGTAAATCTTCGAATGCTTCTTGCACCAACTGACGTTCCAAGTTCCATAAGTTAATGCGCTGCTGCTCCAAGGTTTCTTGCAGCGCCCGCACCCGCGCCTTGGTGGCCCCGCCATCGATAATCGGCCAGTTAAAGATCAAACCGATGGTGGCGGTTTGCGCGCCTTCATCATCCCGAAAAAACGAAGACGACAAAGACAATTCGGGTTGTTGTCCTAAACGGGTTACGCGCAAGTTGTTTTCCAACTGTTGAATTCCCAATTGCAAATCCTTGATTTCCAGGTTGGTCGAGGTAATCAACCCGATATATTCCTCGGAACTCATTGGCAGCGGCTCCACCGCCAACTCATTAGTAAGTTGCAGTTGTGTATCCACGGGCGTACCCAACAAGATGTTAAACTGCTCGATGTTGCTGAGCAATGCCCCTTCTTGCTGGATAAAGGTGGCCTCTTGATTTAGGGTATCCACTTCCGCCTGCTGTACGTTGACCAACGCTTCCCGTTCGTTTTCATACTGCACCCGCAGCACAAACTCGATTTGCTTGGCTTGCAGCCAACGTTCCCGCGTAATATCCAATGCTTCCTGCGTTTGTTTGATGTTCCAATAGGTATCGATTACCTGCTGTTGGACTTGTTCTTGTAGAATAAACAGATTGTAATCGGAACGAACCACATCCAGTTCCGCGTTTTCAATATCCGTGTCGATCT
This sequence comes from uncultured bacterium, assembly GCA_964449065.1. Classification (GTDB taxonomy): domain Bacteria; phylum Hinthialibacterota; class Hinthialibacteria; order Hinthialibacterales; family Hinthialibacteraceae; genus CAYVAZ01. Next base: position 3,339 of record CAYVAZ010000390.1, read on the forward strand.
GCAAACGGGGGCGGGAATTCAACGGGAAGGTTATGTCCGCGTTGATACGCGAACGAAAGTCATCGCGGTTTCCAACAGGAGAGCCGGGAGGAATGTCAAAGGCGCGCTCGGTATCGCGAACATAATCAAAAGAGGGATTCAAGTTGACGGATACGCCATTGCGAAACGTTTTTCTCACGCCGGTTCCTACATTCACAAACTCGTCGTTTTCGGAAATTCTTCCCACATCCCGAATCACCCCCAATTCGGGATCAAAGCGGGTCGTGCCTCCGGCACGCTGGGTTAAATTTTCTTCGGCAATCGCATTTAGATCGACCAATGTGCGGTACGCGCTTTCAGTTAAATCCAGATCATAAAAACTGCCTTCCAAACCGCTGCGGGCAACGCGGAGATTTGGGTTTTGCTTTTTCGCGACTTGTATCGCCTCTTCCAGCGTTAAATCCACCACCTTGCCTTGCGAATAAAACCCATGGCCGCGCAAAATCGTTTCCGGCACCGTCACTTCATCCACCGTCTGCGCGACGGCTTCACCCACCATGGGTATATCATTTTGCGAATACCCGCCGCACGTTACCCCAAAACACAATCCCAATAATACAAACCACTTCATAGCTCAGTCTCCTAATCGCTGTCAATATAAATAGTGTCTAGTACAGCGTCAACTTTTTATTGACGGGTGTTGATCCCCCCTAGCCCCCCTTAACAAGGGGGGAAACAACGGATTGCCAGCCGTCATTTTTTGATTGACAGAGTACTAGTAGTCTGACAGAGTCTTAATGTCGGGTCGAATTGGGAGGGCGAGGCTCCCGCCGAGCCACAGGGTTTTTACCTTACCCGACACTTTGAACCTGTCAGTGTACTAGTAGTTCATCAAGGCTGACATGATGTGTGAATGCTTACCCATCACATGAAATGAGTGGGATCAGTCATTCACAAGCGAAGCGCAGTGCCACAACCCC
>CAYVAZ010000391.1:0-4283 GCA_964449065.1 uncultured bacterium
GCTGTCTTCGGTTTCCCACCAGGGCACTCCATCACCGGCATCCAAGATCAAGTAGGGATATCCAAACGGCCGTAAAGATGGGCTAAAGCAGTAGGGAAACGCGGTTGGAATCCCATGTTTGTAGGTGTGACGCAGGACGGAATATTCTTTGGATGATTTTAAATCCTCGGTGCCGGACCAAACGGAGAACAAGGCTTGATATAAACGCAAAATTAAACGAAAGTTGGAATCGGATGATTGCAATATGAAGTTGTATTCCTGATGGGGGAAGGAACGGTTGACGCGGGGATCAATCTGATCCACATGCAGGTCGGGATCGCTTGGAAATGCGTTGACACAGACCGAGTTCAACGATTCTTCCAGCCAATCGTAGCTCTTTTTGGAAGAAAATTGTAAAGGATTCACTGTACACCCATGTTTCCGCTACCGGTGCGGAATCATCTCTCTTAATCAATAATAAATACAAATAAAAACCGAGCCATTCGGTTAAACATCGCAAAATAATCAAAAAAAGTATCGGCGAAAGTGATTCTGAACCTTACATTTATTTCTTAAAACTTCACGGAATTCCGTTATTGCAATCCGTTGATGTTTAATCCCCGGCGGTTGGCTTCTACTTTCAAATGATTCAGATGAGTCATTTCCGACCGCATTTTGGCTTTATCCACGGAGTTATCCGTTTGACTTAATTGGTCTTCGTACTGATCCAACTTCACCCGGGTTGCGTAAATTTGGGTCTGTAATTCATCGTCGGTAAGGTTTTGATAATCCATATCCTACAGTCCTATACTATCGTTTTCAAAAATTAAACCATTTCCAATTAGGATTGTTAATTTAGCGCGGCGATAAGCCTCAGCGAAAGAATAACTTAGCACCTATCTTACCTGACAATCCTAAATAACATTGGCATTATACCCTATTTGGCTTGAGGTGTAATTCGATGCGATTGTATCGAAGGGAATTTTTTGGATATACAAAAACGGGTCTATATAATTAGCAAAGAATACAAATGAAAGAGGGCACAATGAAAGAGAGTAGAAAAAAATTTATGCCGAGTGGAAAAGAAGCGTTTATTGCGGCTATACTCATTGGATTTATTGCGGCGTGCGGAGTGTACACCTACAATCAAATGAACGTAATGATTGAGGAAGAGATTCCCGCCAATTTTGTGAGCAGTACGACAGTGTGTCAAGTCAATTTGGATGACGCACTTGTACCTGCAGATAAAATTTTGAACGGCGGTCCCCCGAAGGACGGGATTCCATCGTTAACGAATCCGGCATTAATTGCGGCTGGTGAGGCGGATTATTTGGATGCGGATGAACGGGTGGTTGGCATTCATTTTAACGGAGAAGCAAGAGCGTATCCCCTGCGCATTTTGGCCAAGCATGAATGTGTGAACGGATCCATCGGCGATACTCATTTCGCGGTGATTTATTGTCCCCTGTGTGATTCAACCAGTGTATTTAACCGGGAAGTAGCTGGAGAGACGTTGGAGTTTGGGATTTCCGGAAAGTTATATCAAAGCAACGTTCTTTTGTATGACCGCCAACCCGATCCCACAAAGGAAAGTTTGTGGTCGCAGATGTTCGGAAAAGCCGTTGCCGGTCCGAAAAAGGGAACCCAATTGAAAACCCTGCCGCATACGCTCGTAACATGGCAAACGTGGCAAGAAAATCATCCCCAGACAAAAGTTCTATCCCCGAAGGTCGGTTATGGAAGATACAGCCGGGAATTTTACCCGCAATATTTCGCTTCACCGAATTTGATGTTTCCCATGTATGATGAAGAGGGAAAAGAAGTATTTAAGAATCAAGCCGATGATCTCTTTTTATTGAAGGATAAAGTTATTGGTGTGAGAGCGAACGGAAAGGCAAAGGTCTATCCGGTTGAACACATGCAATTTTCCAACGGTGGAATGGAAGATACCTTTGAAGGAAAAACGATCCGGATATCAAAAACAGAGGAAGGCGATATCTTAATTGAAGCGGATGAAAGCTTGGATTTGTATCACAGTTTTTGGTTTGCTTGGAACGCGTTTCATCCCGAGACAGAAATATATTCCGGAGCAGGTTTTGATTTGGCGGAGTGGAAGAAGAAAAAATAGGACGATTTGTAATTCGCATTAATAAATTCGTGATTAATGAAAAAGTTGATTTTTATCCAAGGTCCTAACCCTATGCTAACCCTCCCCAATCTTGGGGAGGGAATTTTCGTCTACCATTGAAATGAACCTGGATCATTATTCTATATCCTCTAAGCGTAATGCGGATTCGGCAGGAATATTGGTTTTGGCTTGTTTGCCGATCACCGCGTCGATTTGATCTGCTTGTAGAGGACCCACCGGCCGGCGGATGACCAAGTTGTGTTCTTCGATCATTTCACCTGCTTGAATATCCCTTCTTGCGTAGATGGATCGTCTTGCCATTTTGTGGATGGTCTGTTCCGCGTCTGTGAGTTCTTTTTGGCCGTTGCCAAGCACGCTTTCTGTCTCGCGAATGAGTCTGACCATGGTCTTGAACTGCTCCGGATTGTACGAAAAAAAGTGATCCCAGCCGTCCATGTTTTGGTCGAGGGTAAAGTGTTTTTCGATGATGCAGGCTCCTAACGCCACAGCGGTTAGGGCGGCAATGTCGCTGGTGGTGTGATCGGAATAGCCGGTTAAACGATTGAAATGATTTTTTAAGAACGAGACCATGCGGATGTTGGCTTTGCCGGCAGGGCAGGGGTACGCGGAAACGCAGTGCAGCAGAACCAATTCGTTGCATTGGTTTTCTAAAAACATTTGCAGGGCCGCATGAATTTCCGGGATGGTAGACATGCCGGTGGAACAAAATATCGGTTTGTTGGTTCTGGCTACGTGTTTTAAAAACGAAAGATGGGTAACTTCTCCCGACCCAATTTTAATTGCTTCCACATTCAAATCCATCAACAAAGATAGACTGTTTTCATCGAAGGGTGTGGAAAGGAAAAGCAGATTTTGCTCTTCTGCGTGTTGTTTTAACGATTGATAGGTTTCAAACGAAAATTCCGTTTGTTTGAATTTGTCGTAATCGGGGTGATCCGGAGGGAACAGTTCGTTGGTTTGATAGGTTTGAAATTTGATGGCATTTGCGCCGCATTCTGCCGCGGCGTCAATCAGGCGGTGCGCGATCAAAGGGTCTCCGTTGTGGTTCAATCCGGCCTCGGCGATGATAAAGCAGGGGTTGCCATCACCGATTGTATGTTGTTTCAAGACAATTGTATTCATCTATACAGAACCTCATCCCCCTGATTGCTGTCCTCTTTATATCTATAATCTTACACTCATTTACAGGAATATTTAAGAAACATACAGAAAGTGAAAAAGGTTGATGAAGACACCCGGCAATATTAAAGAGATTCAAGAATTATTAAAAGACCATGAACAGCATCAGTATTTAGTGGACGCGATGGGAATTGACGATGTTTGGCGCGTGTTTCGTATCATGGCTGAATTTGCGGAATCGTTTGAGATCCTTAGTAAACTTCCGTATGCTGTAACCATTTTTGGTTCAGCCCGAACCCAGGAGCATCACGAGAATTATCAAAACGCCCGGAAATTGGCGGCCGAAATCGCGGGCTTCAATTTTGCCACCATAACCGGGGGCGGTCCGGGTATTATGGAGGCAGCAAACCGCGGGGCATTTGAAGCGGGCGGGATATCGATTGGATTGAATATTGAGTTGCCGATGGAGCAAAAACCGAATCCGTTTACTACGATGACGATCAACTACCATTATTTTTTTACGCGCAAAGTGATGCTGGTGAAATATTCGGTGGCCTTTGTCATTTTTCCAGGAGGATACGGAACGCTGGATGAGTTGTTTGAATCGTTAACTTTAATCCAAACAAACCGTATTAAGACATTTCCTGTCATCCTATTCGGGCGGTCCTATTGGTCTGGATTGATCGATTGGATCAAAGAAGTGATGCTGGAACACAAAAACATCAGCGAAGAGGACATAACCTTATTTCATGTAACCGATTCAATTGATGAGGCGGTAGAGATTATCAAATCGTCGAATTTGATCGGTGAGAAACAAAATGAAACACCATGAATTATCAAAGGGTATGAGCTACTTCGATTCGTTCATCCCATGCGAGCGTTTCAGAGTTGGATAGACAGAATTTCTCGTTGTTTCCCCCTTATTAAGGAGGGTAGGGAGCAATGTCATTGACTGAAGGAAATCAACCTGAAAAACAACGCATTGTCTCCCCCAAAGCATTTGGGGGAGATGTCCGACGCAAGGAGGACAGAGGGG
>CAYVAZ010000392.1:0-2052 GCA_964449065.1 uncultured bacterium
ATTTCATGTGGATGGTTAAGGTATCACCCATCATGTCAGCCTTGATGAACTACTACGCTTCAAGATAGACTTTCTAACTTTATGCAAGATTATGCAAGATTTGAACTTGTATTTACAGATGAAGGATCTATCGCAATGGAAAAACGTGTTTACAATTTTTCTCCCGGCCCGGCAGTATTGCCTCTGCCTGTATTGCAAGAAGCACAAGAAAACTTGCTATCTTTACCCGGCGTAGGCGCATCCATCCTCGAAATCAGCCACCGTTCCCATACCAGCAAAGACTTGTTTGCATCCACTCAAGAAAACTTAAAAAAACTGTTGCAGATACCTGATAACTATAAAATTCTATTTGTCCAAGGCGGAGCAACGCTGCAATTCGCGATGATACCAATGAACTTTCAAAATGAATCACAATCTTCCGATTACATCGTAACCGGTTCATGGGGAGAAAAAGCCGTGAAAGAAGCAGCCAACCTGAGAAATCACCGTCTTGCCTGGAGCGGCAAAGAAGATAACTTCGTCTGCGTACCTAAGCAGGAAGAATTGGACTTGGATTCCAACGCGGCTTATGTCCATTTCACCTCAAACGAAACGATTCAGGGCGTCGAATTTCGGTCTGAACCAGAAACAAGTGGCGTTCCGCTGATTTGCGATATGTCATCCGATTTCTTGAGCCGCCCGGTTGATATCAACAAATATGGAATGATCTATGCCGGAGCGCAGAAAAACGCCGGGCCTTCCGGGGTGTGTATAGTGATTGTCCGGGAAGACTTGCTCGAACGCGTACCGGATAACCTCCCAATGCTATTGAACTACAAAGAGATTGCAGCAAACGATTCAATGCTGAATACGCCTCCAGTATTTCCGGTTTATATCGTAAATCTGGTCACCAAGTGGCTGCTAAATGAAATCGGCGGACTGGAAAACATACATAGGCTTAACCAAGAGAAAGCACAATATCTTTATGACGCCATTGATCAAAGCAACGGCTATTTCGACGGCCATGCAGATAAAGACAGCCGCTCATTGATGAACGTGACCTGGCGGATGCCCACCGATGATATACAAAAACGTTTTCTAGATGGAGCAATAGATCGTGATTTAACCGAACTGAAAGGACACCGTTCGGTAGGAGGGATTCGGGCTTCCATCTATAATGCCATGCCAAAAGAAGGTGTGAAAAAACTGGCGGAATTCATGGATGAATTTCGTAAGAATAATCCGGTGTTGTAATGTTAAGAAAGAAATTCATCTAAATTTCCCGGTTCAGAGAAAAGTATGATAATGTATGAGACTGGTATTTCATCATGGAATATGACAACGTCTGTAAGCTTCTTTGCAAATTGTTCCCTACCCAATATGCCAGTTGGACAGTCAAAGATATAACCACTCCCGTCACCGTGTTGGAACAGGAGTTGAGCATTGAACCGGTTCGGGCTGATTCGGTAATTTTCTTGCAGACAGCAGACCAGATACTTCATCTGGAATTTCAACTCGGCGTGGGAAACAGCAATCCTCCGCTTCCGTTACGGATGTTGGATTATTGGGTGCGCTTGTTTCGACTTTATGGTCTTCCGGTGGTGCAAGTGGTTGTATTGCTAAAGGATTCTCCGGCGGCGAGAGTGTTGAAACCTGAATTCAAGTTTGGGAACACTTTTCATTCGTTTCATATCATACGCGTGTGGGAAGAGGAACCCGACTGGTTATTGAAGGATAAGGCTTTGTTTCCTCTGGCAGTATTGTGTAAAACTAAAAACCCAGAAGCCTTATTAAACCGGGTTGCTGAACAGGTAAAAAAGATAGATAATATTGATGAACGAACTTTGATTTCCAATTGTACGCAAATACTGGCTGGTTTGCGGTATGAAGCAAAACAAATTCATCAGGTATTTAAAGAGGGAATTATGCGTGAATCAGTTATTTACCAAGAAATTCTTCAAGAAGGTCTACAAGAAGGACGGCAAGCAGGGCTCTTAGAAGGGCGGCAAGAAGGACGTCAAGAAGGACGGCAAGAAGGACAGTTGTCGATCATCACCCGTTTATTGCAACGAA
>CAYVAZ010000392.1:2152-4283 GCA_964449065.1 uncultured bacterium
CAAGAAGGACGGCAAGAAGGACAGTTGTCGATCATCACCCGTTTATTGCAACGAAAATTCGGTCCGGTTGAGTCAACTCTATATGAACAACTTCAACAGCTTCCTACCAACCAATTGGAAGAGCTTGTGGATTTGATATTTGAGTTCCATGATGTGAACGATTTTAAAGTATGGTTACAGAACAAACTTTCTTAACCATAAAATGTTAACGAAAATCTAAGGCATCATTTTCATCCTTTGCTTGATTTCATTTAGAATTGGATGCCCTGCAATACAAAAATTAAATATGATACGAAGATGTGTTTATGAAAAGCATTATTCCAGAAGACCGTTGGCAATCGATAGACTTATCGCATGAAGAAGTGCAGCGCTACAGCCGCCACCTCATTATGCCCGAAGTAACGAAAGAAGGGCAGTTGAAACTTAAAGCTTCAAAGGTGCTGTTAGTCGGTTCCGGAGGGTTAGGCTCTCCACTGGCTTTGTATTTGTCAGCTGCCGGAATTGGCACGTTGGGTTTGGTGGATTTTGATGTGGTGGATTACACAAACCTGCATCGGCAAGTAATTCATTTCACCGATGATGTAGGTAAGCCCAAGATCGAATCGGCAACCGAAAAGATCAACAAGATCAATCCGGAAGTGAATGTTGTTCCATACAACACGCAATTGACTTCTGAAAATGCCCTGGATATTATCAAAGAGTATGACTTGGTTATTGACGGTACCGATAATTTCCCCACACGCTACCTCGTAAATGATGCATGTGTTTTATTGAATAAGCCGAATGTGTATGGCAGCATCTTTCGCTTTGAAGGGCAGACGACTGTCTTTTGCGCAGGTGAGGACGCGCCATGCTACCGCTGTTTGTATCCGGAACCTCCACCGCCCGGTATGGTGCCGAGTTGTGCGGAGGGTGGAGTATTGGGCATTTTGCCGGGTTTGATCGGTCTGGTTCAAGCAACCGAAGCCGTTAAGTTAATTCTTGGAATTGGCGATCCCTTAATCGGCCGCCTGCAATTGTTTGACGCGCTGGAGATGAGATGGCGTCAACTCAAACTTCGCAAGAATCCGGATTGCCCGGCTTGTGGAAAAAATCCAACCGTTACGAAACTCATTGATTATCAACAATTTTGTGGAATTACGAGAGGAGAGGAAGAACAAACCATGTCCGGAAGCTTTTCTGATATCACACCTGCAGAGTTAAAAGAACGTATCGATAAGGGAGATAAACTGGTCTTGCTGGATGTTCGCGAAGACCACGAACTGGAAATCAGCAAACTGCCGAACATTATTCATATTCCCATGAATGATGTCCCTGAACGAGTGCATGAACTCGATTCAGCCGATGAGATTGTGTGTATTTGCCGAAGCGGCGGCCGCAGTGCTAACGTTGCTGGATTTTTGATACAATCCGGCTTTACCAAAGTTCACAACATGGTCGGCGGGATGAACGGCTACGCTCAGCAGGTCGATCAGAGTATACCGGTTTATTAGATTTTTTTCCCCAATCCCCATATTTTCAGTTGACCTTTTTTAAACATCCATTATTCTAAATTCATATTTTGAATTCTAAATTCTCTTGTCCGGTATGGAATATACCGCTGACAGGGGCGAAGCCTACTTAAACAGATACATTATACTATGTGTGGAATATTCGGATTCTATCTCAACCATCCTCTTGATGATGATATCATCCATCAAGGGGTATCAGCAAATAATACTCTTGCTCACCGCGGCCCGGATGGGGAAGGGGCGTGGTATGAGAAAGAGACGGGAATCTTTCTTGCGCATCGCCGTTTATCGATTATTGATTTAGACCAACGCAGCAGCCAGCCGATGGTTCGGGATAATCTTGTACTCACCTTCAATGGAGAAATCTACAATTACATTGAATTAAAGCAGGAACTGATTTCACTTGGCCACGCGTTTTACACCGAATCGGATACAGAAGTGATTCTAGCCGCCTATCAACAGTGGGGAGAAGACTGCTTACACCGTTTTGATGGTATGTTTGCCTTTGCGTTGTGGAACAAATCCAATCAATCGTTATTGCTGGTACGCGATCCCTTTGGGGAAAAGCCGTTGTACTGGGCACGGCTGAATGATGGAATCTATTTTGCATCAGAAATCAA
>CAYVAZ010000393.1:0-4272 GCA_964449065.1 uncultured bacterium
CTTGGGTTGTAAAGGGGTAGAAAGCATATTTTCTTCAATCGGCTAAACTGTTACCCGTTTTGATGAACCGCTGAAATAGCTGCATCTATTAATGTGTTCATTCCACTTCTCTCAGATTAGATTTTGATGTTCTCTTACCAAATCTTCCGCTTTACTGAGTTCTTTTACTTTCAACCCATGGGATGTCCGAAGTTCGATATGATCCTCTATAATGAAAACCGCCTCTCCTCCGCCATACCGTACATGAACATGCACAGCATGGCTCACTCACAATACAACATCATCCTGCGTCCGGATCCGGAAAGCGGATTCACCGTGCTGGAGTCCAGCCTGCATCTCGTACTGTGAAGCCATCGAAAAATCCCATACCGTGATCAAAAAAGCCGATATCTCATTTGCTTCGGCAATAAAGATAGGTACCCTTAATTCAAATGCTCCTTGTAGGCAGGATTCGCATGATACGTGTAAATCGAGGTTTATGTGTTATATTAAAGTAATAGAGATTATTGACAACGTCCGGTGGATTATCACGACACAACCCATTTACAATTCTTTTATGGAGATTATATGAAAACCGTCAATCTTTCTTTTCTATTTGCATTTTTATTTTGTATTGTAGATATTAATAGTACTCAAGCCGCCCATACTATCTTCACTTGCAATTTTGAAGATGCCGATTGGCACAACGCCTGGGGAGTGGAGAACCTGCCCCGCAATGTCAGTCTGGTTGAAGAAGATGACGCGCTGAAATTCAAACCGCACAGCGGCAAAGCCCTCAAAATCCGTGTGGAAAAAGACGGCCATTACGGCACCAGCTTTGGATATGACTTCAAAGAGCAGATTGGCTTTGAGCCGGAAGAAATTTACTTTCGCTACTTCATCCGTATGGCGGATGACTGGTCGGCGGAACGCGGCGGCAAACTGCCCGGTATCGCCGGCACCTACGGCACCGCCGGCTGGGGAGGCCGCCCGGTGCACGGCGATGACGGCTGGTCGGCCCGGGGCCTGTTTCAAGGGGTGAAAAACGGCAAAACGCCCATCGGCTTCTATTGTTATCACATGGATATGAAAGGCCTATACGGCAGCGGCTGGGTGTGGGAAGAAAGCGGCTTTGAAGGTCTGGAGAAAAACCGCTGGCATGCGATTCAGCAATACGGCAAGATGAATGATGTCGGCAAGGCGAACGGAATCTTAAAAGCATGGGTGGATGGCAAGGTGGTTTTCGAAAAAACAGACATCCGCTTTCGCAGCGATGAAAAGTTAAAGATCGAAAACGTGTGGATCAACGTATATTTAGGCGGCAAATGGACCGCCCAAACCGAGCACCATCTCTATATCGATGATGTCGCGATATCCAAGACGTTTATTGAATAATCCTTTTTCACCACAGAGGCACGGAGAACACGGAGTTTCAATTAATATGTATTGGAAACTCCCGATACTCACCATTTAATGTCCAGCGGATGAGGTATTCACCGGGTTGGATATCATCCGTATCCCATTGGTGAATTAAAATTCGCGCGTTGTCTTCTTGATCCTGCTTGCGGATACCGGCGATCTTCATTTTGCCGTCAGCAGAATAGAGTTCAATGACAATAGTGCCTTTCACTCTGGTTTGGCAAACGATGTTTGTGGTTTCCCCTGCATTGAAATGGCTAGGCATGGCCGCCGCCATGATAAAGTTCTTGGTGCTGTTGAAGGGGCGGTCTAAGACGGTGACCGGCAACGCATCATACTTCCGTTCAAAGCGGACGGGTGAATCATACGCTTTGCCGGAAAGTTCCCGCGCTGTTTGGCTGAAATCCGCCAGTCCTGTCCAGAGTGTACCTGCAAGTTCGCTAAAGTGTCCGCCCGGCGGCTCTTTGATCGAAGGCTCTCCCAACGCGGCGACTTCAACCGCGTAGTTCGAGTTCCGCCACTTTGGATTCTCTTGATCCCCGATCCACATCACGTTGATGTTGGTGTTGATGATCCGTTCAATATCGGTTTTGTCGAATGTAATGCCGGACTGATATGCTTCGGCGATTTCATGCACTTCTCCCGCCTGGTAGTTGCGGTAGGGATGCACATTGACCCAATGCCGCAGTTCATGGGTTGAGCCGGGTTTCAGATCCCACTCACCAAACGGTTCCCAATAGTTCCAAATGTAATGATTCTTATACAGGCAAAAGCGGCTTTTCAAGTAGTTAAAGATTTTCAGCGCTTCATCGCGGTAGCGTTCGTCTCCGGTAATGCGGTAAATGCGCAGGCAGGCAATACCCATTGAGTTTTGCTTATTGAAAGGAAGAGTTAGATTCGACCGTCTCGCCGGAAGCGGGCGCCACGCGGTAAGGTCACCGGCGGTCATGTATTGATCCCACGCTTTATAGGCTCCGTAAGGCCCGTCTTCATGCCACGTGCCGCGCTCATGCCATTTTTCGATCAGATGCTTCTTCGCCAATTGCAGGTATTCATTCGCTTTGTTTTGATATGCGTTCTTGATTTCAAGACCATCATGTTTCAGCACAGTTTCGCTGAAATCAAGCATGGGATTGATGAGAATCGCATCGCCGATATGAACGTCGCAGATAAATTCTTTGTCATAAATATACGGCCCCACCCAGCCTTTGTAGCCATCCGGAGATGTATGCATCCGTTTGATAAGGGCATTGTAATACTTGACCGCCGCATCCAGATAGGTGATATCATTTGTGCGGCGGTAATCATTCATGAAGTTATCCATATTGTACGCCGCGTGCCAGCACTGCCCTTCTCCGGTAATGGTATCATCGTCTTGCAGCAGCGGGGTGCGCATGCGGCTTTGCAGCAGGTCATCCGCAGATGGTTGTGCATGGGTGATGTTGAAAGAAGTTAACAAGATGAGTGTGGTTATGATGAAGAGTTGCATGGAAAATCCTCTGTCAGTGGTTATTCTATTACTTTATAGGCGGTTTCGGTTTTGGGTAACCGTAAAGGAATGTAAATATACAGGGGTAAATAGTAAATCCTTCAGCAACGATTCTGTTCCCGGCTTCTATCTTTTATGATATAGTTCCAATCTTATCGTATCTCCGGTAGATTTTATAAAATGGATTACGACAACGTATGCAAACTTTTATGCAAGCAGTTTCCGCAGCAGTACGCGTCGTGGATGGTCAAAGGAATTTCCGCGCCGGTTAGGGTATTGGAGCAGGAATTGAGCCTGGAACCCATCCGGGCTGACTCGGTAATTTTCCTGCAAACCCAAGACCGGATTTTGCACGTGGAATTTCACGTGAATGTGGAATCCAGTCAACCACCCATCCCGCTGCGGATGCTGGATCATTGGGTGCGCCTTCACCGGAAATACCGGCTGCCGGTTGTGCAGGGAATCGTCCTGCTGAAAGACTCCCCCGCCGCACGCTCTCTCCCGAATGAATTTCGTTTCGATCAAACCGTGCATCCCTTTCATATCGTGCGCTTGTGGGAAATGAATGTGGACTGGCTGCTGCAAGATACCGCCTTGTATCCGTTAGCGGTCTTAACCAAAACCGGTGATCCCGAACAATTGCTAAACCGGGTTGCCGAAACAATCAAAACCATAGATAATAAAGACGAAAGAACGTTGATTTCAGGATGCGCGCAAATTCTGGCAGGATTGCGATATGATGCGGCGCTCATCCATCAAACATTTAAAGAGGATATCATGCGCGAATCCGTCATCTACCAAGAAATTCTGCAAGAAGGCAGGCAAGAAGGCAGACAAGAAGGCCAACAGTTAGGGTTAGCAATTGCAATAACCAGACAAATGCAGCGTAAATTTGGGAATATTGAACCTTCTTTACTCGAACAGATTCAGCAATTATCCATTACCGCATTAGAAGAGTTAGCGGTTATGATATTGGATTGCAATGAAATCAGCGAAATTGAAATTTGGCTGGAACACAAACAAGTCTGACTGTTGCTTCAATAGATAATCCGTTGGGTCTACGCAACGCGGCGACTTCAACCGCGTAGTTCGAGTTCCGCCACTTTGGATTCTCTTGATTCCCCTTCCACATCACGTTGATGTTGGTGTTGATTATCCGCTCGATATCGGTTCGGTCAAATGTGATACCCGAATGATACGCTTCAGCAATCTCATGCACTTCTCCCGCCTGGTGGTTATACCACTTCCTATTTGGATTGTTCACCAAAATCAAAACAGCTTAACAGATTGCTTCGTTTGATTGCCAAGGAAAAAACTTCTTTAAAACCGATTGAATCTTTATGGTTTATGGTTCTCTTCGCACCCCCTCTGTCCTCCTTGCGTCG
>CAYVAZ010000394.1:0-4252 GCA_964449065.1 uncultured bacterium
TCATGCGTTTTTGAATGTCATCCAATTCGCTTTGAATGGCGGGCTGGCGGGTTTTGGCGTGGTTCAGTTGATTGTGTTCGGCAGGGGCGTTTTTCAACTTCGCCTGTTCATCATACAACGACTTGCGTTTCTCCAACTCTTTCAGCAGCGGCGCAATCCGTTCATCCAGTGTTTTGATTTCTTCTTGCTCATTTTTACAAAAATCATTCTGAGACAAGGATGTCTGCTTGGTTTGAATTTCTTGCTGAACCGTCTTGAGACGCTCACTCAACTGCGATTCTTTCGCCTTCATCTCGTGCAGGGTTTTCCAATCATTCTCAACCTGCCGCTGCTCGTGCATCTGCTTTTGCAGGTCGCTGTGCCGTTCGGGTGAATATTCCAGCGCCTTCAGTTCTTGTTGATAGCCTGTGAACTGCTTGCGGATATCTTGTGCAAAGTTGTTTTCTTTCAGCTGCGTTTCGATCCTGTCAAGTTCTTCCTTCAGCGCTTCCAGCCTCTTTTGCTCTTCCTCTTTTTTCGCGAGACCTTCCCGCTCGTTTTGGTAGGTCACAATGCGCTTGTGTAATTCTTCCATCTGCTCTTTTCGCGTTTTGTGTTGCTGTAAAAGGGTTTCGCGTTCCTCTTTCGCGGATTCACTCTGTTTGGTGAAGGATGCAATCTCACTCTCAAGCCGTTTGATTTCTTCCTGATAATGCCCCTTCAAATCATCTTGGGCGTGTTCGCTTAGCGGCTGTTTGCACACGGGGCACGCTTCCGTACTGCCCTGCTCAATCAGGTGGATGACATCGCGGGTGTTTTGCAATTCCTTTTTTGCTTGCTTGGCTTTTTCGGCGCATTGCTCCATCCGGCTGCGGGTGTCTTGCCCCTTTTGCTCCAAGGTCTGTAACTCATCCTGTTTGGCCTTTAACTGCTCTTCCATCGTTTTTAGTTCTTTTTGTTTTTGCTTGATGGATTCAATTTCTTTTTGCAAAGCAGGCAGGGGCTGGGTTTGCCCGCGCAGTTCCGACTGCTTATTCATCAATTGCTGACGCGCCTGCTCGATTTGCTTTTCGGCCTCGGTGATCTTGGATTGCAGCTGATCGAAAGCGGGTTTTGATTCGCTTAATTTCTTTTCTTCTTGAACGATCCGCTCATACGCTTGATATTGCTTGGTGATTTCCGGCTCTTTCCCGATCCACTGTTTGCATTCACCGATTGCGGTGTTGATCTGCTTTTCTTCCGATTGCAACCCCGCCAGCTTTTCGCGCAGATCTGAGCGTTTCTCATCGATCCGCTTTTGAACCTTGCTTTTGGTATCTTCCAACTTCCGGCATTGCGATTCGGTATCGAGAAATGCTTTCAGCGCCTCATTGATTTCTTCATACCGCTTAAAGTTGCTTTCAATTTCCCGTTCGCGGTCAATCAACTGGTTTGCGCCATCATATTCTTTCTGCAAATCTTTGCGGCGTTTGCTGTATTCCTGCTTGCGCTGTTCCAGCGAATCCTTTTCCCGTTTCCACCCGTCGGCGCGTTCCTTTTCCAGGCGCAGGCGGTTGAGCTCATCCTGCACCTTGGTTTCTTGCTCATAGAGTTGATTGAGTTCATGCTCTTTGGCGGCCAGCGACTTCTTTAGTTCTTCTTCTTTCTCTAAAAACGATTGCTCTTCCTTCAGTTCTTCTTCGATGCTGCCGATACGCTGGTGAATCGCCTCATTTTCTGATTTCTGGGCGCCCAATTCTACTTTCACTGCTTCCAGCAGTTGCTCGTAATATCCCAAGCCCATGATGTTGGTGAGGATTTCTTTGCGGTCTTTGGGAGACTGGCGGGTAAACTCATCCGATTTGCCCTGCTTTAAGAACGATGAATTCACAAAGGTGCGGTAATCCAGCCCGACGGTTTCAATGATGCGCTTCTGTGTTTCCTTCTTGCTGCTGCCGGTGAGCAAGCGGGATTTTCCTTCATCCGAATCTCGCACTGAAAACTCCAGCGTGCTCTTGCCTTGTTTTTTGCCGCGCTTGAAGCCGCGCGTGACGGTGTATTCATGCCCGTTCAACAAGAAGGTGAACTCCACCGTCATCTCATCGGCATTCAGGCGCAACAGGTCCGAGTCGGGCGTGCGGCTGAAATCCGCCTTGCGCGCTTCTCCCCAAACCGCCCAGGTTATGGCATCCAGCAGCGCCGATTTTCCGTGCCCGTTCTTTCCGCTCAAACACGCGAGTTTGAAGGTGGTGAAATCCAACGGATCCACCTGCTCGCCGTACGACAAAAAATTCTGCAAATCCAACTTTAAAGGTATCATAGTAAATCGAGTGACTCGTGATGAGTAACAAATGACGAGAGATTTGTTTTACCGGTCACTAACCACTCGTCATTTATCACTGGTTTTAAACTATCTTAAGACTTGAATCCAATCCATTAAAGGATTCAATCAACCCATCCAATAAAAAGGTATCTTACACATGATCGATCTCGCTTTCACCTGGCAGGAACTGCGCGACCGCCGGATGGACAAGACCATCGTTGTTGTCGCCGATATTTTGCGCGCCACCACCGTCATGGTTACCGCCCTCACCAACGGGGCTGATGCCATTCTGCCGCAAGCCGCCGAAGAAGACGCCCGCAATCTGCATTTGCAAATGAAGGATGCAGGAAAACCGGTTCTCATCTGCGGAGAACGCGGCGGCCTCAAAATCCCCGGCTTTGATCTCGGTAATTCTCCCCGTGAATTTACACCCGAAAACGTTGCGGGCAAAACCATCATCCATCTGACCACCAACGGCACCAAAGCGCTGAATCAAGTCAAATCCGCGTCCGCTGTCTTCATCGCGGCGTTCTTAAACCGCAAATCTGTCGCGCAAGCTTTGGTTCCGCATATCCAGCACGACAATGATATTTTATTGGCCGCGTCCGGCAAAGAAGGATTCTTTTGCCTGGAAGACACCGTCTGCCTCGGCGGTATCATCGAAGAATTGGCCGCGAATGATTCCCGCCATTTCGAATGCAGCGATGCCGCTGTTTCCGCCCAAATTCTGTATCAAGCCTATCACGCCAACCTCAAACAATCCTTGCCCACCTTCTCTCATGCCCGCTACCTCGCCGGCGTAGGGTTAGCGGATGATCTGCCCCTATGCGCAGAGTTGGATACATCAACGCTTGTACCGATATTAAAAGGGGAGCGGATCGTCAAAGAGTAAGGGCACATTGCAATGTGCCCCTACTGATTTTGCTGCATTAGTATGCATTCGCGGTTGCATTTACTTCCTTTCATCACTTGTCACTCAACACTGGATAAATACCGCGACGCCTTCGCCCCCTTCAAATACACTACCAGCGCTTCGCGAAAGCGTTGATCAGCCGAATAGGCAATATGTGTCGTCACATGCCGGTTCACAAAGCGCTGGAATTCCCGCTTTTCCGCGTCGGTATCCAATGGAAATATACACGTCTTTACCACCGGCCGTTCGCCCTGCTTGGAAGGAAACTCGCCATGCGGATTGGATGCATAATGGTCTTTCAGGATTTTATTCCCCGCTTCAATATGCCGTTTTACGGTTGAGTATGACACACGCAGTTTTGTTGCGATTCTCTGACAATCCTCTCCAGTCGAAAGCATCATCAGCATACAGTTGCGCCGTACGCCGCTCATTTTTTTGCGCACGACAGATTTCAGTTCCGCTATTTTCGCCAGCCAATCCGCATCGCTGAAGATATCCCGCACCTGTCCGATGGGGTTTTCACCGCTGAGTTCCTGCATACGGTTTAAAAAATTCGGTTCGAATGGATATTCATGATGATCCATTTCTTTGGTCACATCCTTCAACTGCTCCTCCCACTCCGGGGGCTGTTTTTCCATCGGTTCTGTTTTCATAGTTCCACTCCAAATTTCGTAGTCTAAAACTGCTCGAAATATGAGACTGCAACTCCCATGCCAAAAAGTGAACGGATGTTCATTGATCATGATTACAATGATCGATTCTTAATCACAGGGCATTTCTGGTTTGGAAAAACGATAGACATAAAAAAAGTGATAAGTGTCGAGCTCCGAACCCTCAAAAAAGGCCTTGAGGGATATAGCGCAAGGCTAACACGATAAGGCTTGCTAGAACGTATTTCCAACCTGAGTTTAAGAAAGTGAAGATACGCAAATGATGATTGACTGCAGAGAATTTTGTTATAGACCAAATTGTCTAAATTAAACGCAAGGTCTATCGTCTTCTCCCTTTGGGAAAAGATAAGAGATGAGGGTGAAGAGAGCGGTTGCTCCCTATGACGC
>CAYVAZ010000395.1:0-4242 GCA_964449065.1 uncultured bacterium
CAACAAAAACCATTTTTCAAGCAATAGACAATCATGGATTGCGTAACATCAGTTAAGATAATTCTTTTCGTTAATACGGTCCCCGAATGTACGGTTTGGCTTTTTCTTGATAAATCACTTTTAACTGTTGATGGAGTTCTTCGGATAGTGGTGGCAAAACCGATGCCGCGGCATTGGTTTTCGTCTGCTCCGGCCTGCGTGCGCCGGGGATGATGGTGGTTACCGCGTCATGATCGAGAATCCACCGCAGCGCCATTTGCGGCATGGTCATTCCCTCGGGCACAAGCGGGCGGACGGCCTCTACCGCTGCAAGGCCGTGTTCGAATTTCATCCCCGCGAAGGTTTCGCCCACGTTAAACATCCGGCCGTCGCGGTTGAAGTTGCGGTGGTCATTTTTCGCGAATGTGGTTTCGTTGGTGTAGCGGCCGCCCAACAACCCGCTGGCGAGCGGCAGACGGATGATAAGGGAAATGCCTTTGTGACGGGCTTCAGCAAAAACGGTGTCAATCGGTTTTTGCCGAAAGATGTTGAAGATGATTTGCAACGAGGCCAAGCCTTCTTGTTTCATGCATATTTTTGCTTCATCCATCGATTCCACACTGGCGCCAAACCGTTTAATTTTGCCCTCTTGCTTCAATTTCCGCAGCCAATCGAATACTTCGCCTTGCTTCATGAATTCAGTGGGAATGCAGTGCAACTGAGTTAAATCCAGCGCTTCTACCCCCAAGCGTTTGAGAGAGGCTTCGGTAAAGCGCCGGAAATTCTGTTCACTGATATTGTCCGGCAATCCGGGATTGGGGAAACGTCCCAGTTTGGTCGCGATAAAAATATTTTCGGAACAATCCCGTATAAATTTTCCGATGAGGGTCTCACTTCTGCCTGCGCCATATACATCTGCTGTATCAAAAAAGGTTAAGCCGGATTCGACGGCCGCATTCAAAATGTTGAAAGAGGTTGCTTCATCAATATCTCCCCAATCGCCACCAAGCTGCCATGCACCCAATCCAATTTCCGGTACCGCTTGGCCGTTTTGTGCGAAGGACCGTTTTTTCATTAGTATTGCTCCTATAAAAATTGCGTTTGCATTAAAACTATTTCATAAAAGTGATAATCTACGGGTATTTCCCCCAGTTAACACTAATACTCATTTATAATAAATACCGTCCATTCATATGTCGCATATCGAGACATGTGTTCGGATGATGTGCGGATTCTTTTTACATTGTAAAAGTATAATTCTTTGATACAATCTTAATTTTAACACATTTCTGAAAAAGGATGAAGTAAAATGGCAGTATTAGTGGAAGGGAATTATTATTTATTGAAAGATGTTCACAATTATTTGGGGGGGAATCAAAAAGGATTTTTGATTCACAACAAAAACAATATTGTCGGCGCCCATTTTAACCGTTTCATCCAACCCTTAGCGCCGGATACCGTGTTTGTCTGGCAAACCATATCCAATTCCCAAAGCAAACACCCCAAACGCAATTCGGTGCTGGCCAACCAGTGGATTGAAGAGAAAACTTCGATTCCTATTTTTGTCAGCACGAAAAATTCGTATGAATGGGAATACAAAGGCAAATACAAAATTGGAAAGGTTCGCAAATCCCCCAAAGATTTAAAAGCGTTGATGGATGAATTTCCCCGCAAAGATCACAAAATTATTATGGCTTTGGATCTAAAAAAAGTACCGGAAAACGAATGAAAAAAACAGTCATTCTTCTTCCGCCATCCGAGGGGAAAACCGAAGGGGGTCTGCACCCCTTATTGTCGTCTGTTCATCCCAACACCAAAACACTCTTGAAGCGGATCGAAAATTTTGATGGTGAATATGAAAAATTATATGGCGTAAAAGGAGAGGCCTGCCAGAAGGCAATCGAAGCAAACCGCAACGTCTTGAAGTCACCGACGATGCCGGCCATCGAACGCTATTCCGGCGTGGTTTTTCAGGGGTTGGATTATCCCAGCCTTCAAAAGAAGCAGCTTTGCAAGCAGCGGGTGTATTTTGTTTCCGCTCTATTCGGCTTAATCCGCGCGGATGAGCGGATCCCCAACTACAAACTGAAAATCGATAAATTGGATGCCGCGAAACTATGGCTGCCGGAAATAAAAGAGCGGTTAAAGAAGTTGTTTGTCATTGATCTGTTGCCGCAGTCTCACAAAAAAGCGGTGGCATACGAGCAGGGAATTGCCGTTGAGTTTGTGACCATCAAAACCGGCAAAAAAGTTCCTGCCGGTCACCAAGGCAAATACATCAAAGGCCGCTTTGTACGCTGGCTGCTGGAAAACAACATTCCCGGCACATCCCGCTTTCCTGAATTTCAAGAAGATGGATACATCTGGGATGGGAATGTGTTTGTTCAAAAAAAATAACGCTGCTTATACCACGTTGCAATGAGCAAGTGAGTGATTCCCTATTTTAATTTGATAGGGGTCCCTCATGGTCACCCCACCCCATTGAACCGGAGATTCTGAATCGCAAATGGTGTAAGATAGCGTGATGCAGCCTGTAGGGTGATGTGGCGGGACGCTGTAGGTACGATTTAAACCTCCAATTCTCCTGCGCTTTCCACCCGGTTTCTTCCCTTTCTTTTTGCTTGGTATAATGCACGATCAATATGATGCAAGAGTTTATCGAAAGGCAAATCAAAGATTTTCCCCTGCGCCGCCATATACCCTGCACTGATCGTAATGGGGATGCTGTTATTTGCTGTTACAAATGGCTGTTCTTGAAAATGAATGCGTATCCGTTCTGCGATCGTTCGGGTACAGCTTTCATCACAGTCAGGCGCTTGCACCAAAAATTCTTCGCCTCCATAGCGTCCTGCAATGTCGTATTCGCGAATCGAGTCTTTTATCCGCCGCGCCGCTTCCCGCAGTATATGATCACCGCTTATATGACCGTAAGTGTCGTTAATGGTTTTAAAGTTATCTATATCCAGCATGATCAATCCCAATGGACACTCCTTGCGCTTGGAGCGTAGGATTTCTTGCTGAATGTGGGCGAAAAACGCCCGTCGGTTAAACAAGCCTGTTAGCGAATCGGTAATCGCCGATTGCTGCAGTTGTTCCCGCGCTTTGATTAAGTCGTTTTGCAACTGAATGATCCGCTCGCCGGTACGAAGGCGAACCCGCAATTCCTGCGGATTGAACGGTTTGACAATATAATCGTCCGCCCCTGCATTCAGTCCCTGAACAATGTCTTCCGGCTTATCTTTCGCTGTTAACAATATGGTAAAGATGTATGAGTCCCGGTTGCGGCTGCGCACCATGCGGCAAAGTTCCAAGCCGTTAATTTCGGGCAAGCTCCAGTCGATTAACGCTAGACGGGGGCAGTCGTTTGACAGCAGCACCTCTTTCGACTGCAGTTCATCCATGCAACTGATGACCTCGTATCCCCACTCCGTAAGGTTACGTTCCATTAGTTTTTGCGTAATCATGCTGGCTTCGACCACAAGTATCTTCAAGAAGAGAGTTCCTTTTGAATGGTTTCCAATACGGGCCTGAGTTGGTTGACTTCTTCATCCAATTTTACGATAGCCGCTTCGGTTTGATCAAGGCGGTTATTTTTTCCGGTCCGTTCCAATGCATAAGCGGTGTCAAAGGCGGATGGGCAGGCAAAGTTGGATAGCGAGCCTTTTAAGGTATGCGCGGCGTTCGCGACCTTTTCGGCATTGTTGTCATGCAGTGCCGCGCGAATTTTTTTGATATGTGACGGATACTCCGCGTAAAACAAATCGATCACTTCCTGCAGCAATTCCGCGTCATATCCAACCCGGTTTAACAATTCCTCTTTATTGACAACGCACTCCATGCAAATCCCTCATTATTTTAATCTACAGTATTATAGTATATTCCATCTGGTAGGTAAAACATTTTTAGCGTACGCTATCCATTCCTAATGAAATGCGGTTGTTTTTGATACGTTCGTTTTTCGTATCATTCGCTTTATTTATCGCTCTCGCCCACAGAGAGAGGGAAGATGAAGACGATAGACCTTGCGTTTGACATAGAAAATTTGGTCTAGTAGTCTGTCAATCAAAAAATGACGGCTGGTTATCCGTTGTTGCCCCCTTGATAAGGGGGGTAGGGGGGATCGATACCCGTCATTTAATCGTTGACACTGTACTAGTACTTTTCTCTTTTTAGCAGAAATCAATCACCATTTGCGTACCTTCTTTCACTGTAACAGGTCAGCGATATGAAGTGCATATTCAAAAAATCGAATCGATTTTCTCA
>CAYVAZ010000396.1:0-4239 GCA_964449065.1 uncultured bacterium
ACAAGCCCTGGGAGGGCGAGGCTCCCGCCGAGCCAGCGGCACGCTATCCTTCCCCGATAATCCAAAATAAAACTGATATGAAACTCTAATATCTGAGTATGCCCCCGTCGTTATTCACGTGAATTCGCGTGCATTCGCGGTTGAAAAACGCGGACATCACTTCAGCTAATAATTCAGTTCATCGGGGATAATGCCGAGACTTTGCCAACGGGCGGAGTGGAAAACAAGCAGGAACAAAACCAGGGCTGGGGCAATCCATAAAGCGGCGTCGATCATATCCAGATAACCACCATGGCCGGAGAAGTTGGAGCCGGAATCTTTGACGTTCGCGTCTCGTTTAATGGCGGATTCACACAAATCACCGATTTGCCCCAGGATCGACATAATCAAGGTGAATCCCGCCAGCATGATGCAGGTTAACCATAGAGGCAGGTCACCGAACACCGGACGGAATAGGAATGGGGAACCGGTTTGGAGTTGGTAGACGACCCCCACGATAACAATCACAAACATCGCGGTTACGGCTCCGGCCAAAGCGCCTTCCCAGGTTTTGTTGGGGCTGATAACCGGGCTCATTTTGTGTTTGCCGAATACCTTTCCGCCATAATAGCCTCCGGTGTCGGTAAAACAGGTCACGGCAAGCACGAAGAATAAGTACGATGAGCCATAGGGCAGTTTGCGTAAATAGATCAGACAGGCCAAGGGAATTAACAAATAGACCATGGTAATGCTGTGAGCGGCCATTTCCATGCGAAAGCCTTTGAGTGAGGTTCTCATACTGATGATGCTGCTTCCAAATAAAAACAGCAGGGCGGCCGAAATCAGCAGGTTTTCGTGAAAGGCGGCGGTGCTGTATATAAACAGCAGCGCCATCGCGTTTTGCCAAATGGTCACACAACGATTGGGCTGGCAATTGAGGAGCGGAACGATTTCCGCACGGGCACCGACAAAGAAAATCCAAGCAAGAAGGACAGAACACCATAGACCGTGTTCCCACAGGATACATAAAAAAAGAAGAGGAATGATGATTCCCGCGGTGATGATGCGTCTGTTGTGCAAGGTTATATCGCTCCGTCAATATCCACACCGCCGAAGCGGCGCTGGCGGTTTTGAAAACTGCATAGGGCACGAAACAGGTGCTCTTGGCGGAAGTCGGGCCAGAGCACATCGGTGATCCAAATTTCGGAATAGGCGATTTGCCAGAGTAGAAAGTTAGAAACCCGTACCTCGCCGCTGGTGCGGATGAGCAGGTCGAGTTCAGGATATCCGGCGGTATCAAGATAGCGTTCAAAGAGTTCGTCATTAATGTCGTCGGGTGTAATCTGTCCACTTTGGGAGGCTTGGGAAATCCGGCGGGCGGCATCGACGATTTCCTGTCTGCCGCCGTAAGATAACGCGAGAGACAACTGCATGGTTTCGCCGTCCGCGGTGGCGGATTTGGCTTTCTCCAACGCTTTGATAACGGCGCGGGGAAGTTCATGCGTATGGCCGATGGTTTCCAGACGGATGCCGTTGTCTTTCATCTCGCGGATTTCACGGTTCAGAAAGTTGCACAACAAGATCATTAAAGCGTTGACTTCGGCTTGGGGGCGCTTCCAGTTTTCGGAAGAGAAAGCATAAAGAGTGAGTTGGCGGATTTCCAAACGGCGGCAGACACGCACGATTTCGCGCACCGATTTGATGCCGGCGCGGTGTCCTTCGATGCGCGGTTTGTTCGCCATCTTCGCCCAGCGGCCGTTGCCGTCCATAATCACCGCGATGTGTTTGGGCAGGCGCTGCAGGTTCACCCCGGCCGCTTCCGCGCGCTGCATTGTTTCTTGCTGATGTTTAGGCAGTGCTTGTGCCGCGAATGTGGTAGTCACAATAGTTTAACCTTTTACTTCACGATAATTGTACTATTCGTATACGAATAAAGGAATCAAAGATTACGTTCGATCGTCAGATTTTCCACGCTATGCCTTTATACATTCTAATCCGCTGGCAGAATAACATAACCGAATGATTCTTCAACTCAATCCTCACAGTTCCGCATTCTTTTGTGCCATCGCCGGGCCGACCGCTTCGGGGAAAACCCAATTGGCCTTGCAGCTGGCAGAGCGGAAAGGCGTGGAAATCGTCAGTGTGGATTCGATGCAGGTCTACCGGGGATTGGATATCGGTACCGCGAAACCGACAAAAGAAGAACAGCGGTGTGTGCGGCATTATGGGCTGGATTTGGTGAATCCGGATACATGGTTTAGCGCGGACCGGTATACGGAAATGATGGAACCGGTGTTGGAGGAGGCATGGCGGCGCGGCGCCCCGTTGCTGTTGTGCGGCGGGACGGGATTGTATTTTCGGGCATTGTTGGAGGGATTTATTTCGACTCCAAGACCGGACCCGAATTTGCGGAACCGGTTGTATGAGCGGCTGAAAAAACGAGGCAACGAGGCGGTGTATCGTGAACTGCAAGCGATTGATCCAAACACAGCCCTGGAATTGCATCCCAACGACAGCCGGCGGGTTTTGCGGGGGTTGGAAATTTATTACCAAACGGGCAAACCGCTCTCCGTATTAAAAGAAAGCCAGCCGCGAAAGCCGTGGATGGAAAACACCGTGTTTGTTGGATTGCGTTGGCCGCGGGAGGCCATCCGTGAGCGAATCCAACAGCGCAGCGCTTGGATGTATAAGAACGGGCTGATCGAGGAGACGGAATGGCTCATGAGTTTGGGGTTGGATGAATCGCTAACCGCCATGCAGGCGTTGGGATATAAAGAATGTAGAAAATACATACAAGGGGAGATATCCTTGGAACAGGCGGTTGAATGGACGGCACGGAATACATCCCGTTATGCAAAACGGCAGATGACTTGGTTTCGGCATCAATTTCCGCTGCATTGGGTGGACTGCGGGGCGGACAAACCGGCAAAAGAAATTGTTGAAGAGTGCTTGCAAATATGGTGAAATCGTGTTAAGTGTGCTATACTAGTCAACCAGAAGAAAATTACCATTACATTTGTATTATAAACCGCGTGTTTATTCTGAAATGTATGACCGAACGAAGTGAGGGGGTCTTTGAATCCAAATGAAGAATGTAATGAATGTGCAAGACAGTTTTTTGAATCAGGCACGGCGTGAAAAAATTGCGTTGACCGTGCATTTGGTGGACGGTTCGGATTTGCATGGGAAGGTTTCCGCGTTTGACAACTTCACCGTCATCTTGGTGAACGACGAGAGAGAAGAGCAGTACCTGGTGTATAAGCACGCGGTGGCGACCGTGATGCCTTCGCCGAAAACCAAGGTCCGCTGGAACCAAATGGATGAAAAGGAAGCCGGCAGTGGCGGCAGCGTCGGCAGCCGCAGCGGCGGGTACAAAAAACGCGATTAGTTCTACACGAGCGAGCAGACTAAACGGATTGCGTTCTGGCCTTGGGTCAGAGCGCAATTTTTCTAACCGGATACTTGAATTCGAAGGGCGATGGATGGATTCGACCGCCGATCAACAATGGCTATCCCAAGCCGCGCGCGAGAAGGAAAACGAGTAAAAACCTGCGGTTGACTTACGAACCGGTGTTGCGTTTGTTCTCGGTATTCTTTAAATACTCTTTTTCGCGCCGTTTCAAAATGGTTTCAATCCGATCGGCCAGTTCGTTGGGCACAAGCGACTCGAGACGGCTCCGGAAATCGGCTTCGACCTCGCGGTAATCCGCCCTTTCGTTATAAGGGGTTCTATCCATGGGTGCTTTCTCGTCCATAATATCATCGATTTCTGCCAAAGCGCGCACGTGGAGAATGAGCCGAAACCGATCGCGGAGGTTTCTTCCAATGTGTGGAACCATGTTATTGGAGGTGGAATGCTACCATTTAAATCCGGTGAAGTTCTCGCGGCGCAACGTCTCAGCAAAGGAAAGAGATTGCGGTAATCCATCGAAACTCACCGATATACCAATGGTAATAAATCCGACTCATCACCCTCGCGCCCGTACGGCATTTCCGTTTCCGAGACGCTTATGATCAACACTATCGGCTTGGATTTGAATACCTTAACCCGTCATCATACTTATTTTTTCTTGAGCTTTTTTTTGCGTTTTTTATGAATCGTTGACTGCGGATTTTGGGAGGTCGCCAATTTCTTAACTGATGTTACGCAATCCATGATTGACGATTGCTTGAAAAATGGTTTTTGTTGTGAGCCAACTATTCTCAGTCAAACGCAGTGTCTATCGTCTTCTCCCTTTGGGAGAAGATAAGAGATGAGGG
>CAYVAZ010000397.1:0-4236 GCA_964449065.1 uncultured bacterium
GAAGCGGATGAAGAAGCCCGCGCGAATATGCTGATCGCGGCAGCCTATGCCGGAACGGCGATTGAAAACAGCATGTTGGGTGCTGCACACGCGATGGCAAATCCGTTAACGGCCAAATACGATACAGTACATGGGCAGGCGGTGGGACTGATGATTCCACATGTAATGCGGTTCAACGCGCGGGTTCCTGAGATTGCATCAACCTATAAAAAACTCGCCGTCCGGTGTGAACTGGCGCTGTCAACCGACCGTGATGAGCAAGCGGTTGAAAGCATCATTCGGTTTTGGCTTGATTTGATGCATCAAGCGGATATGAAAACCCGGCTGAGCGAATTCCACATCCCGGAAGCGGATATCCCCTCACTGGCACAGCAAGCGGCAAAGCAGTGGACGGGCAACTTCAATCCCCGCCCGCTCACTGAGCAGGACTTCGTGTCAATCTATTCCAACGCCTTCTAAAACGAAAATCCAAACGTGTTATAATTTTCAAAAACCTTAAAATTCGGTATAATTAATTTACTATGAACAAAAAATTTCTATCGATCTATTTCATCTTGTTTCTGGCAGCCACTCCGCTTGTCCGCGCGGATTGGAATATGTTCCGCGGCGGGCAAGAGCAGCTGGGCATTGCGGAAGGCACCCTTCCGGACAATCTGGAACTGCTGTGGACATTTAAAACCGAAGATATGATCACCAACTCGTCGGCGGTAATCGGCAAAGGCAATGTCTACATCGGCTCAACGGATCAGCATGTGTACGCGCTGGATTTTGAAACCGGCGAAAAAGTATGGTCGTTCAAAACAGATGATTTTGTCGAAGCCCCGCCTATGCTGTTGAACGATAAGTTGTATGTCGGTTCCAATGACGGGTATTTGTATTGTTTGGACGCGGAAACCGGCAAAGAAATATGGAAGTTTGAAACCATGGCGGAAGTTATGGGATCCGCGAATTGGACACCCGCTTTATCCGGAGAAGGAACCTGGATCGTGTTCGGCAGCTATGACGGTTCGCTCTATTGCGTGGATTCAGAATCCGGCGAAAAAAAATGGGATTTTCTCTCCAATAATTACATCAACGGTTCACCCGCCATTAGTGACGGCAAAGCCATTGTGGGCGGATGCGACGCGTTTATTTATGTGATTGATGTAAAAGATGGAACGAGCGTATCGGAGTTTGATACCGGTGCTTACATTATCGCGTCGATGGCCTATACCGGCGGCAAGGCGTATGTCGGCAATTACGGCAATGAATTTATGTGTGTGGATATCAACAAATTGGAACGCGTTTGGGATTATACCTACAGGCGCTTTCCGTTTTATTCATCCGCCGCGATAACAGATCAATATGCCGTGTTCGGCGGACGCGACCGCTATATGCATTGCGTGGATAAATTGACCGGAGAAGCAAAATGGCAGTTCCGCACCCGCGGGCAGGTGGACAGCTCGCCTGTAGTAATCGGGAACGATGTGCTATTTGGCTCTGCCGATGGACGGTTGTATCGCGTTGGTTTGGAAGACGGGGAAGAGAAATGGAGTTATGAAATCGGCGCTGCCGTGTTAACCTCACCGGCGGTTTCGGATGGCAAAGTCGTTATCGGCGCGGAAGACGGAACCGTGTATCTTTTCGGGCGCAAGCCCTGATATCTTGCTTCTTTCCGTTCTAACGAAACATTTCACCTGCGATAACGACTAATTTTTTATAGAGGAGATCATTATGGCGACGACAGCGATTCCGAACAAACCAGAGACAAAAGATAAAAAGACAACGGTAGGCAGTTATTTTGTCTCGAACTACCCGCCCTTTTCGTTTTGGTCGGAAGAAAACAACCCGGATGTGCTTGATGCGATCCAGCGGCCCCCGCAAGAAGATAAACCCATTGGGCTGTATATGCATATCCCGTTTTGCCGCAAACGCTGCCACTTTTGTTATTTTAAAGTGTATACCGATAAAAACGCGAAGGACATTCGCACCTACATCGATGCGCTGCAAAAAGAAATGTCATTCTATGCAGGCAAACCATTCATCGGCGGCCGCAAACCGAAATTTGTTTATTTCGGCGGGGGAACACCGTCCTACATTTCGACAAAACAATTGAACGAGTTGGTTGGAAATCTCAAAGAACAATGGTCTTGGGATGAAGCGGAAGAAGTCACGTTTGAATGCGAACCCGGTACGCTTTCCGGTGATAAATTAAAAGTCATTCGCGATATCGGGGTAACCCGTTTGAGCTTTGGCGTGGAAAACTTTAAGGATGAAATTTTAGAACTCAACGGCCGCGCGCACCGGTCGGAAGAAATTTATTCCCGCTACGAAGATGCCAAGGCGTTGAACTTTCCACAAATCAATATCGATTTGATTGCCGGGATGATTGGTGAAACAGAAGAAAACTGGCAGAAAAACGTGGAAACCGCGATTGAGATGGAACCGGAAATTATCACTATCTATCAGATGGAAGTCCCGTTTAATACCACCATCTATCAAAATATGAAGAATGAAGGCAGCGACGTAGCGCCGGTGGCGGATTGGGAAACCAAACGCCGCTGGGTGGATGAAGCGTTTGCGGAATTTGAAAAAAAAGGCTACCGCATCACCAGCGGATATTCCGCCGTGCATAAAGACACCCACGATAAGTTTTTGTACCGCGATATGCTGTGGCACGATGCTGATCTTTTGAGCTTGGGGGTATCTTCTTTCTCCCATATTCATTCCACCCATTTCCAAAATCAAAAAGACTTTGTACCGTATATTGAGGATGTGCAGGCCGGAAAGTTTCCGTTGCGGCGCTCGTATACGCTTTCACGTGAAGAGGCGATGATTCGCGAGTTTATTTTGCAGTTGAAACTCAGCAATTTGGATACAACCTATTTCGAATCCAAATACGGTGTAAATATTTTAGACCTCTTTGCGGCGCCGTTGGCGCAACTGCGTCAAGAGGGCGTATTGTATATCGAAGGAAAAGTCATTCATTTGAGCGATAAAGGCATGTTGGAAATCGACTCTTGGCTTCCGCATTTCTTTTTGCCGGAGCATCAAGATGCCCGCTACACTTAAAAGCAGTGACGAGTGACATGTGACGAGTGAATAGTAGAAGGCAAGAAAGATATAATACGGCTGGATTAAGGATTATTTGACGGAAGCGAAAGGTTGCCGATGCAGATTTTGTTGAATGGAGTCGATATTCTCGCTCCATTACAGTATTTTTATCAATCCACCCAGCATGTGTTTCCGGAAATTAAAATGCTGGACGGCAGCCGTATGCCCGAACCCGCCCGTCAATTGTTGGTTCATGATAGGGATATGACCCCAACTCTTATCGATTTTTTTGGTGAAGATATCGAGTTGGAGGTACTGGATATGGAAGAAGAACATTTGACCATAAAACGGGAAGTCATCCTGCATTTGGTTGAAACTCGTGTTCCGGTTGAATTTGGTGCAATCAAGATTGATATATCTCTCATGGAACCGCCAGTACGTGATATGGTGCGTGAAGGCAAAAAACCGCTGGGCGGCATTTTGAACGAGCAAAATTTACAGCACCAAAGCAGCCCGAGTGGATACTTTCAAGTCACATCCGATGATATACTTCAAAGAGCATTTGAATTTAATGATTTTCCAGTGCTGTATGGAAGATGTAACACGCTTAAATACGCGAATGGGAACACCCTGGCGGATGTGGTTGAGGTGCTTCCCCCATTAGAAATCTTAAATCGGTACAGAAAGGAATTATGATGGAAGCGAATTATGATGCAATCGTGATTGGTGCAGGTCCTGCTGGATCAACTTCAGCGGCATTGTTGGCCGAAATGGGCTGGCGGGTTTGTGTGTTGGAAAAAAGGCCATTTCCCCGGTATCACGTTGGCGAATCGTTGATTCCTTACACGTATTATACACTCAACCGGTTGGGGATGATTGAAAAACTCAATAAATCGGCGTTTGTAAAAAAACTTAGCGTACAGTTTGTATCCACGCAAGGGAATGTATCGGAACCATTTTATTTCTTTAAACACAACGATCATCCCTCATCGCAAACCTATCAGGTCACACGGGATGAATTTGACCAAATGCTGTTGGATAACGCGGTTGAAAAGGGCGCGGAAGTACGCATGGGCCATGCCGCGCGAGAACTAATGGAAGAAGATGGTGTGGTAAAAGGGCTTGTTGTTGAAGACACTGACGGGCTGCGTTATGACTTGCGCGCATCGTTTACAATAGACGCCACCGGGTTGGATACCTTTG
>CAYVAZ010000398.1:0-4229 GCA_964449065.1 uncultured bacterium
CTATCCCCCTCCGCCCTCTAGACTTAGCGATACGCTGACTCCCTAAAGTTACCTATGTTCCGTTTATACAGCGAAATGACTTCACTTCCTATGCCAGTGAGTGGCGCGCGTCTAATCCGTTTGCAGTATCTTGGCAAATTGATGGAATCTATCTGATCTTTGTCTCTATATTGCTGATCCATTTATCCATTGGAATATTTTCAAAGAAAAACAGAATCTCCCTGCCTGTATTGGCTGTTACAGCATTTATCATTTGGATGTCGATATCATCCATGCGGTTTATGTGGATGTGGATACTGCTTTTTCCCATGATCGCGGGATGGTTTTCAGCGATGAAATGGGACCGGTCAATTACGGCGAACCGCTTGGGTAAGCAGTTGGCTTATATTTTGCCATTGGTTTTGCTTGGTATCTTTACGTTTGATCAAAGGCGGTTTCATCGTCATGAGTTTCAACAGCCATCGTACGCGATACGCTTTTTGCAGGATGCCGGAATAGAAGGGAATGTGTTTCTATCTCATATGTGGGGCGGTGAATTGGCGTTTAAGATGTATCCTCAATGCAGACCCTTATGTGATATACGGCTGGATTTATACTCTCCAGATTTAGTGGATGTTGTCGTTTACAAAATTCAAAGAGATCCAATCACGGTTTACAGTATAATTGATGAGGCCGACCTTCAAATCGCAATGGTGCCGAACAAGGCATTTCAAACCAACTTGTTTGAGTATGAATCTGAATGGCAACGGGTTTTTGATAACGGAAACACCACAATCTATTTGAAAGATACTCCCGAAAATCCATCCAATATTCAAAACGTTCAACAGTTCTATGAATTGAATGAAATTAGCGTACTTCAAGATAATGAAATTGAAGTTGCTTCTATTATTCTATCTTCACCTTCTTTTTTTGAACAATACAGTTGGCTTAATCAAGATATGATTAACGTTTTAAATGAATCTGCCAAATCGGCTTTACGTGCTCTTAAAGATAATGAATTAAATGAAAATGAAGAGGTCGTAATAAATGTGTATGTAGATAATATGATTGAACACGGATTTTTTTATGAAACAATTTCATTCATAAAAAGAGTTCAGGCTATTGAACCATTAAGACCTGCACTAAAAGACAAACTGGCGAACTGCTATCTTCGAATTGGAGATCAGATCATGGCAAAATCTCTGAAAGATTCTCCAATTACAAGCAATATTTAAAAATTACATCCCCCGCCGCACCATGCTTTCGATCCGTGTCGGCAGGCCGTACAGGCGGATGAAGCCTTCCGTGCTGTGCTGGATTCGGCATATCCAATGAATACTTCCTAAACATACCCAAAATAGCTCACGTTTTACCTTTTAATTTACAGATTTTGTCTATTGATATATATTATGGTAGTATGAATGCTCCTGCATAACACCGTTGCTCAGTTAAGGACAAAATCTCATGGCGTTTCAAGTCTTGGTTGCGAACGATTATGGAGCACCTATCGGGAAATGTATTTCCTGCATATTGGGGAAAGAGAGCTACCGCGTTGTTCACGCGGAAACGGTATCCGACCTGGAACAAACTGTGCAAACCCACCAAGCGGATTTGATGATGTTCGATTACCGCTTTGCCGAAAAGAACGGCTTGGAATTGGCCGATGCATACCGGATTGTGTTCCCGCAAACGCCGCAAATTCTGTTCACCGCCTATTGGACAAAGGAACTGGCAAGCGAGTGCGAAGCGCGCCGGATGCTGCTGATGAAAAAGCCGTTTTGGGAGGACGGGCTGCGGGAGATCGTGCGGATTTATGAACGCTGCGTGTCTCAAGGCAAACCCTGGCAGGATGCCTATCATGAAGAACTGCGGGAATATCACGAGACCGCCCACCCAGTGATCGCTTGGATGCCGCGGGGAAATCAAGATATGTTTTATCAAATGATGATGGACCTGTTTGATGGGGAAGTGCATTTTGCGCGCCAAACAATCCGGGACAAAGCAACCGCGAAACAAATTGTTCAGGAGGCGTTCGATACGATATATAACCGCAATCCGGAGTTCAGCCGCCCGGGGGCGTTTCAGGCCTATTTAAGAAATACAGTACACGGCAAAGATGGTCGATTGGATTCGTAAGAATATACGGGAGCAGAAACAAGTGGATTTTGTAGAGACGCTGCCGGAAACCCCAACCCACGCCCCTTCACCCTTCGATGAGTTGGAGAAAAAGCAAATGCTGTCCCTGCTATGGGAAGAAATCGCATTGCTGCCGCAGCGGGAGAAAGCGGTGATGCAGTTGTATTGTGAAAACAAAACCTATCAGCAAATCGCTGAAGAGACAGGACTTACGGTGAAGCAGGTGGAAAACATTATCTATCTTGCAAAACAAAAAATGAAAAAATATTAAAATAATTTTAGGGTTTTTGTCCGCTCAAACGATCTATATAGTAAGAGGGTTGATGAAAAAACTGAGGCAGATTGAAGATGTTGTCTGCTGAGGGAAGTTCCGGACTAATGGAACCCGAGCAAGTTCAGCATTAGGTTTGGCTGTAACAAGAGGTAGATTTACCGGGATTTTGACGGCCTGGAAGAGGCAGGAATCAGGATCGAGCGTACAAAAAACGGCTATTCCATACTCAAATAGAAAAAAGTGTGACATACGTATGTCACAAATGGGGTGGTTTTGAGGATTTTGTATTGACAGGATAGGATTTTTAGTGCTAAGTTAAACATCAAATACTGATAAAAGGGTTAAATGAAAGATCATTAAATTATAAGTAGCAGAACTATGAAAAATGTATTGATTGTATGTGTAAGTTGTTTAATAATAATTCATTTATGTACAATGTGTGGGATCTTTTCGTTAGAGAATGCTTTTTCAGGTGAAATAGATGCTGGTGCTGGAACATTTTGTAATTCTTCAGCATTAACAAGTCCTGAATGTGATTCAATGCCGAGTTATTGTGACGATGAATGTTCTACTGACATGCAGGGTAATGGAAATTGTATAGCAAGAGGAAGGCAATTATCTACTTATGCAATATGTGAAACTACAACAGACGACAATCTTCATTGCATTTATGATGACGACTGGCAAAATAATCCTGCTGTATGTATAGAAAAGGGAAATTGCTTTAAATTTTTTGGTGAAGGTGGTGCCGCATGTTTAACGCCTGGTTGGGTAGGATGCCATGGTACTTTCAAATGTATTAGAACTGAATCATAAAAAATAGACGATATGTTATTGATAATAAGAAAGGATTTGATTATGAAAAAGTCATTAGAATTAATGTGTACAATTATGCTACTGCAAATCGTGGTTGCTAATGTTTGTTCTTCTGAAATATTATCAGAAGTTAGGAATTCAATAAATAATCAAGCGTCATTACTTCCTTGTTCAGGGATTATTAAAATTCAATATATTGATAAAGATGAAACATATCCACAGGAAGTGTATGAATTTGCAGTCGATGAAAATACTTTTTTGATAAAAGGGAATTATTCAAGAAAAATACCAGAAGATTTTCTAGGTGAGGGAAAGCCGCCTAGAGAGATATTTCATAATGTTCCAATTTCATATTATTGGGACGGTAGTGTATTTCATGAATATAGACCAGAAAACAAAACATGTAAGCTATCTGAATTTCCAAGTTTTGGAAGTATATTAGTTATAGACTACTTATTCACACAAATTGAAAAAGAGTTTAGTTTGCGTCCAATAAACGCATGGCTAACTAATGACACTTTTTTAAAAGAAGGTAGTTATACAACAAAACTAAATGAAAATGATGAATTAGTGATTTCTTATAGTAAGCCTGGAGCTAATTCTATTGATATCACTGTGAATAAAGATGGTTTAGGTAAAGAAATAATTGTAGAACGAGCTGATGATCATACTGATACTTGGAAATCATTTTATAGTGAGAGTCTTCCTGGTATAAAATATGCACATCATCATTCTTATAAAACTATAAATCATAAAGATAATAACATAGTTAAGTTACTTTATGAATTGACTGATGTACAGCATGATCAGGATCATGTTGATGCACTCATTAATACATGGAAAATTCCATCCGATGCAGTAATAATAAATGAAATAACAAACTCAGTTGAATAAACATTGTTTTTTCTGAAATTAGAACAATATGATTATATAAAAAAATACCTAGAGGATAAATGTGTTCCATTATATTATAGTAAAGAGGGCATACTATTTACACTCAAAACATCTGGTGTCCTATTAGATA
>CAYVAZ010000399.1:0-4214 GCA_964449065.1 uncultured bacterium
AAAGTTTAAGGCATTGCAGGATAAGGGCTTACTTGTTTGTTAATCAAAATTCATCTAATACTTTATGGCTAATTCAAATTCGCGCATTAAACCATGTCGTAATTTGAGTCCATAAACCTTAAAATTTTAAATGATGAAAAGTATTATTTTTCAGTTCCTTCTGGCCTTTGGCTTTTTCCTGACCTCCACTGCTGCCGGTGATGACAAACAAGCGATTAAAGAAACTATTTCCGGTGAAATCAACGCATTTGTTGATAGAGATTTTGATACCTGGTCAAAATATTGGGTACATGAACCCTATGCCAGTTCAACTTTTATTAATTCTCTCTTTATGGAATCCTCAGAATCGTGGGACTCTATTGCAGCAAGTACAAAGGAGTATATGGAAGGCGAGGGGGAATCGCCGCGGATTAAGCTGGGCAATGATTTTAACATAGTAGTAATGGGTGAGGTAGCTACCGCTAAAGTTAGCTCCGAGGAAACTATGTTTTTGTTTGGCGAGGATAAAACATTTACCAAGAAATCAGATTATCTGCTGAAAAAAGAAGGTGGTAAATGGAAAATTGTTTCACTTACAGATGTGTATACCAGCTCATTCGATTATTCAGAATTCAATAATGAGTTTGAAATAAACTGGCAAGGCTATCAATTACTTAGAAACGGGCGAGTGGATGATGCCCTCAAAGTATTTCAGCTAAATACAGAACTCTATCCTGAGGCATCCAATACCTGGGACAGTCTGGCCGAAGGGTACATGACCATGGGGGATAAAGCACAAGCTACAAAATACTACAAGAAATCGCTTGAACTGGATCCTATGAATGAAAATGCCAAAGCGATGATTGAAAAGATGAAGGAGTAGACTGATCAAAGTTCAGAGTAAGCCCGATTCATTTTCCAAAAAGTTTTGGGCTTATTTTCAATTCCATGTAGCATTATGCTTAATGCGTCAATTCACAGAGCAATAGATTAGATGATGAAAAACCATCCTCACTAAAAGTCGACTGGAATTGGCAGTCTCTTTAAAACTAATAAAAGTCCTACCCATTCATTGGACCAATCTTGTTAAGGGTTGATCAGTTCCGATAGGTATTTGGGATTTGACATTTTCCACCAGACATACTTTTATGGTATTCGTTACCTTCCTAAAAGATAAAAACTATCTCACCATAAATAGTTCAAGAAAATACTCAAGCCTCTGATTCGCTATTTTCTCCTGTTTTTTTAGATCATAAATAAGTATTCTATATTTTGTCCACGAAACTTAACCTTTTTCGCTTAATCAAAAGGTACAGTTATCTCGACGGTAGAAGCCTTGCGATTTTGGAAAACCCAATTATACCTTCATCCCACCCTGAGGATGACTCTTAAGCATTATTATTCCCATTAATAGTATCAAGAGAATCAGAAAAATACTATATGTTGTATTCAGCAGAGGAACTGCAGTTTGGGTTGGTTCCTGCTCCTGTCCTGTTCTTGTCAGTTTAACCACCCAGGAATCGGCTAACCCTTTATTCCCACTTACATCCACGTCATTTGACCAGGTTTCTCCCGAGATCATAATAGATTGGTCAGTGTTTTGAATTACTGTCATGCCCTTATCGTCCTGAGAACCGCCAAAAGTTGATTCCCATACCAGATTTCCTGCAGCATCGATTTCAATCAGCCAAAAATCGGAACCTCCGTGATGGTCGGAAATATCTCCGTCGTTTGAACTGGTTCTGCCGTTAATCATGAAATTCCCATTATACAATTCCGTTATGGACCAGGGATCCTCATATAATGATCCTCCATAGGTTTTTTCCCAGAGGATGTTTCCCAGCTGATCCATTTTCACTATCCAGTAATCTTCACCCCCATGATTATGACTAACATCCCCATTGGAAGATTCTGTATAACATGCCAGCAGCAAGCTACCATCGCGGGTTTCAATAACCTTATTCAAACCGTCCATGGCTGATCCTCCTAAGCAACGCTGCCATAGCAAATTGCCATTGGCATCTACCTTAAAGATCCATGCATCTGCATTTCCATGGTTATTTTCCACCATTCCATCAGAAGATAGGGTCTCTCCCCCTGCTACAAAGCCCCCGTCAGAGGTTTGGATAACCACCCAACCATTTTCAGGATCAGATCCTCCATAACAATACTGCCATTCTATATTTCCGGAAGCATCTGTTTTTACCAGCCATATATCATCACTTCCATGATTACCGGATACATCACCGTCATCAGAACCACTATCCCCACATATGATGTACCCTCTATCTGAGGTCTGCTTCACAGATCTGCAATAATCTCCGCCGGAGCCACCGTAAGATTTCTGCCAGCTGATATTACCCTGTTCTGTTAATTTAAGCACCCAATATTCAGAGCTACCATGGCTACCGGAGACATCACCATCGTCCGAGCCACCTTTCCCAACTAAAAAATATCCTCCATCGGTTGTCTGGTAGATATCCTTAACCAGATCCGATCCGGACCCGCCAAAGTTTTGCTCCCATTCTATCTGACCCTGAGAATTTAATTTAAAAACCCAGTAATCATAACTCCCATAATTACCTGAAACGTCTCCATCAGATGAAAGGGAATAATTTGCAATTATAAATCCTCCATCATTTGTCTGCCTGATGGCTCTTGCTTCATCATGATTTGTTCCTCCAAATGTCTTTTTCCAGGATATGGAATAATCATTTTGTGCATTCAATGAAAGAATAATAAGACAATTAAAGATACATAAACAGTGTATGGTGTAGCGATTCATTCTAAATAGTTATTAAATAGTTTTCTTAGAGAAATAAATTTACATAGTTTTTTTATGTACTTGGTTTAAATAAAAACTAAATTATTCTTAGGTTTAATGAGGCTGATAATAGCAAAATCAATTCCATCGAATCTGAACATTTTAAAATGCTCATCATTTAGATCAAACTTATCAAGGCGTCAATATTCCCTGGCAACTATTAATTCAATGCCTTTAGTACATGACAAAAATTAATAACTAATTGAATATCAATAATATATGTTAATAACTTCTTGATAAGTTATGGTTAAATATATAGTTTAAAACCCTGATATTCAGTATCTTAAAGAGAAAACGACTAAGTATGACTCTTGGATACATGAACACCAGGGTTGAGAGTAAAATTAGCATTTTATTCTCAACATTAACACAGACATTCGGGAATGATTTCAATTTAGCCCGAATAAAGTTCTTTGGCTTATTTATCTCTGCTTTATGCAAGGTTCAAACTGTATGCTTTGAAAAACTGGCAGTTAGCTTTGATTCGTCAGTAAAAGTTGATTCATCTTTGCGTAGAATTCAACGATTTATGGCAGAATACGTACTGGATACTAATATTATAGCACGGTTCATTTTTACCATGTTACCTCATAAGCCACCCTATCGCCTGGCTTTAGACAGAACGAATTGGAAGTTTGGAGCCACCGACATTAATATCCTTGTCCTTGCCATTGTATATCAAGGTGTTGCATTCCCAGTCCTGTATACAATGATGCCAAAATTCGGGAACTCGTCTACCAGGGAGCGAATAGAACTGATGCAACGTTATAGTAACCTGTTTGGATTGGATACCATCGAATGTCTGACTGCTGACAGGGAGTTTGTGGGTGACCAATGGCTGGAATATCTGAATATTAACAGGATAAAATATCATATTCGTATCCGGGAGAACTTTTGGATTGATATCCCTGGAAATGGTCACAGGGTAAAGGCTTCATGGTTATTCAATCATTTAAATATTAATCAATTCTGGTTCTATAGGCGGATAGTCTATATTGGCGGTCAACTTTGTTATTTATCCGCTTCCAGGGTCAGAAACAAACAGGGGATACCAGAACTTCAGATCATTGCTTCGTTTAGCAAGCCCGACAGGGCTGGTTCATTATACAAAGAACGCTGGCAGATTGAATCTGCATTTAAAGCATTGAAAACAAGTGGCTTCAATATTGAAGACACGCATTTAACAGATTTGGACCGAATAAATAAGCTCTTTGCTTTAGTTTTGGTTGCTTTTGTCTGGGCATATAAAATCGGAGATTACCTGAATGAACTTAAACCGATCAAGACTAAAAAGCATGGAAGAAAAGCAAAAAGTATTTTTAAATACGGGTTAACATATCTTTCAAATGTTCTGTTTTCCAATAATATAGATGAATTTGTCAAATGTTGTAAATTTTTGTCATGTACTTAG
>CAYVAZ010000400.1:0-3203 GCA_964449065.1 uncultured bacterium
TAAAGCTAGTGAACAATTGTTCAATTTCAAAAAAACTTTTGGGGAAAGATCAGCAAGTTTGGGGGAGACACAGAGGGGGTTGTGAAGAACCCTTAGAGCCATTCAAGGTTGGAATCAGTCATTTACAAGCGTTAGCGCAGTGTTATACCCCCTTGCATAAGGGGGTGGAGCCGTAGGCTCCGGGGGATTTTGCGTAGTTGGAAGCGTGCTTCGATCCCCCCTAGCCCCCCTTAACAAGGGGGGGACAACGGAGTTAGCCAGCCGTCATTTTTTGATTGACAGACTACTAGGGGCACATTGCAATCTGCCCCTACACAACTTTGTGGGGATTGAAGAAAGAATGAATATCCAATACCAAATCCCGCCACCCAATCTCTACACCCCTACCGCCGCCTTCTCTATCGACGTCGAGGACTACTTCATGAGCCCCGAAAGCATCCCGTTTGATGACTGGGAACGCTATCCATCCGCCATTCATGAAGGGATGAAAAACTGCCTGGCTTTGCTGGATCAATACAATGTCAAAGCCACGTTTTTCTTTGTCGGCTGGCTGGCTGAACGCTACCCTGAGATCGTGCGTTGGACGTATGAGGATGGTCATGAAATCGGCACGCATACCTATACTCACAAGTACATCAACAGGATGGATCAACCCGAATTTGCGAAATCGCTCCAAAAGAGTATTGAAGTATTGAAAGCCGCCGTCCCCACCGCGGAAATCATAGGCCACCGCGCCCCGGCGTTTTCATTGGACAGCCGCCATGCCTGGCAGTTTGAAACGCTGAAACAGCACGGCATCAAGTACGATTCTTCCATCAATCCACACAGCACTTATCTTTATGGCGAACCAGGCGCCCCCCGGTTTCCCTACAGACTCCACGACCTTCTTGAAATCCCACCGTCAACAATTGAAATGTTCGGCAAACGCTTCCCGGTTGGCGGGGGCGGCACCTTGCGCATCCTGCCGGATTGGTATCTTCTCTGGGCGCGCCGCCGGTTTGCGCGGGAGGGCTATCCGCTTGTTATTTATATGCACCCCTGGGAATTCGTGCCCAACCATCCCCCGCTTTCATTGCCGTTCAAACAGCATCTCATCCACTATACCGGATTGCGCAGTGTGCCCCGCAAACTCCGCGGGCTGTTTCAGGATTATCAATCCATCACCATGCGGCATTATTACGATATGGTGAAAACGTATCCCACCGGGTAGTGTAAGGTTTGTGTTATAAGCGCTTTTTGATATAGTATCCAATCGTAGAATTTGGCTTTAGTCGTATGGGAGGGCGGTTGTGAATCATTTTGAAATGAATTTTAATGTGCGCGAAGAAGGCGGGGCCGTGGTCATTGAGGTCAGCGGCTCGATCAATTCCGTGCACTCTCCCAAACTGCGCGAGGCCATAACGATGGCGTTTAAGAAAAAGATAAAAGGCATGATCGTGGATTTGGATCAAGTCAATTACATTGATAGTTCCGGCCTGGCGACTTTGGTCGAGGCCATTCAACTCTCTGAAAGCAGCGGAACCCGCTTTTTCATCAGCGGAACCTTGGATGAAAAGATTCAGCACATGCTGGAGATTACCCGCCTGACGGAACTTTTTGAGCACTATCCCTCTACTGAAGAAGCGGTAAACCAACTCGAATCTTAAACGCGAGATGGCTTATGGCTTTTGTGTGGCAGGCGATCGCGCAACCCATCAAGACCGTTTGACTTCAAGATATTTATGTATTCGGTTCAGTTCGGCTTCATGCAATGCGGGATTGTATAAGAACGATTGAACATCTTTTTCTTGGATAGGAACCTCTTTCGGCACAAAATAAATCGTATAGGCAGTAAACACCAAAGCCAAAGCGCTGCTAACCAAAAAATAGAGAAACGATTGCAGAAATAACTCGACCGTTACCAAACCAGTGTACATCCATGCAAAATGAAAAAACAGCGCGATTGATACCAATGGGATAGACATGGCAAGAACCGCCGAATACTCAACAAGGCTCGTAAGTTTTTCATACCGCTTGACGAAGGTGTCAATAAAAACACGCAATACCATAAACATCGCAATATGCGTTGTTGCGAAACACAGAAACACCACATAAGAAATTAATTCTTCATTGGTGTTTGTTAGTATGGTAAAGAAGAAGTAAAAAAGTAAAAACTGTGGAGCCAAAACAATCAGCAGGGCTAGTGATTTCTTCCATCTCTTTTGTGAATCATCAAACAACCAAAGCCGCCATTGCTTTTTAAACTCTTTGCCAAATTTGTATTCAAGAGCCAGTATGATTATAGCGGCAACTATCATGCATAGGGATAAGTGTATTTTGTCGGCCACGGCATATTCAGCCAGATAGATAGCCGGCAAAAAGGTGACCGCCAAGAAAAGACCGTTGGAGAAAATGGTATCGGTTTTCATATTCAAAGCATACAGTATTTCATTTAAAATGTCAAAATCTTAATTGTAACCAGTCTCAAACGTAACAAGAACTACACCCCAAAAATTTCCTTGCTGTCTATTTCCGCATAGCGGTCGGTCATGCCTGCGATGAAATCGGCCACGCTGCGTTCGAGGCCTTCGGTTTCGATGCGGTCTTGGTACGACTGGGACATCTGCTTGGGATGGTTGCAGTAGTGTTCAAATAGACGCTGCACAATCAGCGTCGAGCGTGAGTTCGACCGCATCACCCGCGGATGCCGGTACAAGTTGGCAAATAGATATTCATGCACAAGCTTAATCTTGGAAGCCAGTTCTTCACTGAATGCCACCGTATCATCACTGGGCATATTGTTCTGTGCCGCTAAGCGCTTGCGGGTTTCATTTACCACATCGTTTACCTGCTCATTGATCAACCGCTGCAAAACCTGCGAACGGATGCGCTTCTCATCCATCTTGGGATACTTCCCGCGCACGGCTTGAATGGCATCTTTCCACAGCGGTACTTCTTCAATCGAACGCAGCAAAATCAGCCCCGATTCAATCCCGTCATCCAAGTCATGGGTGGTGTATGAAATCTCATCGGCGATATCCATTACCTGCGCTTCCAACGGCAGTGTCTTCGCGAGACCGGGGATGGATTCCAAATCATGCTGCTTCTTCTTCAATATCCCCCGGCGGGTTTCCGCGGTGAGGTTGAGCCCGGCAAAATCGGGGTAGCGTGTTTCCAGCAAATCGACCATCCGCAGCGCCTGGCGGTTGTGTTCAAAACCGCCG
>CAYVAZ010000400.1:3213-4210 GCA_964449065.1 uncultured bacterium
ATCCGTCATCAGTTCGTTCAGCGTCCGTTCTCCCGCATGGCCGAAGGGCGGGTGCCCGATATCATGCGCCAGCGCCACCGCTTCGCTTAAATCTTCGTTCAGCGCCAGCATCCTCGCAATGGTGCGGGCGATCTGCGCCACTTCCAGCGTGTGCGTTAACCGCGTGCGGTAATGATCGCTGATGTGGGTCACAAACACCTGCGTCTTGCCGTTCAATCGCCGGAACGCGGTCGAATGGATGATCCGGTCGCGGTCACGCTGGTAACATGTGCGGAACGAATGCTCCGCTTCCGGATGCCGCCTTCCCTGCGTGCGGTTGGCATGGCAGGCGTATACAGCCAACGCGTTGTTTTCGCGCTGTTCTTGATGTTCGCGTGTTAAAGAGATTGTGTCTGTATCCATAATTCTAAGTTGTTGTCCCCTTGATTAATGGGGGAGGGGGACCGAAGCACCCTAAAAACGAAATCATGACTGCCACCGCTTTAAAAATGGAACCGGCCGCAGTATGGGTATTCCGTCATATTCCCCGATGTCGAGCAAATGCGCATCCAACGAGACAATCGCTTCCGCCTTTGCCGCGACCGCGCATTCAATAAACTTCTTGTCATCCGGGTCGTCAATTTTTATCCGCAGTGAAGCGGGCTTTTTGATGAATATAGTATGCGGGCTTTGTTGCATCTGTGTAAAGAAGCGCTGGGCTTTTTTTCGCAGCGGCGGAATCTTGCCGATGATGTGTTGGTATTCTTTTAAGACCGGTTGGGAATAGCAAAGTTGTATCGACCCACGTTCCCACCCGTTGAGGATTTCTTTGGCCCTGCTGCCGAAGAGCGCGGCTACCATGACGCTGGTGTCTAAGATAATCGAAGTTTTATTCTTCATATACCATTCTTAGAAATTAACAGGTCAGCGATATGAAGTGCATTTTCAAGTAATCGAATCGATTTTCTCATTCCTCCCCCAATGCAATGGGGGAGGCTAGGTGGGGGTTAAACGCTCA
>CAYVAZ010000401.1:0-1774 GCA_964449065.1 uncultured bacterium
CTCACAACAAAAACCATTTTTCAAGCAATCGTCAATCATGGATTGCGTAACATCATTTAATACTCTTCTTCATCCCAGTTGCCGACGTCGTCTTCGGTGCCTTCTTGGCTGTCTTTGCCGGGGGAGAAGAGGTCGTAGTTAATGCCTTTGGAGCCGGGGTATTGATAGACGTAATCGTTGCCCCACGGGTCGCGGAAGGCACTTCTACGCGCGTAGGGTCCGTTCCAGCCTTCGATGCCGGGGTCTTCAAACAAGGCATTCAGACCTTCATCGGTTGTGGGGTAATCGCCAATGTCCATCTCATATAAGTTCAGCATGGTTTCGAAGTTTTGGATATCGGCTTTGGCGCGCGCGGTTTTGGCTTTGTCCGTCTGGCCGCGGAAGTTCATCAAGACCGCTCCCGCCAGGATCCCAATGATGGTAACCACAAGCAGCAGTTCCACCAGCGTAAATCCTTTTTTGTGTTGGTTTTTTCGATGTTTCATGATTGTTCCTCCATGTTGATTTTATGTATTACCCTTTTTGAGTTTTGAGTTCTCTCATCCCTAATCCCTGCTTAAATATTTTGACTGAGTTGAAAGATGGGCATAATCATCGCGAAGACGATAAACCCGACAATGACCGCCATCACGACAATCATCACCGGTTCGATGATGGTGGTGATGGTTTTGATGACGCGGTCGGTTTCCGATTCAAACGTATCGGCGACCCGTTCAAGCGTGATTTCCAAACTGCCGGTTTCTTCACCCACGGCGACCATGTTGATGGCGACCGGGGGGAACAAACTGCTTTGCGCCATGCGGTCG
The DNA here is from genome assembly GCA_964449065.1 of uncultured bacterium. GTDB lineage: Bacteria > Hinthialibacterota > Hinthialibacteria > Hinthialibacterales > Hinthialibacteraceae > CAYVAZ01. Next base: position 807 of record CAYVAZ010000401.1, read on the forward strand.
GAGAGTTTGACCCCTTCTTTAATGCTGTCGGCAAATCCTTTGATATCGTTTTTTAACACCTGGTTGGAGATGACCTGTTCGGTGATGGCAAGCGCGTTAAGAATCGCGACACCGTTGCCCAACAACGTGCCCAGCGTCCGGCTGAATTTGGCGATTTCACGCTTTTTTATCATCTCGCCCAACAGAGGTAACTGAAGCATCGCGCGGTCAAACTGCAGCTTTCCGTTTTCGGTTTTCAGATAATGGCGTAACATGAATCCTCCCCCGATTAAGCCGATCAACAATGCCCACCACCAATTGCTGAGCACCTCACTCAGACCCAACAATACCTGCGTGGCGATGGGCAGCGCCATATCGATATCAGCAAACATAACCTGAAAGTTAGGGACAACCACGGTAAATAAGATGACCATAACGAAAAAGCAAACCATGACCATAAACGCCGGATAGGTCATGGCGGATATGATTTTGCTGCGGGTTTCGTGTTCGTTTTCCAAAAAGGTTGCGAGGCGTTCCATGACCAGATCAAGCATCCCGCCCGCTTCTCCGGCGCGCACCATGCTGTGGTAGAGGTTGGAGAAGACTTTTTTGTGTTTCTTCATCGCGTCCGAGAAGGCCATTCCGGTTTGGACATCGTTGCGCAGGTTTTTGATGACTTCCTGCATTTTGGGGTTGGGCGTCTGCTGCGAGATAACATCCAAACAACGCACCAACGGCAGGCCGGCGCGGAGCAGGTCGCTCATTTGGCGGCTGAAGGTCATGATATCGGCCAACCCAACGCGCTGGAGAATTTGCAAGTTCACCTCACGCTGCAAGCCTTTGCCTGCTCCAGACTCTTGCACCGAAATCGGGAACACCTGCATCTTTTGTAGTTTGTTGATGACCAAGCGGCGGCTGTCGGCATCGATGACGCCTTCAACAATTTCTCCGCTGAGTTTTTTTGCTTTGTAGTTGAACTGCATTTTTTT
>CAYVAZ010000401.1:1874-4183 GCA_964449065.1 uncultured bacterium
TTTCGGTCTCTCATGCTCATCAAAATGGCACTCTACCGCTTCACGAACGTGCTTGTGCAGTTCATCAACATCGTTGGCTTCCGTAAAAATCGCTTCACCCAACGCCCGGGCGGAGTACCCGCCGTCGGGAGAATCTTCAATTAAAAAAATAATTTCGCTATTGGGCATTCTCATCATACCTTTCTGTGATACCCCATTCTTGATTTACCATTCTTGCGTCACCCGAATCAGTTCTTCAATCGTGGTTTCGCCGCGTTGTACTTTTTCCAGCGCGTTCATACGCAGGGTTTTTAAGCCTTCTTTCAGCGCTTGGTCCTTAATGCGGCTCGCGGACAATCTTTGTACCGTCAGATCGCGAATGTCTTCCGTCATGTGCATGATTTCATAAATCGCGGTCCGGCCCTTGTAGCCCAGAAATTTGCAGTCTTCACAGCCTTTGCCGCGGTAGTATTTTTGTCCGGCATATTCCGGACCGTCCAAGCCTAATCCGGCCAGGGTGTCGTGTTCGGGTGTGTATTCTTCCACGCATTTCTGGCAGATTCTGCGCATCAAACGCTGGGCTACCACACCGATAACGGAAGACGAAACCAAATACGGCTCTACGCCCATATCAATCAAGCGGGTGATTGCCCCCGGCGCGTCGTTGGTGTGCAAGGTGGTAAACACCAAGTGACCGGTGAGCGCCGCTTGGATGGCGATTTCCGCGGTATCGTGGTCACGGGTTTCCCCCACGAGAATAATATCGGGGTCTTGCCGCAGAAACGCGCGAAGCACGCGGGCGAATGTGAGATCGATTTTGGGATTGACTTGAATTTGGATAATGCCCTTGAGGTGATACTCAATCGGTTCTTCAATCGTCAAAATCTTCACATCGGATTGATTTAACCGCGATAAAGTGGCATACAACGTGGTCGTCTTACCGCTTCCCGTCGGCCCGGTTACCAAAATAATGCCGTGCGGCCGGGAAATTAATTTCTTGAACTCATTTTCTGTATATTCATCGAATCCCAATTGGCGCAGGTCATAAATCGTGCTGTCGCGGTTGAGAATCCGAATAACGATGCTTTCTCCGTAAGCGGATGGAACGGTCGATACCCGCAAGTCAAACTCTAAGTTGCCGGATTTAATGTTGATCCGGCCATCCTGCGGGATCCGTTTTTCGGCGATGTTCATATCGGCCATAATTTTGATCCGCGAGATCACCGCCGCCTGGTAGCGCCGGATCGTCGGTGGAACCGCCGCTTCATAGAGAAGACCGTCAATCCGGTAGCGGATGCGCAGTTCGTCCTCGAAAGGCTCGAAGTGGATATCGGTGGCGCGGTCCAGCACCGCTTCGGTCATAATCTGGTTCACGAAGCGGATGATAGAGGCATCCTCGCTCATGTCTTCGATGTTGGCTTTGAGTTCTTCTTCTTCCTGCTCGCCGCCTTCTTCTTCCAACATGCTGTCGATGGTATCGGCGCCGATTCCGTAATACTTCTTGATGGCGGCGCGGATGTCATCGCTGGGGGTAAGCACCGGCTCAATATCGTGCTTGACGATCATGCGGATATCATCAAGCGCGGTGAAGTTGAGGGGATCGGCGGTCGCTACCTTGATGGTATTGCCTTCTTTGCCGATGGGGATCATATTGTAGCGGTTGATCAGCCGGATGGGCAGCAGATTGAGTGTTTCTTGGGGCAGTTCGGTATCTTTGACACTAAAGCATTCAATGCCCAGTTGCGCGCTGAGCGTTTCCATGATCTGCTCTTCAGACGCGATTCCATTGTTGACCAGGATGGTGTCGAGGTGGTCGCCGGTTTTATCCTGTATGGCAATCGCGCGGTTGACGTCATCCGGCTCAATGACATTGAACGAGCGTAAGAGTTCGCCGTAGCGCCTGCCGACTGTTCCTAGACCTGATTTCATCGCTATTCCTCATCGTTAAAATTCACTTCGTACTTATTCATAGGCAATTTTCCTGCCAAGTTGTGCGGGGAGATCAAAACCCACCTTAACATACTGATATATAGAGCCTTAATCAACTTAAAGCATTTTTGAACTGGTGAATGGAACGCGAAACTACGGGTAGAATTGACGTGATTTTACGGGAGGGGATTGTATTTTTGCGGGATTGTAACAGGTCAGCGGTATGAAATGAAAAAATGGGTTAGATTGACTTTTCCCTCCCCAATGCAATCTACTCTCCGTACACAAATCATCTTGAGTCAAAGATTTCCCTGAATGATTTAAACCGCGAATACACGCCAATAAACGCGAATAACGACTTTGCCGATTTCAGTCCATTGGATTTCAACCCCTATATCGTC
>CAYVAZ010000402.1:0-4182 GCA_964449065.1 uncultured bacterium
CCTTAATAAGGGGGGATAACAACGACAGTCTCTTCGTTGCGTAACATCAGTTAATTAATTGGCGTGAAGATGAATCGCCTGCCCGGCGGGGATCAACCGGAAGAAGCCGCCCCGGCTTAACAATCCGTTCGAGGGCTCATAAATCGGCCCGCCGCGAATCCCTGCCGGTCCCCAGCCGTCAATGAGCCCGCTGGTTCGCGAACTATGGGCTTTGTCGATTTCAGGATGAAAGCGGCGCGGCCATAAATCCGTATGGGTGTTGGATGGAATCCAATGATAAAATTTAAAGGACGCGGAGAAGCCTTCGGCAGCCACACCAACTCCACCGCCCTTTACCACAAACGTGTCTTGAAAGCGGTCTTCCAAAAAGCCATTTAAATAGGGGATGGGAGTGGTAAGTGGGAACTGCTGCCCGGCACCATCCCGGTGGGCGTGGTATGAATTGTTATCCAAATGATACTGCTGCATGGCATCGAACATGGTTCTTAGGTCGCTTTGCGTCCCGGCAATTTTCGCCCGCAGTTGGGCGTTCAAAAAGTTTGGAACAGCAATAGCGGCTAGAATCCCGATAATGGCGACAACAATAAGTAACTCAATTAAAGTGAATCCTTTTGTTTGCATCAAAACTCTCCTATTCCTTACTCATATGATCATAATTACCAAAGTATCAAAATACTATCATATTAAAGTTAAGATGTATACTAGATTTTATAAGACTTTTGTTAAAGAAAAAAAGAATTTGACTAAAATAATTGACTGCCGAAGATTTGTAAATATACTTAGCACAAAACGAAGAAAGACTGTGAAGAGGAGTAGTACGCGTTCCCTTTGGATTGAGAGAGCCGGTGGGTGGTGTGAACCGGTTTCAAACAGCGCCGAACTCGCCTCGGAGTCGCTCCCGCGAACGTGAATGGGTTGTTTCACAAAACGTAACACCAGTAGTTGGAGACGGTTCGCTTCCGTGAACAAGCGTAATGAAGGGCAGCCAAAGCAGCAGAGCAATAGAGGTTGCCGAACCAGGGTGGTACCACGGGAAATTCAAGCTCGTCCCTGAATGACTAGGGACGGGCTTTTTTTATGTAACTTCCCCAAAATCTACCGTCCTCTCCCGCTGAGAGAGGGTAGGGTTGAGGGTGAATAGAGAGAATATATACAGATTTATAAATGACGACCCGGCAAAAAGTCAAAAGTTGTCCATTTTACTTTTTGCCGGAGTATCATAAGTGGGTGAAAGGAAACAGTTCAGCGATATGAAGTGCGTTTTCAAAAAATCGAATCGATTTTCTCATTCCTCCCCCAATGCAATGGGGGAGGCTAGGTGGGGGTTAAACGCTCAGTGCTTCAAACCCTCCCCTAACCCCTCCCACCTTTGGGAGGGGAATTTTCTCTTCAAGCTGCTGACCTATTACGGTGAAAGTTAGAGATTGAATTTGATGAACATTATGAATAATCAATATACCCTTGCAAAATCCCATTACCCACACGCAAGGTGCGGAAGGAGGTGATGAAGCGTGTTAGACCTGCCAGGCGACTTAGGCGCAGAAAGCGACCTTCGTGAGTTATATCTTTGCTTATTGAGCAACTTAGATTTACAAATTCAAGCGTGCCTAACCACACGCTTCAGAACCAAAACGAAAGGAACAAAAGCAAATGTCTGATTCAAATCAAATTATGATCTTTGACACCACATTGAGAGACGGAGAACAATCACCCGGCTTCAGTATGAACTTGAAAGAAAAGATGGAGTTCGCCCATCAGCTCAACCGCTTGGGCGTGGATGTCATCGAAGCCGGATTTCCGATAACATCCATCGGCGACTACGAAGCGGTCAAAGCCATCGCGCAAGAGGTGGAAGGCCCGCAAATCTGCGGGTTAGCCCGCGCGGTGGAAAAAGACATCGATCGCTGCTGGGAAGCGGTGCAGCATTCAAAGAATCCACGCATCCACACTTTCATCGCCACCAGCAGTGTGCATGTGGAACGCAAATTAAAAAAGACTCCCGCGCAAGTGTTGGAGATGGCGGTGAAAGCCGTCAAACACGCGCGGCAGTATACGGAAAACGTTGAGTTCTCGACCGAAGACGCCGCCCGCACCGACCGTGATTACATCTGCGAAGTCATCCAAGCCGCCATCGAAGCCGGTGCCGCAACCATCAATGTGCCCGATACCGTCGGGTATTCCAACCCATGGGAATTCGGCGACCTGATCGCTCACATCTTTAAAACCGTAAAGAATGTCAACGATGCGATTATCAGCGTGCACTGCCATAACGATATGGGGCTTGCGGTTGCCAACAGCTTGGCTGCCGTCAAGCAGGGAGCCCGCCAGGTTGAATGCACCATTAACGGCATCGGCGAACGCGCGGGCAACACGTCACTGGAAGAATTCGTAATGAATTTAAAAGTGCGTAAAGACCAGTTCGGTCTGCATACCGGTATCGTGACCGAACAAATATACCCGTCATCACGTATGTTGACCCAGTTCACAGGCATTCACGTGCAGCCCAACAAAGCCATTGTGGGAGCCAATGCTTTCGCGCATGAAGCGGGCATTCATCAAGACGGTATGTTGAAAGACCGCGAGACCTACGAGATCATGACCCCGCAATCCGTCGGCTGGATGGGCGAATCGATGGTGCTGGGCAAGCATTCCGGCCGCCACGCGCTTGCCGAGCGGTTGACCGAACTGGGATTCCATCTCAACGGAGAGGCTGTTGGAACCGTTTATGAAAAGTTTAAAGAACTGGCGGACCGCAAAAAAGCGGTATACGACAGCGATTTGATCGCCCTGGTGGATCAACACGCGCGCGATAAAGAAATTACCCGCTTTAAATTGATGGGGATGAGTATTCGTACCAGCGCCGATGAACAGGCAAAAGCCTCTATTAAAATCGACGACAACGGCACAGAAAAAGAAGACACGGCCACCGGAGACGGCGCGTTGGACGCGGCTTTTTCCCTCATCAAGCGGTTAACCGATACTGAAGATTGCGTCCTTACCGATTACCGCGTGGATGCGGTTTCGACCGGGACGGACGCCCAAGGTTCGGCGCATGTGGTGATTCAGCGCGAAGGCGTGAAGGGCGTAGGCCGCGGCACCGACACCGACGTTATCCGCGCCAGCGTCAAAGCTTTTTTAAACGCGGTCAACCATCTCGTCTCCACCGAACCCCGCGAACGCACCGAAACGGTTTAATCGTTCAATCAACAAACAAATGTAGGGGCACGCTGCAGCGTGCCCCTACTATCTTGATTTTCCCTAACACATTTCTCATCTTTGTAACCGTATGATTTTTTACATTTTCTTGTAATATATCAAATCAACATCGAGCCACTAATACGCATGGAGAAATAGAATGAAAACCGCAGCGAGTTTTGGATTGACCGTAATGCTTTTGTTGGCAAGTTATACTACCCAGCTGGTATCCGCCCAAATCCTCAGCGAAGACCTGGAACTTGAAATCGGTGCCGGAGCATTGGTTCGGCAGGAATACCCTGGATCGGATTCCTACAGCGTGCTGCCGATTCCGTATATCGATATCAACTACAAAGACCGCATCCGCGTGTTGGGAGACAGCATCCGCTTTAGCGCGTTTACCTGGAACGGCTTGCATGTCGGTGCGGTCGGCGAGTTTGACTTCGGCCGCGATGAAGATGATGATACCATCCTGCGCGGATTGGGGGATATTGATCCCACGGTTGAATTGGGAATCTTCGCTGATTATTTGTGGAAAGAATTTTTGATCGTGCAAACATCCTTCCGCCACGCGGTCAGCGGCCACGAGAGTTTTATCGGCGACGCGGGCATTTTTTTTCAAAACCGTGTGGGTAAATTTTCTTACCGCATCGGTCCGGAAGTCACCTTTTCTACTGATGATTATGTGCAGGAATACTACGGCATAACCCCCGCGCAATCGGCACGCAGCGGCCTTCCAGTCTACGACCCTGACGGCGGATTTGTCGATGTCGGAATCACGCTTACGACCAAATATCAGATCAATGAAAAATGGGGAGTCGTTGGCTTTGCATCGGTCGATTTTCTGTTGGAAGAAGTTACCGACAGCCCCCTCGCGGAAGAAGATATTTCCCCCACCGTCGGCCTCTTCTTCAGTTACAAGATTCAGTAAGAGAAAACACGTTTAATGAAATGTGTGATGGGTGGGCTCGTGACAGCAGCCCGCCA
>CAYVAZ010000403.1:0-4166 GCA_964449065.1 uncultured bacterium
TGGTGGCCGCCCGGCTCGAGGCCGCCTACGGCACCGTGGACCAGGTCGATCTCTGGGTCGGCGGGCTCGCCGAGACCCCGCTGCCCGGGGGCGTGATGGGCGAGGTGTTCTCGATCATCCTGATCGACCAGTTCCGCCGCCTGCGCGAGGGCGACTTCTACTGGAGCGAGGGCCGGGGCTTCAGCGCCGAGGAACTCGACGAGCTCTGGTCGACCACCCTGTCCGACGTGATCGTGCGCAACAGCGGCGTGGAGCACCTGCAGCGCAATGCGCTGCTGGCCTACGACCGCCAGCTCGGAACCACCGACGGCGAGACGCTGACCGGCGGCACGGCGCGGGACTTCATCATCGCCCTCGGCGGCGACGAGGTCCTGCTCGGCCGGGCCGGCGACGACGAACTGCGCGGCGAAGGCGGGAACGACGATCTGGACGGCGGGGCGGGCGACGACATCCTTCTCGGCGGCAGCGGCGACGACACCCTTCTCGGCGGCAATGGCGACGACCTGCTCGAGGGCGACGACGGCAATGACCGTCTTGTCGGCGGCGATGGCGCGAACACGCTGCTCGGCGGCGCAGGCGACGACTCCGTTGTCGGCGGCGGCGGAACCGACAGCATGGCCGGCGGCATCGGGAATGACACGCTCACCGGCAACGGCGGGAACGACACGCTGGACGGGGACGCGGGCGACGACACGCTGGGGGGCGGCACGGGCACGGACCTGCTGCGCGGCGGGGACGGGAGCGACAGCCTGCAGGGCGGCGCCGATGAGGACAGCCTGGAGGGCGGCGCGGGCGATGACCTGCTGCGCGGCGACGCCGACGATGACAGTCTGCTGGGCGGCGACGGGAACGACACCCTCAACGGCGGAGGCGGGAACGACATCCTCGCGGGCGATGCCGGGGACGACCAGCTTCGCGGCGGCACCGGGGCCGACACGCTCCGCGGCGGCTCGGGTGCCGACACCCTGAACGGCGGGAGCGACGCCGATGTCCTCGTCGCGGAAGGGAACGACACCCTGATCGGCGGCAGCAGCGCGGATCGCTTCGTGTTCGAGACGGCTGCATCCTCGGGGGTCGATCCCGCCTCCCGCGCCACCATCGTGGATTTCCAGAAAGGGCTCGATCTGATCGATCTTTCCGGGATCGACGCCGATCCGCTGACCCCCGGGAACGACGCGCTCGTCTTCATCGGCACCGATCCGCTGACCGGTCCCGGGCAGGTCAGGGCGCGCGAGGCCTTCACCAATACCTTCATCGAGGTCAGCCTGTCGGGGGACGGAACCCTCGACATGGAGATCCGGGTGTTCGGGCTGATCTCCTTCGCGGCGTCCGACTTCATCGTTTAGGGCGACGTTGCCGCTGCGCCGCGGCGCAGCGGCAAAGATCCGTGCCGCCGCGCGTGCAGGTTGCGGGCGCGGTGCTTCGCCGCAAGAAGGGAGTGCGGCTTGCGGGGTTTCGCACCTGCCGGCACGGCGATGACGGAGCCCTTATGAATCCCTTCCAGGCCTTCCGGCCGCAGGTCCGCCGACTGGCGAAAACCGCTTCGTGGCTCGTTGCCGGCAAGATCGTCACAATGCTCAATTCGGTGCTCGTCGCGATCCTGATCGCGCGGCACCTTGGACCCTCCGACTATGGCGTGCTCAGCTATGCGCTCACGCTTCTGGCGCTCGCCCGGCCGCTGGTGGGGTTCGGGCTGTCCAACATGGTGCTGCGCGACATCAGGCGCGACCCCGCCGAGGCGGACGGGATCCTCGGCGGGACCATGGTCCTGCGCGCGGCTGGCGGAGCGGTGGCCGCAGTGATCGTGGCGATCGCCGCGAGCTTCAGTTCCGTCGAACATCCCAACTTCCAGCTGCTGTGCGTGACGCTGATCGTTGCAGCTCTGTTCGCCTCACCCCGCGGGGTCGAGTTCTTCTTCATCGCCACCGGCCGGCCACAGTACTTCGTCATCGCGATGACGCTGAACACGCTCTGCTTCGCGGCTCTGAAGATCGCCTTCGTGTTTCTGGACAAGGGCGTCGACTGGTTCATGCTGGCGCATGCGGCCGAGATGGTCGGAATCGGCGTCGTGTCGCTGGCCGCCTATGTCGCCGCCGGCCACGACCCGCGACGCTGGTCGCCGTCGCGGCAATGGATTGCGACCTACTTCCGTCGCGGCCGCGTGCTCCTGTTCGGCGCCTTCGCGATGACGGCCGGCGCGAGGCTGGACATCATCCTCGTCGCCGAACTGGTCGACGTGAAGGAAGCCGGGATCTATGCCGCGGCGGCCCGGATCTCCGAGATCCTCTACAACCTCCCGGTCGCCGTTGCGGCCGCGGTGTTTCCTTTTCTGGTCGACATGGAACGCGGCAACGCCGCGCGCTATCGCGAGACGCTGCAGCTCGTGCTCGACGGCTTCGCCGCCGCGGCCCTTGCGCTGGTGATCGCGATGAGCTTCGCGGCGGCCCCCCTCATCGCGCTGCTGCTCGGCCCGGGCTTCGCCGCATCGGCGGACATCCTCGTCATCCACGTCTGGGTCTGTCTGTTCGTCTTCACCCGCGCGGTGGTCGATAACTGGCTCATCTCGAAAGAACTCGACGCGCTCTCGGTCCGCATCCACATGGGCGGCGTTGCCATCAACGTCGCGCTCAATCTTCTCCTCATCCCGATTTACGGCGCCAAGGGCGCAGCGTACGCAATACTCGGCTCCTACGCGACGGCAACGGTGATCTTCCTTGGACTCAGCGCAAGGGGACGCCCGATCCTCGTCATGCTGCTCAAGGCAATCTTCACCTGGCCGCTGCGCATGCCGCGGCTCGTCCGGCGGGTCTTGAGCCGATCCAGGCGCGGAGGGGTCGATGGGGACTGACCGTCGGATGCGAGATGGGGCACAGACGCCGACCGACCGGAGCGCGCGCAGGAGCGAAACATGACTGGACGACTGCCTAACCTCATCATCGCCGGGGTCGTTAAGGGAGGGACAACGTCTTTATACACCTATCTCTCGCAACACCCCGACTTCTGCGCATCCGATGTAAAGGAGACAAGCTTCTTCAAGCGGTTCTTCTACGACACCGATCCGGCTGAGCCGCCGCAAGGCGCGCCGGATCTCGATCTCTACCGCCGACACTTCGCCCGCTGCCGCGATGAGCGGATCGTCTTCGAAGCGTCGCCGGGTTACATCAACGGGGGCGCGGCGCTCGCTCAGTGGCTTCGTGGGGCGATGCCGGGTCTGAAGGTGGCGATCATCCTGCGCGATCCGGCAGACCGCTGCCGGTCGGCGTTCGAGTATGAAAAGGGCATGCTGCGCCTGGAGGATGCCCTCTCGCTATCCGATTATCTCGCCGCTTGCCGCGCCCGTGAAGCCGAAGGCGTGCTGTGGATGCGCGAGCATCGCGCCTATCGCGGCATTCGAGACGGGCGCTATGCGGACTGGCTCGGCGGCTGGATGGAGGCCTTCGGCGACGATCTTGCGATCCTCTTCTTCGACGATCTCAAGGCCGACCCCGCGGCGTTCACGGATCGGGTATGCGCCTGGCTCGGCACCACGCCGGCGACCACGAGCGGGGTGGACTTCGCCGCCGTCAACGTTTCGGCGCAGCCGCGCAACCGTGCGGTGCAGGGCGTGGCTCTCGCCTTGAACAAGGCGCTCGAGCGGACCTTCCGCCGCAATCCGGGCCTGAAGAGGCGGCTGCGCGCAGCCTATCTTTACTTCAACCCTCCCAAACCGATCAGCAAGCCGGCCGAGGCCGAGATGGTGGCGCTGCGGGCGGAGTTCGCCGACGCCAACGCGCGCCTGCGCGCGCTGTTCGCCACGCACCGGCCCGACCTGCCGCTGCCCGCATGGCTCCGAAATGCCTGACATCAATCCAGGCGACTGGACGGCGGCCCTGCCCGCCGACGCGCCGGTGCTCGTCACCGGCGCCGCCGGCTTCATCGGGCATGCCGTCTCGGCGCGGCTGCTCGATGCCGGTCTGCCCGTCGTCGGGGTCGACAACGTCAACGCCTATTACGACCCCGCCCTCAAGCATGCGCGCCTCGCAACGCTCGAGGGGCGGCCGGGCTTCCGCTTCCACCGTCTCGACCTCGCCGACCGGGCGGCGGTGGCGGCGCTGTTCGCCGGACACCGCTTCGGCCACGTGATCCACCTCGCCGCGCAGGCCGGCGTTCGTTATTCCATCGACAAT
>CAYVAZ010000404.1:0-4160 GCA_964449065.1 uncultured bacterium
GAAATGAAAAAATCGTGAAAGTTGCTGTCCATCAACAGGCTGCGCATCGGTTGAACGGGGAAAGTGCGTAAAACTTCTTCGCCGTCAACAAAAATGACGCAGCGGATGATTTTTCAATTTGTTGGTATCCGTTGAGTTTTCTCCAGCATTTTTCCGCTTTCTTGCAGAGTTTGAAAACCAACGAGAGGGTGGCCGCCCTTGTCCCGCAGCCTTTGTTCTTGCGCTGCCGGTGCCTGACGGTTGCGAAGGTTGATCCGATGGGATTGGTGGTTCTCAGGTGGGACCAATGCTCGGTCGGGAAGTCGTAGAAGACCATGATTTGCTCTTTGTCTTTGATGAGGCAATCGGTGCGCCTCCCATCCCTTGGCTCCCTCCCTACTCTACTGAAAGAAAACCACTTCCAGTTGACCTGAACGAGAAAAATGGCTTAAACCTCAACGCATGAAGAAGAATACAATCATAGGAGGTATCGCGGGGATATTGGTGGTCTCCTTGGCGGCTGCCTTATTCTGGAAACCCGGTCCCTCATCAACCGGCAAAGGCTTTGCTGCCGTTTCATTGGCCGAGGCGAGGCGGGGTGATTTCAAGGTGTGGCTGGACGCGAGGCCGCCGAGGGCGTTCATGGAAGGACACTACCCGGGGTCGATCAATATCCCCGCGACATGGAGGGGAGAAGAAATCGAGAGGCAAATCGCGAACATACGGGAAAAACATGATGGCGATAAAATCTTGATCTACTGCAACCCGCCCCCTTGTAAAGATTCCGGAATCCTCGCCAACCACCTGAATGCCGGTGGGATAAAAAACATCGCGATTTTGATCGAGGGTTATGTCGCCGAAAGAAACTGAACCATGGCTGTGGGCGTTCCTGCTCGCCGCCATTTTCATTGTTTCGGGCATTCTGAAGATTGCGGAGATAGAGGCGTTCCACGAGTATGTTTATCTGATTTTGAAGGAGTATTCGAATTGGGACACAGCGGGTCTGCTGGCGAGATGGTGGTGCTGGCTGGAAATACTCGGCGGATTATCGTTACTGGTGCCCCAGAAAGAGACCCGACTCTCGGGGGCGGTCACCGTCGGCTCGATGTTGGTTGTTGCAACTTTTTTTCTGATGGTGGCTCATGGGAAAGGGATGGAATCCTGCCTCTGCTTCGGGAGTGCTATTCCAAAAGCACTGAACCATTTTAGTTTAAACCTCTTAAGGAATGTGTTGTTATTCACGGCAAGTATTAGGTTCATTGTTTTGTGTCGAAATAGCAAAGATTTCGCGAAGTGTGAAATTTAGCTGGTTAAAACACATCCCCCTTTTATCAAAGGCGCATGCATCGCATCTCAATCATTGCATTGCTGGCAATAGCAGCGGTAGCCCATGCCGAAGAACCTTTCGACAAAGCCTCTGAGTTAATACAAGCCGAGGAAAGATTCGTGACCACGGCGGATGGGGCGAAAGCACTGATCCAGACAAAAGCCCCCCAGAAATTTCCCGCAGGCATCATGGACGCCTCGGGCAATCCATCGGATTTATCTCGACTGCCCAAAATCGAACTTCCTAAAAATGCCCTCGAAATCGTCCGCAAAGGCGGGAAAGAAATATTTGATCTCTATGGCGAAAGTTTTCCCGGCTGGATCAAGGCGGAAAAGAACGAAGAGGTGACGATCAAAGTCAAAATGCCCTCAATTGTTACGGGTGCGGTGCAAGTCCATGCGCTGGACAAGGGACAAATCAAAAAAAGTTTTTGGGGCGTGTTTCGGGACACGGTGCCTGGCAAGAGCTTCGACGTGGGCGCGGATGGTTTCGTGGAAATCCCGATCAAGATCGGGGACGAGAACGGGCGATACCAGTTCGTGATCTCGGCGGGAGAAGTTTTCGACTGGACGGTGGCGTTCTGGGTGGGGGATGAAATCCAACCCGCGACCGCCAGCGGCACGACCTTCACGGACCCTTCTCAAAGATAATTTCAAATCCAACGATCAAAACAAACACCCATAAACCTATGAAAAAAACCATCCTTCTCGCGCTCCTGTTGACATGGAATTTTGCCGCTCTGCAAGCGGAAACTTGCAACAACGAAGCGCTCGAAAAAGCGGAAGAGTGCAAACCAGGAATAAAGGATTGCCCTGAAGAAACCCCACTCGGTTCTGAGGAATCCGAAGACGAGTGCTCCAAGGCCTCGGGAAGCCCCATAGACCTTCGTGGTGGGAATCTGATACGGATGAGCGTGGACTTGAAAGAAGAAGGTGGGGTGGGAGAATTTAAGATTGAATTGAACCGCTTTTATCGTAGCCGCTACATCTGGTGGGGCAGGTGGACCAAGATGGGGCAAGCGGGATGGAGGCACAGCTTTGATCACAACCTCTATTTGCAGAGAGGTGGTAACGCCTTTTTCTATTGCGACTCACAAGGTGACGGGTTCCAGTATTTCCGAAAAGGCACGACCAATGAATTTCGTGCGTCCAATGCCACGCCCGATGTGCTATGGCAATGGTCGAGCGACGGCAACCGTTTCACCTTGGTCAAGCCAGACCAGACGGAACTCGATTTTGTTCGTAGCCCGACCCCCGAGGCCCCCCAACAAATACCGCCTCGAAAAAATCCGCGACCGCCGCGGCAACGAAATGAAGCTGACTTATTTGGAGAATGACCCAGCCGCGCAACTCTGGGGCAACGACCTTCTCATGAGAGTGGAAGATGCCGCTGGCAGGGGGATCAATTTCACCTATGGGACCGACCGCCTCTTGTTGCAGGCCGCCGCTGACGATGGTCGCTTCGCGCAATATAATTATCAAGTCGTCGGGGGCATCAGCGTCCTTTCACACGTGACCTATGATGACGGCACAGTTTCCAGCTACACCTACACGACCACGACCGGACTGGACGGAATCACCCGTCCCCTGCTGGCATCCGCGATCGATGTCCGTTACGGCAATCATATAACGGGTGCGATGGAAGCTTTCGAGTATTCGGCGACAGTCCCCGGCATGGTGACCAAGGTCAAGCACGCCATTACCGGAACCGTGATGACGGAGATCGAATATCCGCTGGGTGCCCCCGTTAAAGTCAAAAAACCGGATGGCGTCGAAAGGTTTTATACGTTGGGCGGAGCCACCCGGCCGTTCAAGGATGCGTTGGGAAGACAGCAGGAACGCTATTTCAAAAGCGGCAAAGTTACCGGACAAAAAGATGCCAACGGTAACATCACTGGATGGGAAATGGATGCATTCGAGCGACTGACTAAAGAAACTCTCCCCGACGGTTTGACTCGCTCTTACACCTATGACACGGCGGGCAACACTCTCACCTCCACCGACGAACTCGGCAGGACGACAACCCACGAATACGACGCTAACAACAACAAAACCAAGACCACTTTCCCCGACGGAACCACCAAGACTTGGACCTACAACTCCTTCGCCCAAGTCCTGACCGAGACGAGCCAAGACGGAGATGTCACGACCTTCGAATACGATGCTTTGGGCAACCGCACCAAATCCACGGATGCCTTGGGAAATGTCACTGAATATTCTTACGATGCCGCCGGAAGGGTCATCGCCATGAAAGACCCCAACGGCAACGCCACCTCCATGGAATACAATCCCAAAGGGCTGGTGACTAAGACCACCTTCGCCGACGGTTCTTCCCGCTCCGCCGAATACGACGCTTTCGGGAACATGACCAAATCCACCGATGAACTAGGCCACGAGACGCTTTACACCTACGACGAATACAACCGCGTGGTGCGCGTGACCGACCCGCTCGGCAGGCAGATGACTTACGAATACGGTCTCTCCACGGGTTGCGGCGGTTGCGGCGGTAGCAACGAGATCATCCGATTCATCTGGGACGCCAAGGGCAACCGCACGGAAAGAATCTACGATGCCGCCCGCCAGCTTGTAGAAGTCAAAGACCCCACGGGCGCTTCGACAAAATTTTCTTATGATGCCAACGGCAACATGACCTCCACGACCGACGCCAATGGGCGAGTGACTTCCTACGTCTACGATTCCCGCGACCGCAGGATCGCCGTGATAGACCCTCTCGGCCACAGGACATCCACGGCCTACGATGTTGCCGGAAACGTCACCGCTGCCACCCGAGAGGACGGCACGGCCACAGTGAACGAATACGACGCTCTAGATCGCTTGGTAAAATCCACCAACGC
>CAYVAZ010000405.1:0-4134 GCA_964449065.1 uncultured bacterium
ACGCGGCGGCTTCTTCGGTTTGGAGGATGCCGAGGCGGATTTCCGCGGAGCGCAGGATTTCTGTTAGCGTTTCTTTGTAGGACATGCCGATGAGGCCGGTCATTTTGGTCAAGTGGCCGTCCCAGCACCAGCCGGGGTTGGGGTTTACTTCCAACAGTTTGGGATTGCCTTCGCCATCAAGCCGCCAGTCGTAGCGGCTGTAATCCCAGCAGTGCAGACGTTCGAACAGGCGTATGCAGCTGGTCATGATGATTTTTTCGGTCTCTTCGGGCAATTCAGCGGGGATGGATTTCAGCACACTGTAGGGGCCATCGAGTTCCCATTTGGCTTCGTAACCGCAGATGCGGGGCAGTTCCGGCGGGAGTTGGGAGTAGTCTTCTTCGATGATGGGCAGTTCACGCCAAGTGCCGGGGGGGTTGCCGAGTATCCCCACGCTGAGATCTTTTCCGGTTAAGAATTCTTCGACCAAGACGGGTTTATCATAGCCGATTTTGGAGCGGATTTCGGTGATGGCGCTGCTGAGTTCTTCTACGTTGTTACACAAACTGCGGACGGTAATGCCGAAGCTGGAATCACCGAAGTTGGGTTTTACCAATACCGGAAAGCGGAGGGGGATTTCCATAATCATGTCTTCCGGTTTAATGAGCCAAGCCGAGGGGACAGGGATTTCCATTTCCTGCGCCAAGCCGCGGGTGAGGGATTTGTCATAACAGATGGCCAAGCACTGCGGCCCGCCGCCGGTGTAGGGGATGCCGAGTACATCCAGCAGTGCCGGGACGTGCAGTTCGTGCACGGCGGAGTTATTAAAGCCTTCATCACACAGGTTGAGGACATAATCGATCCCGCCGCGTTTGTTGGTCAGATCGCGAACGAGGGTATCGTGGTTATCGAGATAGGAAAACTCGTAGCCATCGATTTCGTTCAAGGCATTTTTGAGGCGTTGGATGGTATCGATGTCATCGGCATCGAACACGCTGCTGGGTTTGATGATATCGGATTTGCGCGGGTCCCCTAAAATCACCGTCACCTTTTTGGCGCCTTTGCGTTTGGGGATTTTGGTCCACTCTTTTTTGACGGCGGCCAGCATGATGATGCGTTTTTCCATCATGCCCAAATCCTGGTGTTTGTTGGTATCCGGAGCGAGTTCGCCAACCGGACCGATAGCACTGAAGCCGGCTTCTTTGAGCAGTTCACCCAAGCTTTCGGGAGTGTAGAGCCGTTCGGCGTAGAATTGGTCGGAGAGGATCCCCTCGTTGATATCGGTGATGACTTCGCGGGAAATCAAACGCTGTTTGTCCAGCGACAAAGACCGTTCGCGGCAGACAAAGAGGTCTTTATCGATCCATTCCCAGGTGCGGGGTTGGAATTTTTGGCGGAGGTAATCGCCGTCGGCAACATCTATAATGACTTTGCCATTGGGTTTGAGGACGCGGAAGATTTCTTTAAAGATTTTCAAGTCATCCTGCGCGGTTTCGAAATAGCCCAGGCTGTTGCCCAGCAGTGTAACGAAATCAAACGTATCGTTGGCGTAGGGCAGTTTGCGGGCATCGCCTTCACGGTATTTGACTTTGAGGCCCTGTTTTTTCACGGTGGAACGGGCGCGCTGCACGAGATAGCGTGAGCGGTCAAAGCCTTCGACGTGAGCAAAGCCGCGGCGTGCCAGTTCGGTGGAGTGGCGGCCGTGTCCGCAACAGAGATCGAGGATGCTGTGGTTCTGCTTCCATCCGGTAATTTGGGTGAAGTAGTCGATCTCTTGCCGGGTGATGGAATCGTCGCCGACGACATCGCCGTCGGTTTTCATGTAGAGCGAGTTAAAGATGTACTTCCACCAATCTTCTTTAACGTGTTCTTCGAGATTGGTGACATAGCCAAGACTTTTGGGCTGTTGCGCAAGAGGTTTTTCATCCTTTTGGGCAACCGCACTTTCTGTTGTTTTTGTGGAAATCATTTTGTATCACCAAAAAAAAATTGGTGTGATGAGGTCGGGTGTTTGGGCGGGCTCCGTCAGACAATCCCCTGGATCATCAAACCAGAAGTAAATTGTACATGGGTTTCAAAAAAGTAAATACTTACTTTTCATTTTACATGAACTATTTTGTGGACATATTACCAAAGAAGCATTTGCAAATCTTCTTTCGGTTTTAAGAGTTTCTCCAAACCGGAATCGTCATCAAACCCCGCCACCCGGATGCCTAACAAGCGGACGCGTTTGTTGCCGAGATTGACGGTGCTGAGCATGAGTTTGGATTCATGCGCGATGGTTTGGGCGTCATCCGTGGGGATTTCGACCGAGACGGAGCGGGTTTCAAGGGAGAGATCATGGTAGCGGATTTTGATGCCGACGCGGCGGGCAACCAGATCCAACGATTTTAGACGGAAGGCGACTTCATCGGCTAAATCTTCAAACACGGCTTTCATGGCTTCGATGTTATCCATGTCTTGCGCGAAGGTGCGTTCTTTGGAGAGGGATTTGCGTTTGCGTTCGGAGATGACGGGGGTTTCATCGACACCGCGGGCGAGTTCGAAGAGGCGTTTGCCGTGTTTGTTGCCCAACTCGTGCTGCAACTCTTCCAGTGTTTTTTGGCGGAGTTGCGCGATGGTTTCGATCCCCAACGCGTTGAGGCGCTGTTCGGTTTTGGGGCCGACGCCGGGGATGACGCGGATTTTCAGGGGGGGCAGGATTTCTTCGACTTGACCGGGGGGGATAACGAAGAAGCCATCGGGTTTGTCGTAATCGGAGGCGAGTTTTGCTAAGAACTTGTTGCCGCCGATACCGACGGACGCGGTCAGTTGGGTGTGCATGCGGATTTGCGCTTTGAGGCGCTCGCCTACCCTGTGGGCGTGCTCGTAATCGATGGCCTGGCCGGTGAGATCGAGGTAGGCCTCGTCTAAGGAGATCGGTTCGACCTTGCCGGTGAGGTCCAGAAAGATTTCGCGGATGATGAGAGACGCTTCGCGGTAGGCTTGAAAGCGGGGCTGAATGCGAATGGCCTGCGGGCAAAGCGTGAGCGCGCGCGACATGGGCATGGCGGAACGGATGCCGAACGCGCGGGCTTCGTAGGAAGCGGCCGCGACAACGCCCCGGTCAGAGGGGCTGCCGCCGACCACCACAGGATGACCCTGAAGTTCGGGATGGTCGCGCTGTTCGACCGACGCGAAGAAGGCGTCCATATCAACATGCATGATGATGCGGCGTTTGGCCATACGGTTCCTCTTGGATTACTTCTATGACACTTGATACGGTATCATAGGTATTGGGAGACTTCGCACCCCCTCTGTCCTCCTAGCGTCGGACATCTCCCCCAAATATTTTTGGGGGAGACAATACATTAGAGCATTTCAGTTTTGTGTATACGTTGTGTAAGGGCACATTGCAATGTGCCCCTACGGCAAGTGCAATTCCAATTTTCTGTCTATCCAACCTTAAATTGCTCTATCAGGCTGGAAGCCCGCGCTACAAATCAAAAAGCGTAAATAACTCATATTACAGTTGGTGCAATCATACAACACTATCGTATCACTGTAACCAGTTATTGGATGAAATTTTTTAAGAAATCCTTTATAATAACTGATGTTACGTAAATAATGATTGACAACTGCTGGGAAAATGGTTTTTGTTATAGGGCAACTATTCTAAGCCAAACGCAAGGTCTATCGTCATCTCTCTATGGGCTGCTCTCCGTACAAAAAAAATTAAATCTGTAATATTTCATGTTTTTTAACCGCGAGGACACGCCAATTCACGCGAATAACAACAAGGTAATTTTCAGTTCATCGGGTTTTATACCGATGTTATTTTGGATTATCAGGGAAGAAAAACGTACTTCCAGCTTGGCGTGAGCCTTGCGTTCCCAGGTCTCGCTTGCGCGAGTGATGGGCTACGCTTCGCTTTGAGCCCATCCTACAAATAATTTAAATTGCTTTCAAATTTTCCAATACTGTTCTTCTGGCTCGGCGGGAGCCTCGCCCTCCAAAACCCGGCCCGGCGGGAGCCTCGCCCTCCAAAACCCGGCCCGGCGGGAGCCTCGCTCTTCCATGTCTCGCTTGCGCGAGTGGTGGGCTACGCTTCGCTTTGAGCCTATCCTACAGTTTCACTCTACAGTTTCACTCTACAGTTTCATCCTACAGTTTCAT
>CAYVAZ010000406.1:0-4133 GCA_964449065.1 uncultured bacterium
CTTGCGTCGGACATCTCCCCCAAATGCTTTGGGGGAGACAAAGGCTTTTGCAGACAAGATGCCTGCACTATTATGAATACTATTTTCCGTTCCATCATTCATAGTAAACTTTTCTATTTGCAAAATGGTATAAGACCGTTCGATCATCACCCCCCCCCTCTAACTCCCCCCAATCTTGTGGGGAGAATATTGAGGCCTTCGAAAGACATATTAGCCATGCATCAAACATTATTTATTTGAAGTGGTATAAGTTTAGTATAATCAGTATTTTAATAAAATTATCAATGGTAAAATTGGCACGCACGCACACCAAAGCAAAGTGTTTTTTGATGCGGCAGGTTGCGGAGAGGAACGAGGAAGAAGGCTGATACAAAATACTACTCTGGAGTCCACAATCCCAGCAGGTGTTTTTGAATTTTTTCGCGGGTTTCTTCGGGCATGCCCGCCAGTTCGCCTTCAGGGACAATGCCGGTGCGGCGCACCCAGCATTTTTGCATTTCGCTCCAATAGGTGACGGTGCCGTTATCGTGCAGTTGCGGTTCTTTGTTAGTGGGTTCTTTTGACATGGTTGCCTCCTCTCTATTTGGTGTGATTTAAAATCTATGCCGATTTATGCTTACGGTGCGTCCGGCACGGCGGGAGCCTCGCCCTCCCAAATCGGTAATCAATGTACATAGCCGGTGGATTGCCGGAATACACTATCGCGTTATAGTCAATTGGCTTCTCGTTGATCGGTTTCATGAGTTCTCAAAATCTTTACGGACGAGCCCATCCTTGTCTTTTATTTTCCAGAGTATACATCCTATTCTATTTTCATTTCGCCTTTGGGTTCCAGGGGTTGATTGGCGAATGCGTATTTTTCCACTACGTTGCCTTTGATCAGATGTTCTTGAATGATTTCTTCCAACACTTTGGGGGAGCATGAATGGTACCAAGTACCTTCGGGATAAACGATTGCCAGCGGTCCCTGTCTGCATACGCGCAAGCAGTTAGCCTTGGTGCGGAAGATACCTCCCGATTCGGAGAGTTTCAGTTCTTTCAAACGCTTTTTCAGGTAATCCCACGCTTCGAGGCCGTCTTTTTTCTTGCAGCATTTGGGTTTGGTTTGATCCGCGCATAGAAAGATGTGGCGGGTCACTTTATTTATCCCAAGCGCTCTCACTTCTTTCTCTAATGATTTGGTCATGAATATAAATTCCTTTCCATTGCTCTATCATAATTACAACCAATCCGCGATCACAAGTAGGGGGACGTTGCAACGTGCCCCTACGTTTGCAGGGAGATTCGCCTAGAGACACGATAACCACCCCTACGGTTCCGGGGTATCCGCCACTATACTACTCTTTTTGTACGAAAATGCGATTTTATGGCAGTAAGGAGAGCGATCGTGGCATTAGAAAACAACCCCATAGGCTTGGTACACAGCCTGTTATTCTCAGGCCCGGGCAACACCAGTTCCGTCATGCGGGGCGAGGGCAAAAAAGAGTATGTTCTCAATACCATGAAGTGGGTATTGGAGGAGCCCGGTTTTGAATCCATCGAGATCACCCGGATCAAGTCATCCTCCGTAAGGAAAGACGTAAAATCCCTCTTGCAGAAGGGATTGAAGGATAAACAGATACAAGAGGTGGTGTACTCGGCACAGCCGGTGCAACTGATAAACGAAGACAAAATCTGTGAGCCATCCGATATCAGTTCGCTGGATGAACGCGAGCGCAACAAAGCCGTTGACCGGCTAAAAGACTGCGTGGATGAAGCCTTGTCATACGGGTTCATTACAAAATTCGCGTTTTACAGCGGCAAAGACCCGGTGTTGATGAACGGGACGCAGAACGGCAATGCCGAGGCGGTACGTTCTCAGGCTCTCAGTCAGTTACGGCGGTCGGTTCATGAGTTGTGTGTCTACATCAAAGATAAATCCACCGCGAAAAATACGCTGGAGCCGTTGATTGAGGTCTTTGACTTTCGGAAAACTCCGGAAGGGACAAACTTCTTTAAAGAAGCGTTGATCGGCCCGATTGACCGTACCGAGCATTTTTTGGAATCGGTCCGCAATTTGTATGGCCATCCGGAACTGGGTGTGATGCTAGATATCAGCCACATGGTGATTTCGGGCGAGGGGCCGGACGCGATGAAGAATCTGGCACCGTACATCCGCCACGTTCATATTGCCAACGTGATCTTAAACCGCAATACAGCAAACGCGGAAAAACGCTATGGCGATGTGCACCCCGCGTTTGGGGTTTCGGACAGTGAAGTGGATGAAGAGGTATTATCCAATTATCTCAAAGCATTGGTGGAGATCGATTATCAAGGCACCATCGCGTTTGAGTTGAACCCGATTGACAGTGAGATTCCTGAAAAGATCGCGCAAAGCGCGCTGAGTTTCACCAACAAGTGTATGCACCGCATCGATGTGAATTACGCGCTGATTCACAATTTTATCTATCAAAACCGCAAATTTTTCTCGGAAGATTTGTGGGATAGGTTGGGTGAGTTGCGGGTGGAAAAACCGCAGATCATTCAAGAGCGGATGAAGAAGCGCAAGATGCGGAAATCAATCACCCAAGACGGTAAGTTGGTGATTTTGGCGGCGGATCATCCGGCGCGGATGGTGACCAACATCCCCGGCGACCCCACCCGGATGGCCGACCGTTATGATTATTTGGGGCGCTGCGCGCGGGTGATGATGGCCTCCACGGTTGATGGAATCATGGCGACCGCCGATATCATTGAAGATTTGGTGTTGATCGATCATATCTATCAAGAAAAAACCGAAAAAAGTTTTATGGACGGCAAGATATTGATCGCGTGCCTCAACCGCAGCGGTTTGGCGGGTGCCACGCATGAAATGCTGGACCGGGTGACTGCCTACCGGGATATCAAGAAGATCAAAGAATGGCATCTGGACGGCGCGAAAATGCTGATTCGCTTTTCCATCCCCGATAAATATGACCGGTATGTACTGCAAACCATGGAAGAGTGTTCGCGCTATGTGGAAGCCTGCAACGACGAAGGTGTCCCGATGTTCTTGGAACCGCTTCCGGTCGAATATGTGGATGGAAAGTATAAAGTCATTATGACCGCGGACGCGCTGACCCGCGTGATTGGAATCGCGTCCGGCTTGTCGAGTTCGACATCGAACCTGTGGCTTAAGATTCCGTATGTGAACGATTACTACCGTGTGGCGCAGGCGTTTTCCGGCCCGATTTTGATGCTGGGCGGCGAGTCGACCGGAAACCCGGTTGGGGTTCTGGAACAATTTGTGCGCGGAATGGGAGAAGGCGCGAATGTGCGCGGCGCGATGGTCGGGCGGAATGTTCTCTACCCCGGCCAAGACGACCCCGCCGCGGTTGCCGAAGCGGTTTGCGATGTTTGCCGCAAAGGTTCATCGGCTTTGGATGCTGTACGAACCTTAAACAACGTTCGCGGCCATAAAATGGATCTGCTGCCGAGAGAGTAGTCTCTTTGAATTGGGAAATCAATATGTCACGTGTTACACAAGCGATAGCTAAACTGTCGGAAAAGTATAAGGGCGAACGCTGGACGCATTGGGTTCGTGTTGTAAGTTCGCTGATTTTTTCCGACATGCGGATTGACCCTACGAATTTATTTTGGACGAAGGGCGACCGGCTTTACTATTCCTCTTCGCTAAGTGAATTGGTGAAAGAAGCGCTTTTGTTTGCCGGATGCTGCTCCACTCAAATACAGGAATACAATTCATCTAACTTGGATTCATCAATCAAGGATATTCAACATCCGCAGCGGTTGTTTTGTTTGGTGGATGAACCGGTTTCACCGGCGGTCAACTGCAATGAATCCCTTTGTTCGAATATCATCATGATCAGCCCGCAAAAGCCGTCCGAATCATCACAATGGAACGTGGTGTCTCTTTCGGGGGGGCAAAACGAATCGATAGCGGATCTGTATCAACATTATGCCAAGGAATCAGAGCACCCGCTATGGCTGGTGATTCCAGGTAAATCTCAACAAGAGGTGGCTGCCGTGTCAACAACTCAATCCCGCCCGTCAACCATGCCCCGTCTTGCCGAACGCATGAATCATTTGGGTACCGAGACCGCGTTTGAGGTGCTGGCGGAAGTGAACGCGCTCAAAGCGCAGGGGAAGGATAT
>CAYVAZ010000407.1:0-4127 GCA_964449065.1 uncultured bacterium
TCCCAATTTCCCCATAGTGATGCGTCAACCATCACCACCGATAGTTGGAGGGATAAAAAATACATCCCATACATAAAAGCATTGGCAGCGTTTGAAGCAGAAAACAAAGAAGCGGCAATCTCTCAGATAGAAGAATATTTAGAAAACAATCCAAACGACCGAAGCGCCCAATATTATGTAAATCAATTTAACAATCGCGTTGCTTCAGGTGATGAAATCGAAACAGTAAATGAGTTTTGTATTAATGGTTCGATCATAAAAGAAGAATGTATCCTTCACGCTGGTCATTCTCTTTTGGTGGATTTTTATGTCGATTCACAACAGACAATGCAAACGATTCTTGAATTGCAAATTGATTTGTTACCGGGAAGGCCGTATCAAATAGAATACATCTTAAACCAATCCTCCCCCCAGTCCCTAAAGGAAACTGAGACTGCCGCTCAATATGACGGTGATTTTATTGGCGGAGTATTGCAGCCAAATCCCGGCAGAAATCTCTTGGAAATCCGTTGGTTCAATACAAATTCCTTTATAATTCCAACAAATCAACCCAATGTGATTCACATAAAGAATATACACATCAATCCAATCTCCAGCGAGCCGCAGCTGTGAAACCGCTGATCCGCAATTCCATCTTTATGATGTTCTTCAACGTTTTCGGAAGGGCTTCCGGCTTTCTTCGCTATCTTCTTCTTGTAGGCCTGTTAACCGAAGCCTCGTTTTCCTTGGTCTCGTTTGCGTTCTACTTTGGGTCGTTATGCCGCCACTTTGTTGACGGGGGTTTGGATAACTTCGTATCCCGCGACGGCGCCCGCGATTACGGCAAAATCCCTTCCTTTTACATCAACGCGCTATTTTTAAAAGCGGTCTTAGCGGTGGTGTTTTGTTCCGCCGCGTTCTGGTATCTCCGCGATGCACGGGACAAAGATCTTTT
This sequence comes from uncultured bacterium, assembly GCA_964449065.1. GTDB lineage: Bacteria > Hinthialibacterota > Hinthialibacteria > Hinthialibacterales > Hinthialibacteraceae > CAYVAZ01. The sequence continues at coordinate 935 of CAYVAZ010000407.1, forward strand.
TGAAATACTGATTGTGTATATCGCGTTAATCGGTTCTGTTATGACATCGTTCACCGGAGTCATCCGCAGCTGCTTCACCGCCATCGAACGCATGGAGTTTGTTTTTTACACCAATTTACCCTCCCGCCTGCTATCGATTTCGCTTTTGTTCATAGCGTTATGGTTCGGTTTTCCCCTGGAACTGGTCGTCGCATCCGTGTCCCTGGAAAACGTCTTATGGTTTTTCTTGTTAGGGGCAATTTCACTGCGCTATTTTCAACTCAAGGGAACCGGTATTTCATTCCCGGTCATTCGCTACATGGTGTGGGAATCCTTACCCCTCATGGTCTATGGTTTCTTCAATGTTCTCTATCTCAGCCTCGATGTCATGATGATCGAATATCTGATGGGACTCGATTCGGTCGCACCCTATACCTACGCCAGTATGCTGTTGGAAGGCGTGGGCCTTTTGGTCACCAGTTATTTCGTGGCGGTGTATCCAACCCTGTCCCGTTTGTTTGTCTCAGACTTTGATGCCTACCGCCGGTTGTTTCGTCAGTCATTTGTTGCCCTCTTTATGTTCACCATTCCCACCTCGGTATTGTTGGGATTCTGGTCGCATTTGTGGATGAACATTATCAAAGACACAGGACCAATTTCGGGAGAGGTGTTAAGTATTCTTGCAATAAACCTCAATCTTTCCATGATGAACACCTTGTTGATCATCGTCTTTACATCATGCAACCGCCAGCGGTTGTTGGTTTTGCTCACCGCATCCGCGGTCATAATTTCCTTTCTCAGCAACTGGTTCATGATACCCTGGTTAAATCAACCCGGCGCTGCATGGGCTTCTTTGTTCTCGCAAAGCTGTTTGTTCATTATAATGTCCATCACGGCATCCCGGTTATTTCACTTAACATACCCCTGGCAAAAGCCCCTTTCACTTTTCATTGTGGCGGTTATTTCAGCCATCGCGTCAAAATGGATTCCCGGGATACCTATTCTGGTTGAACCCGTTCTATATGTAGCAATACTTGTAGGGATAGGATACTCGGTCGGAATCGTAACAAAGGATGATTTGCGCAAAATTCAACAAGCCATTCGTCCGCCTAAAGAGTAATGGATCATGAAGATATTTATAACAGGCGCTACAGGTTACTTAGGCCAAAAGATCGTTCAACATGCGGTTGAGCAGGGCCACCACGTGCGCGCCTTATGCCGCACGATACCGGATATTCAACAGCAAAATGTCGAGTATATTCAAGGCGATATCCTCGACCGCAAATCATACAAAGAAGAGATGGAAGGCTGCGATGCCCTCATCCATTCCGCCGGCCTCGTCTCCATCTGGCAGCGCGATCCCGAAGACTTTCGCCGCGTCAATCTCGAAGGCACCCGCTACGTACTCGAAACCGCGTCGCGCGTGGGCATTGACCGCATGGTCTATACCTCATCCTTTTTCGCGTTAGGCCCCACCGATGAAAAGCCGGCCAACGAAGAATGGATTGGACACCCCCGGCAGGGCTACAAACCAACTCCGTACGCGCTCAGCAAATACGAAACCGACCGGTGGGTGCGCAGCTGGGCACAAGAAGGCCATGGAGTCGTTACGGTCTATCCGGCATTAATTTACGGGCCCGGCAAAGAAACCCAGGGCAATCACATCACCAAAATGATTGAAGATTACGTCAAACGCAAACTGCCGGGTATCCCCGGTACCGGGACAAAACGCTGGACGTTTTCATACATCGATGATGTCGCCAAAGGCCATCTGCTGGCCCTCGAAAAAGGCAAAGTGGGACACCGCTATATCCTAGGCGGTGAAGATGCCAGCCTGCTTGAGTTTTTCGAAATTCTGCAATCCGTTTCCCACATCAAACCGCCCCGCCTGAAAGTGCCGTACTCTATGCTGCGCGTGATCGGCAATCTGGAAGTCATGCGGGCAAGAATGTCGCGCCGCTACATCCCCAAAGTCACACCCGATGTGGTCGATGTCTACAAACAAAACTGGCGCTATTCTTCCCATAAAGCCATCACCGAACTGGGCTACACACGCACCCCCCTCAAAATCGGCATCATCAAAACCCTCGAAGATTTCGGCTTCGACTTTCCCAACGAGCGTGACTCCGCGCTATAATTATTTCCCGATTAAAATCTCATCGAAGCCATTAATTTTATTTTCATACTGATTTACAAGAATTTTTAACTCCTTAATGAAGACTTTGCGATATGAGTTTGGAAGATAGTTATTTATAAGTTTTGTCATTGTAAATAATGAAGTAACAAGGATCATGTTTAAATCAGAAGAAAGAATTTTTTGGAATTCCTTATCTGAATACATTTGATGTGGTTCAAATATATTATTCTCCGAAGTAATCATACAGAAATAATTGTTAAAATCTGTAGAATGAATACTTGAACTTAATCTCTTATGAATTAGGTTATAAATAAAATTATCATTTCCTATACAATGATCAACCAAATCTTTAAATGAATTTATTTTATTACCTTTTTTGTCTTTAAATAGTTTAAACCAATTATCCCATTTTTTCTCTGATTTCGATAATTCTTCTATTTTTTGATAGCGATAATCTTTCATTTTATCATATGTATTAAGTTTTTTTTTGGGATTGATATTATGTCCTCTTCTACTATATATTTCTATGTATTTTTCATTCCATTCAGTAAGTTCTTTCATTGCAAAATAGATGAAGGCTTGACATTTCAAGTCAATTTTATTTTTATCTTCAAGAATAAATATTAAATAAATATATGACTCGAAGAAAGAACGCATGATTTCATAATATTTTCTAATTCCATTTTCCATCAATATTAATAAACTTTTCAGTCCTAAATATTGATTTTCTAATAGAAATATTATAGAAAAATGTTCTTCTTTTATATTGGTTTGTATTAAATTTGTAATTATGTCTTCAAATAATGATAAGACTTTGTTTGTGCATTCAATAGACAATAATAAATTATCATTGTCTATTTCATGAATTTTAAAAAGAATGTCCTTTAATTTCTTTTTGTCGTTCATATATGGAAAGTATGGTTTATTACTATTTTGTTGTTTCATGATAGTTACCCTATTTTGGCTTTAAAAAAAAAAGCCCCTTCATACAAAGGGGCTTTTTATTTAATCACTGATCATACAACCTCTTACGAACACCCGCTCGTCGCCCCGCAGTTGCAGCATTTATAGCACGCA
>CAYVAZ010000408.1:0-4117 GCA_964449065.1 uncultured bacterium
ACCGCGAAGACTTTAAAGAATGGATGGATAAACAGGATGTGCAAGCCATGCGCGACGCGATGCATGAAATCGAGCCCGAACCGGGCGACATCGTCTTCTTGACCGACGGCTGGATTCACTCGCTAGGTGAAGGCATGTGCGTGCTGGAACCGCAGGAACCCTCGGACTGGAATATTTTAGCGGAGTGGGATGGGTATCCTTACGAGCGTAAAGACGCCTTCTGCGGGTTGGATGAAGATGTGGCACTGGATTGCGCCAAGTTCGAAAAAATGCCGGAGGATTATCTCAACAATTATGTCCGCCGCAAACCGCAGCCGATCCGCGAAGAGAACGGCAATGTCGAAGCCGCGTTGGTGCCGGATGAAGCAAAGCGCTTCTTTTATGTGACCAAATACATCATCCAAGCCGGCAGTGAAATGAGCGTTCCCGGCGACCGCACCTTCCATTGCCTCACCCCGGTTAACGGGCAAGGCGTGTTGAAGTATGAAGGGGAAGAGTATGACGCCAGTAAGAGCAAATCGCTGTTTATCCCCTTGAATATGGGGGCATATACCTTGGCCAATACCGGAAGCGAACCGTTGGAGATTGTCTGCTGCCTTCCGCCGGAAGTTTAAAGACAGTGATGAGTGACAAGTGACAAGTGAATAGTTAAAAACGATAAACATAAATTACGGGAGGAAATTGAATCATGGCGAAGAAGTTGGCGATTGGAACTTGGGCGTATACATTTGGACCGTATGAAGGCAATCCGGTACCGCTGGAAACCGTGGTACGTACTTTGGGGAACTATGGGTTTGACGGCTTGGAACTGGGCGCGTTTCGTCCGCATTTTCATCCGGACGATTATCCATTGGATAGTGAACGCGAGAAATTTGTTAACTTACTTCATGTGAATGGACTGGAACTCTCCGGCGCGGCGGTGGATTTTTGGGGCGATCCCGGACCCGGTACAAACGAAGCGCAAGAGAACGATCATTACCTGAAACTCTTTAAAAAGAATATTCAGTTGTGTGTAGATGTAGACGCCCCGGCGATGCGGGTGGATACGGTAAACGGCCCCGACGGCATTGACAGCGTAGACCGCGACACCGCCTGGAAGCGCATTGTGGAGTTGTGGCGTGAAGGCGCGCAAATTGCCGAAGACCACGGCGTGAAACTGATATGGGAATTCGAGCCGGGCTTTATGTTCAACAAACCCAGTGAAATTGTGCAGTTGGTGAAGGATGTGAATCATCCCAACTTCAAGGTATTGTTTGACACTTGCCATGCTTATATGTGCGGGGTCGTCGGCGCGCGGCAGCCGGGAACCAAGGAAACGGTCGGCAGTGTTGCTGAGTTTGCACAGATGCTGAAAGGCCATATCGGGCATTTGCATGTGATTGACTCTGACGGCACATTGCACGGCGATGAAACCAGCACCCACCGCCCGTTCGGCGAAGGCAAGATTAACTTTGACGAAACGCTGGACGCGATTTGCAATGACGCGGAATACACCGGCGAATGGATGTGCATTGATTTATGCTTCTGGCCCGAAGCGTGGGATGTGACGCGCAACGCGCAGAAGTTTTTGAAGCCGTATTTGGAAAAATATTAAAGATTGAGAGATTGGAGCACACCCCTTCGCCATGTTGGAATTATTTTTGGAAATTGTGAAACTCTATGGAGTGTGGGGTGTTCTATTTGTAATCGTAGTTTTCGCCGTTTATCATTTGTATTTCAAAATGACAAAATCATCCTGTAAAAATGACTCGCAACAGGATATAATAATTGAAATAAAGAAAGAAATTAAAATACGAGTACGAAAAGGCGGCAAAAAAGAAGCCCTCAAAATTCGTGAACGATTAAAGGAGTTTGAAAAAGAGATTATTGAAGAGGACGATTCATCATGAGCATGACTATGACAGATCTTTCATCAAAAACTCATATTCCCAAATCCACATTGGAAACACTCGTTAAAGAAGGATTCATCGAACCGGTCTCCAATAACGGAGAAGAATATGTTTTCGATGATTCTATTCTGAATCATGCCGAATTAATTGATGAAATCTTAACCCGTGTTGATAGATTAAAAGATTTACCGAAAGATAAATTGCAACAACTTTATGAAGAACTCCAACGCGTTTAAGAATCAATATATCAAGCACATAAGGGGATACCATGAAATTTGGGATTAACCTATTACTTTGGACGGGGAATTTTACCAACGAAGACGTGAAGTGGTTTCCGGCGATGAAGGAGATGGGGTATGACGGAGTGGAACTGCCGATTTTCGCTCCGGACACCGTAGATACCGGATTGGTGAAAGAGAAACTCGCGGAAAGCGGATTGGGCTGCACCATTTGCACCATTATGCCTCCGGATTGCAGTTTGGTGGATGAAGACCCGGAAAACCGCCAGCGCGGGGTGGATTACATGAAAGCGGTGATCGATTGCGCCGCCGCGATTAACTGCGAAGTGATCTGCGGGCCGATGCATTCGCCGGTGGGCAAGTTGGTCGGCCGGGGCCGCAATGAAGCCGAATGGAACCACGCGGTGAGCAACTACAAACTCATCGCGGAACACGCCGAGGCGAAGAAGATGCCGATTTCGATCGAACCGCTCAACCGGTTTGAAACCTACTTTTTAAACACAGGTGAAGATGTATGCAAATTGTGCGAAGAAGTGGGCAGTGATTTTATCGGCTATCATTACGATACCTTTCACGCCAATATTGAAGAAAAAGATCCGGTCGCCACGATTCTGACTTCCGGCAAGCGGATTAACCATTTTCATTGCAGCGAGAACGACCGCGGCATTTGCGGCAGCGGCCATGTGCCCTGGCAAGAGAGTTTTTCGGCCTTGAAAGAAATCGGATATAACGATTGGCTGACGGTGGAAAGTTTTTTGCCCGCGATTAAAGAACTGGCGGCCGCGGCGGCCATCTGGCGCCAGCTTGCCCCCAGCGCCGAAGTGCTGGCGAAAGAGAGTTTGGATTTTATTAAGGCGAATGTGTGATCGATTTATTTTACAGTACTTTAAAGGGTGAACGATAAATTCACCCTTTGCTATTCTTTTCTGAAGTATTTTTGAATAGCAAAGGTACTTCCACCGCCAGTAAACATTCCAGTTATAAATACAAGTATTTTTTCATACGTTTCTGGATACTTATCTAAAAAATGTAGTGGTCAGATAATGAAAGGCTCCAAACAAAGCACCTAAAAACAGAATGAAATATAAAGCATTCCACCAACGTTGTTCACGAGCAAACTGGAATCCTCTTTCCTGATTTTTCTCATCATTTTTAAAGGCTTCACTTAAATGCTCAGGGGTTAATTTATCCCAAAATTAAGGAGGAGGCAAAGCCCCCGATTGTGTATGTAATACTTGATTAATGATATGCTGTGTACTTGAAGACACAGAATCATCATCTACGATTTCAGGTTCTTTAGATTCTGAACTATTTTCATTCATATCAATGGAATGTTCTTCTCATGAAAGTATTTTTAATCTTATTCATCAAAAAAAGACCAACAGAGAAGCGAAATAAATGTTGTTTTTCACAAGCAGGGATATTTTTATCATTACGAATAATACTAAAACTGTCTTGCATCTTTTTAAATTCTGGTGACGCAAAATTTCGGTATGATTTAGATTGATTTCTTCTATACAAACTTGAAATTAACCTTGTCATGAAAACCTCCACTTTCTATGTACATTCATATATCTTCACGTACAATACGTAAAAAGGTATACAAAAATTTAGGCGAACAAACAACCGTACCATCACACGGGAATTTCCTCCCGATCATTTCAGTCAATAAATACATCATTTTTTCAGACTTTAGTATAAGTATAAGTCAACAAAACACTTCAGTCAACAAATATTTGTAGAATTCTACACTATTGGTGTCGGATTGTTTGTCTTTTAAATTTAAGATTTTCATTATAATCTCACGTTACGCACTACATTATGATATGCCCGTTTTTCTAATCGTTCGCTGAATCTATCACCCTCGCCCACCGGGAGAGGGCCGGGGTGAGGGGTCGGGAGGAATAAACCTCTAATGACGCTACTGCGTCATGGGGAGCAACCGCTCTCTTCACCCTCATCTCTTATCTTCTCCCAAAGGGAGAAGAC
>CAYVAZ010000409.1:0-4105 GCA_964449065.1 uncultured bacterium
AGGAATAAACCTCTAATTACGCGACTGTGTCATAGGGAGCAATCGCTCTCATCGCCCTCATCTCTTATCTTCTCCCAAAGGGAGAAGACGATAGACACTGCGTTTGACTTAGAATAGTTTGCTCACAACAAAAACCATTTTTCAAACAATAGTCAATCATTATTTGCGTAACATCAGTTATTACTTTACGGATTATGGCTCTCTTCACACCCCCTCTGTCCTCCTTACGTCGGACATCTCCCCCAAAACGATTGGGGGAGAAATGGCATCGGCAGGCTGGAAGCCGATGAACCCCTTTTATGGAGGAATCACACAGAATTTATTTGAATCCGTATTATTTTTCAACTGCTCTGCATTTCATAATTATATTATATTCAGAAAGTTATGGCATACTTTTCAATATCAACTGCTTTTTTAAGGATGAATTATACCAATTGAAGTGGTATTAGTTTGATTAAGGAGGGATGGAAGCACGCTTCCAACCGCGCAAAATCCCCCGGAGCCTACGGCTCCACACCCTTATGCAAGGGGGTATAAAACCATTTGCAATAAGAATGTTGGTTCAAGTCAAATGAGCAGAGATGGTCATGGTGGGCTACGCTTCGCTTGGAGCCCTACAGTTTCATGATCCCGTATGGTTGCGTGAAAGATCACTCCCTTTTTGTATGCAGCTAGGTAAAACACCGCGCTTACCCGAAATATAAAATATCAAATGGCGTGTTGCAAGTTGCACTTCATCCATGCAATCGTAAAGCCTGGTTAACCCAAACGGAAAAAGCCGGGCATCCGCCATCCTGTTTTCCATCTTTGTCTGACAGGAACAGTGGAGCGTTGTCACGATCGGGAATACATTCCCCGTCCCTTGCGGGATTCGGCTGTGTTTTCACGGGTTGACATGTCAATGGTGAACATACGGCGTGTGCTTCCGTTGCTGACGGTTTCTTCTTTGTCTTCGAATTCGGTTTGCGGCAAATCAACCTCAGGAGCACTGAGTTGTTCGTTGAGATAGCGAATGGCATCGCGCATAAAGCTGATGGCGCGCTCATAGTTTTGTGTTTGGGCAAGGTTTTTGGCTTCAAAAACTTCGTTGCAGAGATCGTTGACAGCTTCTTGCGGCTTAATCCGCTCCATCTTATCTAAATCCAAATACCCTTGATTGAGGCAATAGGCCACCAATTCACGCTTCAGTTGAACCGGCCCCCATTTCACATTATCAATCAAGTGATTGATCTTCATGCTGGTGTCATGATCATGAAGACATTTGTAGATTTCCAATAGATTTTCGTAAAATCGAAACTCGCAGGAACCGGCTTCGCTGGGGCATTCTTCTTTGGGGTGATATACCGGATAGAGATTTAAGACGGGGTCGTATTCGGCGTTAAAGCCTTTGCCGCAAATCACGCAATTCTGATGCTTTTTCTTTTGGACTTTCACTGACATGAGTGACCTCCAATATCACAGATTTTCCCTCAAACCTGTGTACAACATGTGGATACAAACATCCAAGTCACTCAACCAATTTAAACAACAGAACAATAAGTGTAATCATATAATCTCATACATTTCCTAATGCCGCTCGATGATAATAGCATAAAATATAAATGGCAATAGTGAAAATAATAATTATTTTTGTAAATTATAATGACAAAAAGAGCCATTTGTATCGGGATAGTCCCCACGCAAATGGCTCTTTTTGATTTTTCGAGAGTTTTCTTTTTTATGAAGTTGATAAATTTTTTTCTAAACCCCTACAGCGTACAATTCGTCACGAAAGCTTTCGATTTTTTTGTCTTCTTCAGCCACACCGTTAGATTTTGGGATGAGGAATTCCGGCGCATTCAAATCGGCAATGGAATCGACGATGTAATCCGGCTTGTAGGCAAAGTTTTTGAGGTCTTCGCGTTTGGTTCCTCCGGAAAGGACCAATACGGTGCGGTATCCCATTTGCACGCCGCCAAGGATATCGGTTTCCATGGTATCGCCGACGATGGTGGTTTCGGTAGCGGTTAAACCGAGTTCTTTGCGGGCCGCACGGATCATAACCGGACTGGGTTTGCCCACGCTAAACGCGTTTACACCGGTTGCGCGTTCCAAGAGGGAAACATACGCGCCGCAACCGGGACGGATTCCGGCCGGAGTCGGGCAGCTGGGATCCAGGTTGGTGGCGATGAGTTTTGCGCCTTTAGATATCAGAACCACCGCTTTTTCAACCATTTCCAGCGTAAAGGCGCGTCCTTCTCCGACGACTACATAATCGGGATCATGGTCGACGATGGCATAGCCGTAATCATGAAGAGCGTTTAACAACCCGCCTTCCCCGATAACATAGGCGGTTCCGTTTGGCTTTTGATGTGCCAAGAACTGAGCGGTTGCCGTGGCACAGGTGAAAATGTGAAAATCCTGAATGCCTTTAAAGCCCATGCGGTTTAATTTGGTAGCAATATCGCGGCGGGTACGCTGGCTGTTGTTGGTGAGGAACATAAAGGGGATATCCCGTTCCATTAGCGTATTGACAAAGCGGTCGGCGCCGGGGATCAATTCACTTCCTTTGTAGATCACTCCATCCATATCGATTAAGAATCCATTTTTCTTCATAGTGTGCACCTCTATATAGTCGTTTTTTCTGATTTTGAATTTAAGATACTCGGTTTCTATGCAGTTATCATGCCAACATTCATGTTCACGTTCCATTAAGAATGAATTTATCTGATTCTGAACGATAATTGATTCATATTAAACGAATTCAAACAAACTGGTTTAAATCCAGTCATAAATGTAATATTTTTATGCGATAGATTTTGGATAAATGATGGATTGTCATCATACATCCAACTACGAAATGTTCATTCTGAGATAGTCCGTACCGAAGATGGACAGTTTTTTAACTAAATTTATGTACTTTTTTGAAAATATTCCGAAGTTACACTTTCCTAAATATAAATTTTATGCTTAGGAAAACGCAGGTAGACGTTAGAATAAAAGAGTTATCATTTCATAAAAGACCCGAACTATCCTGAATCCAAAATCAATAGGCGAACCATTTATGCAGAACCCCAAACCATCACAATATAGCGGTTGTCTGATTGGACAAACATTGGGCGACGCTCTGGGATTTCCCGTGGAAGGTTTTCCCCGGGTGATTTGCCAGGAATATGTACAGGATGTTTTGCAGGCAGGACGAGCAGGTATGCAAGGGCGGGAACCCTTTTCCTTTGGGCAATATACCGATGATTCGCAACTCGCGCGTGAGTTGATACAAAGTTACGTATCTAAAAAGGGGTTTCAGGCACGTGATTTTGCCGACCGTATTGCTGCAATCTTTAGAGAAGACCGTATTGTTGGAAGGGGACGGACGACAGAGCAAGCAGCCCTGCGTCTGCAAGAAGGGGTATCTTGGGATCATGCCGGGACGCCTCCACCCGCCGCGGGCAATGGAAGCGCGATGCGGGCGGCTCCAGTGGGCTTGTTTTGTTATGACGATCCTAAAGCACTTATCAATACGGCGCAGGATCAAGGGCGAATCACGCATCAAGATTCAAGATGCTGTGCCGGTTCCGTTGCCATAGCAGGTGCAACAGCCTTAGCATTGCGGCACGAGACAATCGAACCGTATTCTTTTTTGGAACAATTGGGCGAATGGGTGGATGAGATGGATGAAGCGTTTGCGATGTTTATTCAACAAATGAGCGAATGGGTTGAAATGCCACCCAAAGAAGCCGGTATGCTGATCAAGCGCGCGGGCAGCGGGCAGCAAGCGGATGAATTTGACGGAGTCACGCCGTTTGTGGTCAGCAGTGTGTTGTGGAGTTTGTATTCGTTCCTGCGTCATCCCGATTCGTATTGGGACACGGTTTGCCTGGCGATATCCATCGGCGGGGATGTGGATACCACCGCGGCGATGGCCGGGGCAATCAGCGGGGCGCATTTGGGGATTGAAGCAATGCCCCTTGAACTCGCGCGGAAGCTGAACGATCAAGGCACATGGGGGTATGAGGAATTGATAAAACTGGCGGAGGATTGTTACCGCGTAAAAATGCAAGGCGCTTAATCAGTAACTCATGTTACGCAAAATTCTATACGGTAGGTATTGTTGCGAGATTTAAAT
>CAYVAZ010000410.1:0-4100 GCA_964449065.1 uncultured bacterium
CACCCTGGCGGAGCGGGAGACCGGGTTCGAACCGGCGACGTTCAGCTTGGAAGGCTGACGCTCTACCAACTGAGCTACTCCCGCAAAGAGCGCCCCGCTGCCACGATGGCGAGCCGAGACGGTGGAGGGTAGTGGATTCGAACCACTGTAGGCATCCGCCGGCAGATTTACAGTCTGCTCCCTTTGGCCGCTCGGGCAACCCTCCGTGTTCGTTCTCATTTCAACCCCACCGAGCCAGCTCGCCGGGTGGTCCACGGCCGAGTGGTGACCGCTACGCGAGCTGGCGAAGGGACTTGAACCCATAACCCCCTGTTTACAAAACAGGCGCTCTACCGATTGAGCTACGCCAGCCTCTTCGCCACCGGCGGAACCGGCGGTGCCCAGCCCGACTGACCGGTCCCCACCACTAACACGTGAGGAGCCCCGAGGCGACCACGGGCGGTCGACCTCGCGAGCGCAAGGGCGCGTTATTTACGCTCCGGCCCAAGCGGTGTCAAGGCAGAAGGCTGCAAGAGGTGGGCCCAGAGGGCATGCGAGACGACAAGCTCACGAAATCACGAGCTTTCTCACCAATTGCGGTCAGCGTTCGCCCTCCGGCGAGCGCCGCTTGGATACCGGCGCCCACCCATCCAGGATCGGTGAGAAGGCATCGGGCTCCGGGGAGGGCTCCGCCGCACCCATCGGTGCCGTCGGGAGCGTTCGGGCGTCGCCCGACCTAGGTGTCCGCAAAGGAGCTGACTCGTCCATGCTCAATACCCTCCAAAGAGCCCCGTCACGCGAGGCGCGCGCGGAGACCGAAACCCGGTGCGCCCCAAAGCTCGACGACGAAGCGGCGGGCGTGTCTTCCCGAGCTCGGAAGCGCCCGAGTCAAGAAGCGGAAACCATCCACGGCGGAGCATGCGGGAGGCATGCCACCAAGGCAAGGTCCCTGTTCTAGGACCTCATCAGCGCCGACCGTTCACTAAGGGACGGAGGTACCTTCGGGTAACCGTTCCTCGGGCTGCTCCAAGAGTCGGACCCGCGCAAGCTCCAGGTCCCCGCGAATTCGTTCGGTCCACTCGCTCGAAGCCTGAGTGCGCTCGACCATGAGGAGGGTGAGCTCCCAGTACCGGATCGCATGCCGGATGAGAGGCTTCACCCAGCGTTGGAGTTCAAGGCGGTACTCAGCGAGCCACACCGCCCGAAGCTCCTCATCCTCTGGAACGTCCTCCGGCGGTGGAGGAGCGCTGGTGATCGCCTCCCAAAACACATTGTACATCTCACCGATTCGGTAGCCCGCCGCACCGGCCCAGTGGGCGTTGCGAAAGCCGATCGTGTTGAAATATTCCCGCTGTGCCGAGAGCATGAGCTCCGAGCGACGCTCGAGCGCCTCGTGCTGCTCGTCGGGCGCCGCCGCGGGAATGCCGATGCGTTCACCGCGTCGTCGGAGAGCTTCGGCCAAGACGAAGTTGGCTACGGCTGCGAAACGGTCGTCGGCGATCGGCTCACCCTCCGGGCGGGCGCGGAAGAACAGAAGGGCGTTTCGAGCCTCGCGCTCGGCGTCCTCGAGCTGCCCTAGTCCCAGCTGGGCCTGAGCGAGTCGAGCCAGCGCTTCGAGGCGCTCGGTTGGACTGAGGTCTTCGCGCTCCAGCAGGTCTCGAGCGCGCAGCTGCGCGTCGGCGAAGCGCTCGAGCTCGACGAGGAGCTGCGCCAGTTGAAAACCCGCGTGACGAACGTCGTCCTCGCCACCCCCACCTTCGACCAGTCGCTCGTACCAGAGGATCGCCTCCTCAAACTCCCCTCGATCCTGAAAGCAGAACCCTGCGTTGTAGAGGCCAGGGGAGCGAAATCGACTCGTCGGGAACTCGTCCGCGAGCCGGTCGTAAACCTCGGCAGCCTCCGTGCATCGACCACCCGTCTGAAGCGACAACGCGCGACTGAAGAGCGACTGCGCGTCGTAGGAGTCCAGCTCGAACCGCCCATCCTCCCTTTCCCGCGCGGTGATCCGGACCGGCTCCATCGCCACAACCTCATCGGAGGGGTGGGCGGCCGTCGCGGGCGACGCCAGCGCCCCACCGCAGCCAAGGGACCCAAAGAGGCACGCCACCAGGCCCGAACGAACAGACCTCCTCGCCGAAAGACCGCGCACTCTCCTCCAGACAGTCATCGCATCAAAACGTTCCGCAGAACCACCGCCCCAACAACTTCGGGGAAGGCCGTTCCCAGCCGTCCGTAGACTACGACGGCGACGTCCTTCGAGCGTAACAGCGTTACGCCGGGTGTTACGCGGCTCCCCGTAACGAATCGCCGTACCACCCGTTGAGCGCCCTCGGTTCGGAGCGTAACTCCCAGCAAAAACAGGCCCCAGCCGTCTTGGCACCTCCCGTGCTCGAGCACCTTTCAACGGCCGCATTGAGGCCACTCTAAGGGAGGAACTCTTATCATGACGAGCAAGTTCGGGCTGGAGACGTGGTCGGACGATGAGCTGCTCGAGCGGATGCTCGAGAGAGAGGGTGGAGCCTGGCGCGAGTTCCACCGACGCTTCGACCGCCTCATCTTCCGCTGCATCCACAAGATCACCTGCCGGTTCAGCAGCGTGGTCGGCAACGACGATGTCCGCGAGATCTACGCGATGCTGCTCATGAACCTGACCGCCCGTGACATGCACAAGCTCCGCTGCTTTCAGCCGGAGCGCGGCAACAAGCTGAGTTCCTGGATCGGACTCCTCGCCACGAACACCGCGCGGGACTACCTCCGGGGATGTCGTCGCCAACCCCGAACGATCCAGCTGGCCGACGCTTGTGACGTTCGCACCCAGCAGGCGGACGCGTGTGACCGCCTCCTCCAGAAGGAGCGATGGCGCCTCGTCGCCGAGACCCTCCAAACATTCTCCCAGAAGGACCGTTACTTCGTGCAGCTGTACTTCCTCGACGGCCTGACTCCGGAGGAGATCGCGGCGGAGATGTCCATCTCGGTGAAGACGGTCTACTCCAAGAAGCACAAGATCCGCTGCCGCCTCGAGCGAGCGATGGGGCGGGAGCCGATCGCGGCCTAGGGCTACCCTGACCGGCGGTCCGGGGTAAGCTCCGTCCATGGCGCCGCCCGCCTGGATCCTCGTCCCAGCCGCCTATCTCCTGGGTTCCGTCTCATTCGCGATCCTCGCAGCCAAACGTCAAGGGGTGGACATCCTGGCCGCTGGAAGTGGAAACCCGGGCGCGACAAACATCTCGCGTGTGTTGGGGAAGCGGACTGGCCGGTTGGTTCTCGCCCTCGATGTCCTCAAGGGTATCCTCCCTGCCCTCGCCGCGCGCGCCCTCGAGGGGCCCGAGTCAGTGCTCGCAGCCTCGGTCGGGGTTGCCGCGGTCACAGGCCACATCGCGCCGATCTGGCACCGGTGGCGAGGGGGGAAAGGAGTGGCGACCGCAGCCGGCGTCACCCTCGCGCTCATCCCACTCGCAGGCCTCGCCGGGGCGCTGGTCTACCTCGCGGTCAAGCGCCTGACAGGTTGGACGAGCGCTGGCTCCATGGCGGGAGCAGTCGCAGCCCTCGCCGTCTCCGCAGCATTGTACGGTCCGACCTCCCCTCCCACCCTGATGACCCTTACCTTCGTCGGGTTGATCGTCGTCCGGCACGGCTCCAACCTGCGGCGGATCGCCGACGGGGAGGAGCCGGAGGCGAAGTAGGCTGAAGTGAGGACGAAGTGGGCTCCGGAGGACCGGCCACGAACAACCAGGCAGCTCTCGCCATCGTCCTCCTTGCCGTCGGGGGATGCGGCAGCGCTCCCCCTGCCCCGACGGAGGTTGCGGCGCTGGGTAACAGTGGGCTCCGCATCGCCTGGGTCCACAGCGACACCCCGGGGGCGCTGCTGCTTCAGCTCTGGGTGGACGCTGGGTCGCGAGACGCGTCTCCTCCCCACGTGGCGTCCTTGGCGGCGTGGTCCGCAGCAAGCGCAGGGGGTGTCGAAGTGGCGGTGTACCCGGACGGTCTTCGATTCGAGACCGGGTGCACCCCGGCTCGGTTGAGGCAGTGTTTGGCCGCACTAGAGCGCGCGGTCAGCTATCGTGGCGCCCCAAGCGCCGCGGTCCGCGCCAGGCTCCAGCGGGAACGCGCTGCTCGGAGGC
>CAYVAZ010000411.1:0-4089 GCA_964449065.1 uncultured bacterium
GCTCCGGGGGATTTTGCGTTGTTGAAAGCGTGCTTCGATCCCCCCCTACCCCCCCCTTAATAAGGGGGGATAACAACGACAGTCTCTTCGTTGCGTAACATGAGTTAAGTAAGGGATCGTTCGGGGTTGCGGATGAGGATGAAGAGTTCGGTAAGTTGGGCGTTCATGTTGAGGTAGCGGGACATGTCTTCGAAGATATCCAGCGCCCGTTCAAATGAGGCGATCCAATGGGAGGCGGGGACCGATTGCCATAGTTGAGGATATTCATCCGCGAGGTCGGTGTGAATGTAAATGGGATTGTCTGATCCGCAGGAATAGGTTACGGCATCGCGTAGAAAGCTGACGAGGATTGCCAGTCTCATGCGGATATGTTTGCGTACTATCTCTTTGTTTTTTGAGGCGGTTTGAAACGCATCGACCATTTTCGCGGTGTAGGCTTCGGATTGGAGTTGATCTTGCAGCAAGCCGAAGACTTCATCACGGATCGAGAAAAAGTTCTCTCTCTGCCACATTTCGGCCTGCTCTAAATATCCCCCCGAAAAGCGGGAAAGGGTTTCGGCTTTGGATTCGGAATCCACCAACGCGTTTAGTTTTTCTTTGAGTTGATTAACGGGTGTCGCGGGCAGGCGCAGTTTACGGCAGCGGGATATGATTGTCGGAAGAATCGCGGAGATGGTATCGGTGGTGAGGATGAACACGTTATGCGGGTAGGGTTCTTCCAGCAGTTTCAGGAAGCAGTTGGAGGCATCCAGAGTCATGCGGTGGCATTCGTTGATGACAAAGATGCGGTAATTTGCTTCGTAAGGGTGCAGGACGGCGTTTTCTTGAATCTCACGGATTTGATTGATTCCATACGTGGTGCGTTTGAGTTGGGCTATTTTCAGTTCGAAGTAATCGGGTAAAGGGTATTTGGTATCGTCTATCTTTTTGCAATAATAGCATTTGCCACAGAAATCGTGTTCTACTTGCGGGCAAAGGATCGTCTTGGCGATGGAGCGGGCGACGGTTTCCTGACCGGCGCCGGGGTTGCCGTAGATAATGGTGGTTTGATCCAGCATTTGGTGCTTGGAGGCGTTGATTACTGCTGTGCGTACGGATGGATGGCAGAAGATCTGTTCCCACGACATTTGTGTTGCCCTCAATGAATTCTCAAGTTACACTATTTTTAATTTTAAATCGTACTCTTTACATGGTAGGCTGAACGATGAATTTTCAAAGATTAATCATATTGATTATCGTTATTATATTCGGTATTGGTGTCTTTTTGTATATCAAAGAACAGCAGCCGACTCCACCACGGATTGCTGAAGAGCAACCCACATCACCGACAAAAATTCAAAAACAAAAGCCTGATCGTGATGTTGGCAGTGTCAACGCGGTATTGGTTTGTACGAATCAGGAAATCCAGTCGGAAGTAGTGTTTGTGACCACGGATGAACCGCTTATTGAACTGCAATGCCAATTAGAAGACAACATTAATGTGCCGGATGGATACCGTAAAGGATTGCCGCAGATTAAGTGGTATGCTTCTTCCGGGGAATTGAAGGGTTCGGATGTCGAGAAGAAGTGGGTGAATCCAGAACAAGGATTGCAGAATGTTATTGTGGGGGGGGAAGTTCCGTTGACGGCTATCGGAGGGGATACCAGCAAAATGATTCATGTTCCCTTTGAGGCGAGTTTGGAATTTATTGTTCCGGAATATGTGGAAGATATCAGCAGCGGGATCGTGAATGGTTTTGAGGTGGGGAAGTATCCTGATCCGACTGATCCGGATGATTTGGCGAAGACCGGCAGTCCATCGTTGGTGAGGAACAACGCGGATGCCTATCAAAAACCGAAAAAGTTTTATGAGATCAGCCCGGAGACGTGGGATAAAACGATATACCGGGATTATGAATTATGGGAATTTGATTTGGACCCGCGGTTTACCGGCCATGAGATGCCGCGGTATATTGCGTTGACCCCGCAAGCGTTGAAAAAAATTGGGCTGTTGGAAGACCGGATGAACGCGGATGGAGTTGCCGTAACGAAGTTCAATTTGATTTATGGGTTCCGGTCGCCGAAATACAATTTGACTTCTTGGCGCGCGGATGGTGAGGATTCGTTGAAGTCGCCGTTTTCGATGCACATGTACGGCAAGGCGGTCGATTTTATTGTGGATGAGGATGAAGATTTTGTGTTGGATGATTTGAACGGAGACGGGAAAACCGATGTGAATGACGCGTATGTATTAAGCGATTATGTGGGCAAGATGGACAAAGACCTGTTGGAAGAAAAAAGCGATTTGATGGGTGCGCGGTTTGTGTATTATCATCACGATTTTCATCAGCGGGGCGCGTATGCGCAGACGCCTTATGTGCACATGGATGTGCGGAATTATTTGGGATCGAACGGAATTATCAACGGGACGTTTCAGCAGACGATTGAATTGGATAAGACTAATCCGTATCAACTCAAAAAGCCCATCCCGCATTTGCCGTTTCAGCGGATGTTTGAGCGGTTGTTTTTGCGGTAGCGATTTATGCCGCAGATAGTTTTTTTACCTTCAGTTTATTTCGCATCTGTTCTGCTATCCAAAGATCGTATTGCGTTTGTTGGTTCATCCAACTTTCTGATGAGGTGCCGAACGCGATTGATAAGCGAACTGCCATTTCCGGACTGATGCCTGTTTTTCCATTGATAAGGGATGACAAAGTAGAGCGGCTGACATCCAATGCTTTTGCCGTCTCAGAAATCGAGAGGCCAAGTGGTTCTAAACAGAGTTCGCGGATGATTTCTCCCGGATGGGGTGGATCATGCATTTTCATATTGCTACCCTCAATGATAATCTTCGTAATTTACTTCAACGGCATCTTTACCTTTAAACCGAAAGGTAATCCTCCAATTTCCGCTTACTTTTACAGCCCAGTACTCTTTTCGATTCCCGGATAATTGGTGCAGTAACAACCCGGGGAGATTCATGTCCAACGGATTTGTTGCTGCATGTAATCTCCCTAAAATAAGTCGAAGCCGTTTCGCATGAATTTCTTGTATTCCCGATTTGGTCCCTTTCAGGAAAAATTTTTCCAAACCTTTATGTTTGAAATCAATTATCATAGGAAAGAAACGGACAGATTATATTTACGATCCATTTTATTCTATATAAACAATTTATCCAGATATAACTTTGAGGGTCAAACTTTCAGTCCGTTTTCCGCTCGCTTTCAACACGTACCGGCTGGAAGACGCAGCAACCCAAAATATAGATCCTTCTGGCAATTACTCGATTTTTTGAGTTAAATTCGGCATCATGAGAGCGGATTGTTGTTCTGTTTTGTTGTGTTTGAGCGCTTTGTCTATGTTGTCTCTGGTTTCTTTTGATTTTTGCATCAGCGTTTTGAATTGGTGGTTTAGTTCGATCATTTCATGATTGTCTTTGACTGTTTTGATTTTCTTTTGGGCTTCATCGGGAGAGGCGAAGCATTTGTCTTTGAATTTCATGTAGAGGTTTAGGTATTGGGCGTAGATGCGGAGTCGGGAAAGCGTGAGGGTGTCTGAATCCTCTTTGGGCTGGTTGAGGTTGTCGATGACATCCTGGGCGAGTTTGTCGATCATGAGTTGCAGGTTTTGCAGTTGCTTTTCTTCGAAAGATTCCGTTTGGCTTGACTGAGTGTGGCTTTGCGGTGATTGGTTTGTGCTGCCGTTGTGGTTAGGGCGGTTGTTTTTTGATCTGGACATAGTTCACCTTCCTTTTTGTTTTTTCCTCTATAACTTGTGTTTTGTTTTCAAACTGTGCGGTTTAAATGAAAGAGTTTGGGTTTAAAGATTGTTTATCGTATTGATATTTTTAGAGATACGATAGAAATGAATTTCGGGGAAAATTGAAGGGAAATGTTTCAATTTTGTTTGTGATGAGATGATTGAGGGTTGACGGTGTGGGGTTGGAAACTATAATTTTCATTCGCTTATTGAAAGTGATATAATCCAATAAGCCCTTCTTGGAGACAACCGGGAAGGAACAAACCTGCCCAAGATAATCCCCTGTAGCTCAATTGGCAGAGCGGCTGACTGTTAATCAGTAGGTTGTTGGTTCGAGTCCAACCGGGGGAG
>CAYVAZ010000412.1:0-4076 GCA_964449065.1 uncultured bacterium
ATGCGTGGCACAATGAATCCGAAATGGGTGGCACAAATCGAACCGAGTTAGCCAAGTTTTCAAAACTACAGGAATTTCTAGAAACCGTTTAGATTTAGAATAGGCTCCACGAGCATACATACACTGATTGAAAGAATTGGACCTCGGGCGGAAGTATCCCTAAAAGTCGATTCGGTTAAAAATAAATAATCATATCAAAAAAGTTCAGGATATTAAGCCAGTTCAAAATTAGTCGACCCCTACTTACTTGCCTGCCAATCCCTATTCATAATTCTACTTCCTTGGGTATTCCCATAATTGCCTCGCAATTGACCCCCGCGATATATAAAGTCGTATCCTGCTTTACGAGATTCGTCTAACCGCTCCTTTTGCTTAAGCTCCCAAGCCGTGGTATCAAAATACAAGGTTTGGATAACTTCAAAGCGGCCCCTCTGGATGTCCTCTGCCTTAAGTTTTAATTCAATTATTTTTGAGTTCGATTCCGTAAAGTCCCAATTGCCTCTGGCGACCAGTTTTACTTCGAGTCCAAAAAGTGCCGAGTAGATGTAAACTGCCCCTTCCATGAACGAATTTAAATCCGTAGTTTCAGGATCAATCATTATGGGGTTGTGATCTGAAAATCCTTGCACAACTCCGGCTAAATTCAGTTTATCGGCTCTAGGGGATTTTCCGGATGAAATTTTTCGTAGTGCTTTTGTAATGCTCATGATTAATAGTTTTGTTTCCCCAAATCTACTCCGTTAAAACCCATAATTTAATGTAAATCCAAGGTTGGATTTGTCATAATTTTTCTGCGATAAAGTCTGGGTAATGCCTGGACAACCATATATTCCACCGATCACTTTTGTCCATCTCTATTATGTAATACAAAGCCCTTGCTCTTCCCAGTCTTGGTATTATCTCCTCATTGTTAATTTGAGATTTAACACTTGATCGATATTTAATAAGGTTCGCTATCCTTTTACGACATGTGTCCCAATCCGCTCCAGTAATTCTTCGGTATGTATTGATCATTTCTTTAGCGTGGTTGGGCACCTCACTATATCTTACGCCAGTAGGATGGTTCAACATGAGCAGGTACAAGGTAAGTTGCTGTGGGTCGAGGGTGAAGTAGATATTGAATAATGGAAACGCAATTTCTCTCTTGTAGACGTTGTACTCGAGTCTACTTAATTCAGGCTCTATCAACTCCTTCAAATAAGAAATAATCGCCCAGAGCAAGTCATTTCTACTGGTTGCTTCGCTAAGAATTAATTCAAGCTGAAACAAGTACGCTTTTAAAGCAAATGAGTCTTCGGCAATAATTTCAATGACAGCAAGAATCGCATTGAGCGCCTCAACCTCCATACGTTCAGGATTATAGTGGGTTTCAATTTCCAGTCCAAGATCTACTACTTTATAGAGATCTTCATATCGCCATGACACTTGCCAAACTCGTCTGAAGCCTAGCCCATTAATCTCTCCTTCATCGAACTGATAAAAAGAACAGACAAGAAAACTGTCATTTGGATCAATTCTCATCGCCGTGAGGTAATAGTCTAAGTCTAGCCACCTATTTATATGGAGAAAGTCTGACTCTTCCAATATGCCATAGTATTTCCCTATGGTAGTTCCATACACATCTACCCATTTTTCTGGTATATCGCCCTTATGGTATACTACAACGAAATATTCATGCAGCATACAAAGGTTAAAGATATCCCGCACATGAATAGAATGTTCAAGTAGAACAGAAAGAGGCAAATCTATTCCATGTTCTGTGAAATCTCGAGAAATTTCAATGATCGAATCCCCATCAAGGTCGCCTCGAACTTGCGGATAAATAAACTCAAAAGGAAAAAAAAGAGCTTTCATACACCACTTCTTCTGTGTGTGAAATCTTATTCTATTTGTTCAGAACTCTGGGTAGCGCCCTTTTGTTCCGCAAGAAGTATCTAAACATTCCCGTATACTTTAACTCAGGGCTACTATACTTTTCTTTTATCTCCCGTAATCTTTGCTTTCGAAGCTTCCATTTTCTAATTTCCTTGGCTTTCAGTAATTCTGAACTTAGGCCTACGAGTGCGTTATATCTGTCTTTTTTTAGCTCGGGTCTATTGAGCTCAAAAATTTCTTCAATAGTTATGCGGGCTTTTTCATGCTTTTTGCCTCGCCTATATCTGGGAATTAAATTGACTTCTTTGTTTATATCCGAACTGTGATACATTAAGAGTTTTTGCGGATCATCTAAATATGGGTCAATAACTAATGCCTTTTCCTTGTCTATTGCCCTTTGAATCTTCTGGGTGCTTCTCCATCTATTAGAGTCAGCAAAGAGGGGGTCTGCAGATAGTGTTCCTGCAATTGTATTGATCTCCTTAAGTGTGGTTCCTTTATGAATCTCCGGGCCCTGAACCCTAGGACCTTCAATGGGAAACTTTGGCCCTTTTGCAAAATTACAGTCTTGACAACTTGATAGATAATTCATGTATGAATAGCCCATCCACCAATAAACAGATTTAGGCCTGAAATGCTCAACATTGAACGTTAATCCGTCCATAGGCCGATCACAATACGCACATTTTTGATTACTTTCTTTTAAGAGATTGTCTCTTGACTGACTCCATACTTGAGAGCCCTTCTTGCCAAAGTTTGGGTTCCAAAAGTTCTGATTTGAAGGTAATTCACCCGATTCGAATACAAATTTCAAAAGACGGTATTCATAGGACTCTCGCCCAACCCCATAAAACTTTGCAGGCAGACGATCCTCAATGAACTCTCTATCGCGTTTTAGTTTAATCATAGAATGGTTAGTTGTGGTTGGTTCTAAAAGCTCCACGAACTCTTGTTCTTATTAGCTTCGTCTTGAAATCTTTTTTGAAATTCTAGCCTTAATTCTATGTCTTCAGCTTTAAAATCAGCGTAATTGAACCGTTGGTCCACCCTTGCCGTAGGGGGCCTCACAGTATTTCTAAGTTTTTCAAGTGCAATGCTTTCCGTAGATTCCATATTGAATAAACTAGATTGCAGAATTTCGGCAATAGTTCTTTCTCTCGGATCAAAGTCTGCCTGGAAAACAGATGTTTCTGCAGTTTTGTAATTCCTTATTGAAAAAGCTTCGAACTTTTTGGTTTGTTGAACGACTAATGGCTCCATACTTGTGCCTATAATCTGAGCGCTTCCATATATCCTGCGTAGGGCCACTAACAGGGCTCTTTGTTGATTTGGATGTAAACTATGCCCCAAGTCGTCAATCAATAATACCAACGGATATCCGTCTATATATTTCCTTGAGCTATTAGTCGCACATACTGTTTCAACTTGTGCTACCAGGCCCATAAGACGGCTTTCTGTATCGCTTAAATTATGTGGCTTGAACATCCTCTGATCATTAATGTCTAGCCCGATTGCTTTCAATAATGCATGAAATCTTCCTATGAAAATTGGTTCATTTTCATCAGTCTCGATTGTATCTGCATCACTACCCTCACTGTCTTCTAGGTTACGATTACTATGCAAAAAGGAAACACAAACACACAGAGGAAGATATTGAGAAGTATTCGAGGAATCGTAGATCCCACTTGAAGAACGGGTAATGACCTCTACATCCTCTTTACGCATGAATGTGCACTTATATGTGATTAGCGTAGCTTCACCTTGCAATTGTACTTCAATGTAGCCGGAATTGCTTCCGGCTCTTAACCATTTACTATACTCCCGATTGGAACTAGATTCTTTTTGTTCTAAACAGTATTCGATTGCTTTCAGTATGGTTGATTTCCCAGACATATGAGCCCCAGTAACAATAACTTCTTCTAGTAATTGATCATGGTCGTCCAAAAAATTGAGTTCGAGGTACTGAAAACAACGGATTCTACTTAGGACAACTCTTCGAATTGTCATATTGATAGATTTTAATTTTTGTAACTTTTCAATATATAAATTCCCATGCGTATTACAACATATAATTGTAGATCAAAAGAGTAATTAACCTTTTAGATTTTTTATTGCATTCAATATGGTTGCGGTAGTAGTAAATACTCCCCATCCTTTAGACCACTTTGGTGCGATTCTTAGTTGAATTATGCGGCATCCTG
>CAYVAZ010000413.1:0-1942 GCA_964449065.1 uncultured bacterium
AGAGGGACGAGGTGAGGGTTCGGGAGGAATAAACCTCTCATTACGCGACTGCGTCTTGGGGAGCAATCGCTTTCATCACCCTCATCTCTTATCTTCTTCCAAAGGGAGAAGACGATAGAACTTGCGTTTGATTTAGAAAATTCGGTCTTTAACAACCCCCTTTTTTAGCAATATTAGATCATCAGTTGCGTAACATCAGTTATTACCTATCATGTCAGCCTTGATGGACTACTAGTTAAATCTACTGCTTTTCCCGCACGTCTTGCTTCTTTTTTTCGCGGTTTTCTTCTTCGCGGCGGATATCTTCCTGCATTTGGGCTTTGATTTTTTGCATGGCCTGCATATCGCCGCCGGCTTTTTTAAGTTCTTCTTCCGCCAGGATTTTAATCTCAGCGATTTTGGCTTCGGATTTCTTTTGGATTTCGGCAATCTCAGCCTTTTGGGCATTGGTTAATGGGGCGCCGGAGGGGGATTCGTTCTCCAACCGTTCCATCGCCAGTTCATACGCGCTTTTCATAATATTATGCTCTTTTTCAAGTTATCGGTTATTTCTTCGATGTTGAACTGCCTTGAGATGAAGTTGATGAACCACCATTGATACTGTTAGAAGTTAATCCAAAGCCAGGTATTGTTGTCGAAGGTCTTGGAACAGTTGGGGCTGAATTTATACCACCTTTCCTAACATTACCTTCTTTGATTACAGATATTTCACCATGATCCTGTTTTGCCATTACTCATCATCCTTTCTGATCAGATTCTTTTCCATTTTAGCACCATATTTTAAAAGTGGAAATTCGATTGTATATTTATCTTTTGGTTTAGATAGATAAATTCCCGGAGTTGTGGCTATTTGTTCACCACTAGAATTATGAAAAATAATAACATCCCTCAAAAACAATTCGTTTTTTTTATGGCCATAAGAGTACGCGTAAACCCAGCCATAATACGCTTTATCATCTTCTTTATCTCTTACAATCACCCATGGATTCATCCCGATATTAGAATTCATTAAAAAAGAAAATGTATCTAATTCACCATGTTTCTTCGTTACTTTGATGAACCGGGAATATTTGTGAGCGATTTTGTATGTGTCAAAGGCTGTTACACCCAATCCAAATAATAATGCGGTTACAGATACCCAAGTGATTTCATGGAAATCAATATTTTCGGTTGTTTTGGGGTTTACCAATGCCTTTGTGAAATAAAAAGTAAATTCTTCTCCTTTCAACCAATAAATAATTGGACCTGTTAACCAAAAATACAAAAAATAACTCAAAAATCCAAATATAAAAGAATATATAACAACTTCATAAGCTTTGCTATCATGTTGATGGGTCAGTTCTTCAAACACTTTATAAGCAATAATTCCAGGCAAGAATATCAGCATTATGTAAAGTGTTAATTCTGACATCTGCTTTCCTTAACTGATACAAAGTAATGTGAATTTGTTTGAAAGCATGAAAATTATCCACCAGAACGCTTAACTGTAAATCCCTGCTTGGCAAGTTCTTCCATCACAACATCGCGGTGGTCGCCTTGAATTTCGATCACGGCATCTTTCACCGTGCCGCCGGAGCCGCATTTTTGCTTTAACACTTTGGCGACATCTTTGATGTCATCCAACTGAATGGGCAATCCGGAAACAGTGGTGACCCCTTTGCCTTTGCGGCCTTTGGTTTCACGGCCTACGCGTACAATACCGTCTTTTTTCTGTTGCGCGTTTTGCTTCTTGCAAACACACTTCTTTAGTGGTTTGTTGCATTTCGGGCATGTATTGTTGAATTCGGTTGAATAAACCAGTTCAGAATTGCTCATATATAAATTAACCGCCTAATACGGTTTTGACCTTCTCAAAGAATGACTGCGTTTGTGGATGGGATTCTTCCCCGCTGATTTTGGCGAATTCTTCCAGCAGTTCTTTTTGCCGCGTTGAAAGTTTTGT
>CAYVAZ010000413.1:2042-4062 GCA_964449065.1 uncultured bacterium
CCGCCACCGCCACGCCGTCCGGCACCAAATATTTCATCAAAAAAGTCGCCGAAATCACCGAAAATATCTTGAAAATCATGATAAGCATGAGATTGACGAAAACCGCCTCCACCGAATCCGCCCGCACCGACACCGGCATGGCCAAACTGGTCATACGCTTGGCGTTTTTGCTGATCGCTCAGTACTTCGTAGGCTTCGGTGGCTTCTTTAAACTTGGCTTCGGCTTCCGCATCTCCCTGATTTCTATCAGGATGGTACTTTAACGCCATCTTGCGGTACGCTTTTTTGATCTCTTCCGCCGAGGCGTTTTTTTTCACGCCTAACACTTCATAATAATCTCTTGTTGCTGCCATATTGGCAAACCCCTACCGTGCATAATTACATTTTTGACACACTTATAGACTGAAACCGTTTAACTTAAGGTTATTATAATAGAAAAGCAAAATCAGTTCCGATCTTTAGGTGGTTTTCATTTTATTTTTGTAATAGTCCAATTCATTTTCTAATTCGGATACCCTGTCCAATAAATCCAGCACCAAACCTACTCCATTCAGGTTGATGCCGAAATCATGCTGCAAGCGTATAATTTTTTGGATACGGGTGACTGTGCTGATGTCAAACTTGACAATGGGACTATGCTGCACCGGATCAATCAGCCCCATCGTGATATAGTCTTCAATTGTTTCATCATGCAATCCAACCGATTGAGAGATCTCTTGTATACTGAGATACTCGGTTTGGATGGATACGCTGTATTGAATGATCGAATGTTCTTCTTTCATCATTCTGCTATGTCCTTGGATTGAAGGTAGAGATTTGTTTTAATTTGTTGAACAACTCTTCTTCGTGTTTGGATAAGGTTTTTGGCACCGCGATTTTCAGTTCAATTAATATATCCCCGTGCCCGCCGCCTTTTTTGGCCAATCCCTTGCCGCCGAGGCGTAGTTGCTGGCCGCTTTGCGCCCCTTTGGGGATCGCGATTGTTCCGGTATCCACTACGGTTTGAAATTCGATTTTGGCACCCAAAGCCGCTTCCCAGGGTGAAATTGCCAGGGTGGTCAGCAGATCGCTGCCTTTGACATGAAAGCGGGGGTGCGGGGCAATGTGGATTTTCAAAAACACATCCCCGGCGGCGCCTCCACCGGTGCCTTTTTCTCCTAAGCCGTTTAAGCGCAGTACCTTGCCTTCGGTCACGCCGGGTGGGATTTTGACGTCATACTTTTTCGTCTTTTCTTCCAGCTGGCCGTTGCCCGCGTCTTCCAGCACGGTCATCGCAAGAGATTTTTTGGCGCCGTGATAGGCTTCTTCCAGCGTGATGGTGAGTTCGGCTTCATGCGAGCGGCCCGCTCTCGCACGCTGCCGCGGCTGTCGGCCTTCACCGAAAATATCCTTCCCCCCAAAGAACATGGAAAAGAAATCGCTGAAATCCGCGTCGCCAAAATTGGAATAATAAAACGTTTTACCGCCGGGGCCGGATTCGAAATTGCCGTATCGCTGTTCCCATTCGGGCGGCGGGCGGAAGTCTTGCCCGGCTTGCCAATTTTGCCCAAGTTGATCGTATTTTTTGCGTTTTTCCGGGTCTTTTAACACCTCGTAGGCTTCGTTGGCCTGCTTGAATTTTTCTTCTGAACCGGATTTCGAGTTTAAATCGGGGTGGTATTTTCGGGCCAATTTACGATAGGCCCGCTGGATATCTTTTTGCGAGGCATCACGGGCGACGCCAAGCACATTGTAATAATCCTGAAACTCAACAGCCACTTTCTTCTGTTTACCTCTTCATGATATGGATAGCAAACAATAAATTTTATCACGATGGGAAAGGGATAAAAGTGAAGATGTCGTGTTGGGCGCATGAAGTATGCCGCTTCTCTTGCTGGTCACGCAGTGGAATAGATCCCTGTTTGGGTTCGCGAAGCAGTGGAAATCGAAACGTAACCCAACGGCGCACATCCCCTGGAGCCTGTGGTTATCCCCCCTTATTAAGGGGGGGTAGGGGGGATCGAAGCACGCTTTCAACAAC
>CAYVAZ010000414.1:0-4043 GCA_964449065.1 uncultured bacterium
TATCCCTCCAACTATCGGTGGTGATGGTTGACGCATCACTATGGGGAAATTGGGAGGCAAACCGTAAATATAAATAGATTTCATAGGAAGATACAGGTTGATTTTGCTTCATGCGAAGCCGGTTTTTTAAAAACCGCGCACGGAGCGCCAAACGGGAATGATTGAAGAAAGGCGCTCTTTTATAGGCTTCAATCGCCTCCTCCCATTGCTCCAACTTTTTGTATGTTTCCCCCATAAAGAATTGCAGCCAGCCATGGTTGTAGCCCGGATTGAGCCGATGGATGGCTTGATATTGTTTCAGTGCCTGCCGGTAAGCGTCTTCGGAATTTCGTTCTAACAGATTTAGTCCGGCTTGATAGCGGTGTTCAAAGATTTGTTTTCGATGGTTGGTGTTATGGGAATCCGGTATATTGGATAAAAACGAAATGGAGCGCTCGAAATGTTGTACAGTATCTTGCAGGTTTTTATTTGTCTTCAGGTCATCCACAATGCGTTGAATATCGTGATCACCGGTTGAGAGCGAAATCAGCGATACGGGCAGGGCCGCCAGCAAGAGGACGATTGCGCATGGGATAATTAGTTTCATCATTTGATAACTGGTTCATATTGGTTAACGTGAGTGCATAGTGTATATGCAGACACGGGAAATGGAAACACGCTATTGCTCTTTTCGTTTGCGCAAGCGCTTGGCACCCGAAGTGGGGCTGGAACTCATGATCATATACAGGCCGATAAAAACCACCAAAAAACAGCCGCCGCCAACATAGACGGCCACGTTCGCGTGGAGCGGTTTTTCTTCCAACGGCTCGACCGTTATCGTTGGAGAGAAATCCCTTGAGGGACGGGATGCCGGTGTGGAGCGTCTTGCCGGTTGTTGCGCGGGCTGCTGCCGGGCCGGCTGGGGCTCATTGGCCGGAGCGGGTGCTTGGGTTGCCGCCGGTTGGGGTGAATCGGGCGGGGTTTCTTGGGTTTGGGTAAACCCTGTTAAGGGCAATAAGAAGATTGCAACCAGACAAACAGATAAAACGGCTTTAAAAAAATTATGGGACACGAATCACCTCGATGGTTCCATCATAACTGTCATTCATGGAGATCGAAACGTGGAGTGTATCTTGGATTTTTGTTCCACCCAACGCTCTCCCTTTGTGTTTTTCCATAAAGAATCTATTGGCATTTTCGCCAGCCGGAACGGATATTTCAAGCGGTGAAGCATGGGTAATTAGATAACGGTCAATATTTTGGCGATTCAATTCGGCGAACGATTCGTATATTACTTGATCACCGTTCTGCACCGGGGCAGCCAACCGCTGGGGAGGATTGCTTAGATTGACGCGGTGCCGCATAAGAAATTGCTGCTGCTGTCCGGTATTTTCGACATGGGATAAGGCGAGCGGCTGCATGAATTGACCTTCCGGATTTGGGTTTACAACTTGGACGATATGGCCTTTAAGCAGATCACCGACAGGAGCGGCATGATGCAGCTGCAAGCTGAAGGTACCGTTTTTTTCATCCAAATTGTGCAAGATTCCCGGTGTAACGGCAGATTCAATATGAATGGCGTGTTTCCCGAAACGTACGTTTGTTCCACCGATTATACGCATCCGTTTGAACTGTCCATCTATCAGTTGAATATGAGCGAATTTGGCTTGGAATTCTAGTTCATGATTGTGGAATTTTGTTTGGTAGATTTGATCCGGTTGGATGGTAGAGAAGAAGATGTCGTGCCGGCCGGTGTTTTTGATTACAATGGCGTTGGCTTGAAAGCCGGTGGCGTTGGTTTGCGGGGTTAGGGGCAAAGATTCTATTTGGATATCAGCCTGCTGGTTTCCATTGCCGATTTCATGAACCACGGTGAAGAGATTGGCGGTGGGTTCGGCAAATTCCCGGCGGTTGATGAGCAGGTTGGTTTGCTGGTTTTGTGCATGGAGTAGGGAAGAAGGCATATCATTGATCAGCCAGAGGCGTTCGCGGCCGGATGCAATTGGCGTTATGTCTTTCGATTCTGCTTTTTTTACGGAATCTGCCTGTTGTAGGGATTGGTATTCATCCGGTGATACCGTATGGCTTTGCCAATTAAGTTTGAAGCTATCTACATTCTCTCCTGGTAAATAATAAATGTAATCTTGTACGCTCCCTCCAGAAACACGGAACCAATCGATAATATAGGGGGAGTAGACATAGACATCGCGTTGGTAGTGCGTGACGGGATGGGTTAAGCCGGGGTAATCCGGCGGGTAGTTCGCCCGTTCGCCGTATTTGCCGGAAGCGCTTGTGGAAAGATATGTGCCGCCGTTTTGGAATGGTTTGAAACTGGTGATTAAGGCATTTTGAGGAGCGTTTGCTTGCGGGAAGAACGAATGTTGGCGGTCTACCAATACATTGTTGACCTCAATATCTTTAATCCGTTTGTGAGTACTGGGAGGAAACAAAAACAGGTTTAAATAGTGGGGGTGATTGTGAATGTTGATTCCAGTAGATAGGTATGCCAACAGCGGCACATCTCCTTCATCCGTCAATATACCGGCACCTATTCTTGGAAATACTTCTGCAGGCGGGAGCGACAATTGCGGTTCTTCCAATGAATCCAGTTGCACTTTGCCAAAGATAAGCATATCGGCGCGGCGCAGGCTGTTTTTGTATACCGTTTGTAGGATCATCTCTGCATCTTTATCCTCAAAAATCCGCGCGGAGCGTTCCAGCGCGGAGAACCCCCAATATTTTGAAGTGTCATCTGAAAACACCGGGAAAGCGTTTCCGTTTCTAGCCATCAGTTTCGACCATTTTATGATGAAGTCTATGTGTCTATAGATCCATGGTTTAAGACTATCATATTCATCCGTGCCGTATTCCTTTAAAGCACTCAATAGCACAATGAGATATCCAATATCACCTGGTAGATCACGGTAGACTATTCCTTCCGATGGCGATGCTTCGCTTAGGACTTTCCAAAAGGGTTTAGTATCCTCATTACCATGTAAATAGAGTTGTACTTTTTCATGATCCGAGGTTAACAACCCCGCGTAGATACAGGCCGCTTGATGGATAGCGATTTCAATTGGGTTATCTTGATCGGGGACAATCTGATAAAGAGTGTTGGCATAGGATTTCAACAGTTCTTGAGCTTCATTTTTGGCAGGAAATTCGAATGTCACGGTTTCAGGAAGCGCCCATAAGCAATCGTAGGTTTGAAGGGTTTGAAACCATTCGTGGGCTCTATGCGCTTCCGGGCTGGTGGATAGAGCGGTGTTTACATCCATGAATGCTTGAGAGACACGGTCTTTGCCGCCTAATAGCGCCGCTTTTACGGTTTCTGTACGTATGGGATTGAAGTAATTACTGGAAATCGACTGAGTGATGGTCTGATCCGTCCACCGAACCCGCTTGACTTGTTCACGAACGGCGGAGATGTGACCGGCATCAAACGCATAGGGTGGCGGTTTTATCTGCGTTGATGACGCGGCGCTGTTTTGCGCCATACCGGCTGAAATAAATCCGCACACCAGCAAGCAAAGAAATAGTTGAAATCGAATTCGCATAGGCATCCTATCTACTAAACGAATGAAATGAGGCATTGGTTATACCGCTTCAATAAAATAATATGCGGTGCGCGGTATCGGCTGGAAGCCAATGCTCCCCTTTTATGGAGGAATCACACAGAATTTATTTGAATCCGTATTATTTTGGTAAACGCATCATGGCTCGGCGGGAGCCTCGCCCTCCCATCTCTCTTTTGAGTGAAAAGGGTGCAATGGGAGGGCGAACCTCCTGGTGAGCCACGAAGGTGCGTACAATGATACATCATGGAAAAGGTCTACAAAGTTCAAGCCAAACCTGCAAAAATTCAATATCAACAAATCAATCAACCTCTTATCATTTTTATCACGGTTTGCACGAAAGATAAAAAGCCTCTCCTTGATTCCGTACAAGTACATAATCTTTTTCGGTCAATATGGAAACAATCAAACACATGGCTGGTCGGACGGTATATTATACCGCTTCAATGAAATAATATGCGGTGTGCGGTACCGGCTGGAAGCCGAATC
>CAYVAZ010000415.1:0-4004 GCA_964449065.1 uncultured bacterium
CTGACCAGGGGGTCAGTATGACCGAAATGGGGGGTCAATATCACCGAAATATCCAACCATTGCATTCGTATAGCCTTTGGAAAATAAAATCAGTATTTCAATTTCTCTTTTAGTGAGTATATTTTTCATAATTCAGACATTTGGGATTATAGATCAAAAGGGGTTTTTTCAGATAAATCCTTTGCCTTATTAAAATTAATAAAAAATCAGGGAGAAAATGAAATCATATTGCAGGTTTTTCTCCTACTGGTATTCAGTATTTTAATTATTGGATCATCGGATTATGATTATCTACGTAGGCATGGATAAAAAAATCAAAATACCGGAACTCCGGAATCTATTCTATCACAAATTGTCCCACAATCCTCTCATTAATCCTTATATAATACATTCCGGATTTCAAGGATTGTACAGATATCCTGTTTTCATGGTGTTTTTCGAGAATTTTCCTGCCGGTAATGTTGTAAATTTCGACCTTATAAACCGGTTCATCTCTTGAGTGGATGTTAATCAGGTTTTTTGCGGGATTGGGATATATAGAATAATTCTTGTAATCATATTTTTTTATTTCAACCAGCGCTCCTCCAAATACTAAATTATCAATAAGCCATCCCTCATTGGTTGCATCAATAGAATCGCTTGCCATAGTAAATCTAAGAAGGAAGGTGTCAATATCATATCTTAGTACCTGATGTGAATAAAATGATAATTCAACATATTTAAATTCCGATTGTATCCCAGTAAAACCAGGCTTATTCTCAAAAGCTAAAATAGTATCTGAAAAATCATAAAATCCAACACTAAAAAGATAATCAATGCATTTGAAAATTATTGTGTCATATAAGATATTCTGCCAGTTTAACCCACCATCATAAGAGGTTTCTAACATACCTCCATCTTTATTCTTTTCAAAATCGTATTTATGATTAAAACTTAAATGATAAATATTCATATCAGAATCAAAATTCAATTTAATCTGAAATGAAGCAGAAATATTTTTTTGATAATATTGATTCGTATCGCTTATAATAGCATACTCACCAAAATCAGTCTGATTCTCTATATAGAGTATTTCCTTGGACGGCTTTGCAATTTGCCATATCCCAGTGGTGTCAGTAAGTACGAATTTGTATTCAGAAGAATCTTCAAAATTTAATGTTGAATATGGGAAATTGAGGACCTCCTGCGAAAAGCCCTGAATTGTCAAAAAGCAAATTGAGCCCATAATCAATATTTTTTTGATACCCTGATTTTTTATTCTCTTTTTCGGGAAAAAATGATGAAACCGTTTCATATTATGATGTGTTTAGACATAAAATAGTATTTATACGGAAACTCAATTCATTTTTAGTAATGTTTTTTGGAACACATATTATTGATTTTCTGGACATTCTGGTATTATATTTAATACTGAATTGGTATTCATAGAAAATGGACCGTTTATAACTGTAAGATCTTTAGCCGATAATGTAATATTCGCATTTGAATTAATCGTTACGTTATCGCAGGTTATCGTATTCCATGCATTATAAATGCCCATACCTGAGAGTGATTGGTTTTCAAAACTTAAAAACAATGCTGTTCCATTTAAATAGCCATTGCCGATTATAGTTGCATTACAAATATCAGTTGTACCCGTCGTACTATGTATCCAGTTAATGCCATCAATTGATATAAAAGATCCTTCCTGGGTAGAAAAGGTACCCCCAGTGTCAACATTTATAAGTCCTCCATTCTTTAATTTTAATTCCGAACCCGAACTAAGTATAAATGAACTATTTTCTGAAATCTTAAGTTCAGCATTGTCATTTATTTCAAAATAGGAATTATCATTACATTGAAGCACTGTTGCATCTGCAAAAACATAGTCCCCATTAAAAATAACTGGATTATTGGCTTTCACAGTTGATAATCCCTGTTCAAGGTTTACACTATTATTTGATTTAATTATGACCGATTCATTTAGTTCTATGGTTCCACACCAGCGAACATTTTGATTAATTTCGTAATCATCCCAACCTATTTCTACCTTAAATATTTTACCACTTTCATTTTGAGAAACCTCCTCAAAACCAATCCTAAGTCCTGAAAGATATATTGTTCTTGTATTTCTGTCGTTGTCAACTGGATTCAGCTGTATATAACTACTGCTGCTTTTGTATAAAACTGAATGGTGGGTTAAGACATTTACTGATGCAGGATTTGTATCTATTTTGATCTGATCGCCATCCTGAAATGAATCAAATTCATCACCCAGACTTGGTAATTTGTTATATAGAATGGAGTTTTTCTCCTTTATTGGAAAATCTAAATGATCATAAGAGGGTTCAATTACATTGGTTCCTCTGTTATTGATATAAATCTCTGTTTGATCATTTACTCCTGTTAGGGGATTTTCTTTTAAATACCTGATAATTGGTCTATTTTGCCAATTAAAGCAATCTTTTTCATAACCGATGTGTTCAATATCATAGTTCCCTTCAGCACTCGCAATTTTTAAATTATCTTTCTCACTTGAAAAGAATACCTCAGTGCTATCGCTGCTTTCAAGTATATCACGACCAATTTGATAATAGCAATAAATTCCCGCTGTACCAGATGGTCTGCATGAACCAGGTAAATTAGAGTACCTAAGCCACTCACGTTTGTTATTTTCTCCCACCTGGTGATTTTCAATCCACAAATATTGATTGGGTTCTTCACTTGTTCCAACATAAGGAAGTTTAATCCGAATTGCATCGCCATAAGATAAAAAATCTCTGAGATAATAGGTTCGAGTCCCTGAAAACGGAACAGAGATATCTGAATCAACTCCATTTGCAGCAATTGGATAGGCAATATTAGATGGGGACCGCCAATCCATTCTCCATCGATCATAACCATTACATGATATCAAGGATGTCCGTGAGCCCCCCATTAATCCAAAACCACTTTGAAGTCCCATGAAACTATTTATTATAGGATCTCCATAATGATTCCCACCAGAAGTATGAAATGAATTATTACCAAATAAGCAATGGGCAAATTCATGGTCAACAGATAAAGATACCCTAATATCTCCGTCACCAATACATTGATAGTTACCAACATCATAGGCATAAAAGGAAGCACCCATTTTTATTTTTTTACGTGGATAAGCAAAAACCCCATACCCGGAGCCACTATTTGCGGAACCATAATTAATACCCAAATCAGTATTTTTATAGGTGTTTCGAGTAATAAATTGAATAAAATCAATCCTCCCGTTCGAATGAATAGTTTTTTCAACCCCAGGGCTCGTTGGTGTAAATGTATCAAAATCGGAAATAGTGTTATGATTAAAAACTGTTGACAGCCCTCCTTCTTCATTTATATATGAAATGGTCGAATCCATTAATTCCCGATATCCAAAATTTCTTTTGGTACTTCCGGTTATTTTGGATTGTTTAATGTTAACAACTACAAAATCTCCCAGTAGAATTAAGTTTTCAAATGAAGCCTCACCAAACCTTCTTGTCATAGAACCTACAATATTTTGTGGTGAATAATTAACATCCATGAAATCAGTCAGGTAATTCGGAAGATTTTGGTTTATACTGTTATCAGTAGTCGGAATCCAGAAAGTTGATGTGGAACCAGCGCAGGGATCACTTGACGGATCCAGATCATAAATAATATTAACAAAAATGTTCAATACACGAAAATTACCACTCGTTGGGAATGCATATCCATTTTTACTTTTGTATATTGTGCCTGCCTTTAAATTACTATACCCTACATCATAATAAATTGAGTCCCAGATTTCTTCCCATTGGGATTGTAAATCAAGAGTTCCAATAAACCCATTGATGATGATTAATAAAATTAATCTTTTCATTATCTCTTCATTTTAAAATTATCCAGTAACATAGGTTATTCATAATAAAGTTTTATATGTGTTTATTTAATCGGTTAATATCATCCGCTTAGAATCAATAAACTCATCGTCAATTACAAGGGAATAAACATACATCCCTTTGGTAAGC
>CAYVAZ010000416.1:0-4004 GCA_964449065.1 uncultured bacterium
CTGCCGTGATGGATGACTTGCTGTTTAATGTAAGGTAAGATGAGACTTGGTCTTGCCCGTAGGATCGACAAAAGCCGTATCCTGCCCATCAATTGCGCGTGAGCGTTGGGCACAAAACAACCGTGCCGATGTTGCGTGACTCATCACTCATCACTCATCACTCCATCATATCGCGCTTTCGCCTTGCTCTCCGGTGCGGATGCGGTAGACCTCGTCGAGGGTGGAGACGAAGATTTTGCCATCGCCGATATTGCCGGTGCGGGCGGCGGTCATCAATACATCCACCACCTGTTGGCATTGGTCTTCTTTAACAACCACTTCGATTTTGACTTTCGGCAGCAAATCGATCACGTATTCACTGCCGCGAAAGAGCTCTTTGTGCCCTTTTTGCCGGCCGAATCCGCGCACCTCGCTGATGGTTAAACCAACAATGCCGATATCATTCAACGCGTCTTTGACTTCATCTAATTTGAACGGCTTGATGACTGCTTCTATCTTTTTCATGGATGTATCCGTTTATTAGTGTTTAATGATTAGAGTTTAGTGATTAGAGTTTCGAAAAAAATTCTAAAACCTACTCGTTCCTTCTCTCACTCCTTTGTTTAATTTGCCGGCGGTAAATACAGTATTGAGCATGATGCCGGCAAATCGTCTTTGGTAATCATCACCTCACTGGATGAGGAGCGGCGCAAGGGGGATTTGTCTTGCAAAAACGTATCGACCGGTTCAATCGGAAACCCGCATTTCTCGTTCTTAAAATGCATGGGAATACAGATTTTCGGATCGATCTGCCGCATCACTTCCGTTGCTTCCCGCGGACCGATGGTAAAATGGCCGCCCACCGGAAGCATCAAAATATCCACACCGTTGATTTCCTTCAAATGTTCCTCTGTAAGAACATGCCCCAAATCGCCCGCGTGGCAAAAACGGATGCCATCGATCATAAACAAAACCATCTTGTTGGGGCCGCGGCTTTTGCCTTGTTCGTTGTCATGAAATGTATCGACGGTATCGAAATCGATCCCGCGTGCCGAGCAGCCCGTTCGAATCTGAAGCGGTTGATTGGGCAGGCTGGAAATATCGGCGTGGTCTTCATGATCGTGCGTCATGAAGACCATATCCGCTTCTTCCCGAATCGGAGCGTAGGTTAAGCCGCCGCTGTAGGCGCCGGGTTTGTAAGGATCGCTCAATACCGAAGTGCCGTCATCGGCAACAAACAAGAATGAAGAATGGCCTAAGAATTTTATTTTCATCGCTTACACTATTATACCTAAAGATAATCTGTGATTCAAAATTCCGCCCCCGATAGAATGAAAATGGTTGGGTGTTGGAGAACAATCTTTCTGTTCAGTGTACCAAGGGTTTTCATTGGTGGTCATACCGCCTCTGTCCTTCGGACACCTCCCCCCCACCGCGCTTGGGGGGGAGAAATAACCCCTCAGTTAAAACGGGATTTCCTGACGCAGTTCGTCGATACTCTTTCTGTAAATTTCCGCGGAGTTTAGCAATGCTTGTTTTTCCGCGGATTCCAATTCAACTTCCATAATTGCCGTCACACCCTGACGCCCCAATTTCACCGGCACACCAACATACAAATCGTTGATGCCGTACTGACCGGACAAATAGGCGGAACAGGGCAAGACATGGTTGGCATCGTTAATGATGGACTCCACCATTTTCACGGATGCGGCGGCCGGCGCGTAAAACGCGCTTCCGGTCCCAAGAAGTTTAACAATTTCACCGCCGCCGGAACGGGCGCGGTCGCTAATCGCTTTAATGCGGTTCGGCGGAATGAGTTCCGTCACCGGAATGCCGGAAACGGTACTGAAACGCGGCAGCGGCACCATGGAATCGCCGTGGCCACCCATAATCATCGCGCGCACTTCTTTGGGAGAAATTCCCAGTTCCATCGCGATAAAAGCGGCGTAACGGGCCGAATCCAAAATGCCCGCTTGGCCGACAACGCGGTTGCTGGGGAATCCGGATTTTTTATAAGAAAGATACACCATCACGTCAATCGGGTTGGTGACCATGATAATAATGGCGTTGGGTGAGGTTTGGGCGATTTGCTCGGTGATGCCGCTGATGATTTCCGCGTTCTTTTTCAGCAAATCCAAACGGTCCATACCGGGCTTTCGTGCCAAACCGGCTGTGACAACAACCACATCCGAATTGGCGGTATCGGCGTAATCGTTGGTTCCGGTAACGGAGCCGTCGAATCCTAAAATGCAGCCGCATTGCTGGATATCCAACGCTTTTCCTTGCGGAACACCTTCTGCGATATCGAGCAATACAACATCGCCCAATTCTTGTTCGGCTAAATATAACGCGCAGGATGCGCCAACATTGCCGGCACCCACGACCGTAATCTTGTTTTGCATGTTTCTCTCCTTCTTGTGATCAATTGGTATGGTTCATACCCAAGGTATAATTGTATCAGTCCATATTTTCTATGATAGCCTTGCTGAATTCCGATATATCACTGAAACGTGCAAGAACTTTTCGGGTTTATCTTTTCAACAATTCCTTCATTTCATGTATCAAAAAAGGTAAATTGGGCTGATCGAAATGAATATTGGATACAGGAATTCGATTATGTTTTATATTCGGCGGTATATGCTTGTGGTATGGAAAAGTACCGGCAAGTTTTGGATCGTTTGGATAAAGATGGGTGTCATACCATGCGATTATTTTCATCATAATGCCACATTTCATCACCGTAACTTTCAATGACTACTTGATTATTATCAAATGAAAGACGCTCCTTCACTGTAATCCAAAACGCTTTTTCAAAAGTGATCTCACCCTGCACAATTGCCGTCCGTTTACCGCGTTGGACAATAATCACTGTTGAACTTTTAATGGAAGAATGCCGTTCTTTGAGCGTGCAAATGAATTCTTCATAATTATGAAACGACTGAAATGGATTCATGACGAGCGGTTCTTTCGATCACATGGATTAAATCGTTCGACTGATTACGCAATTCTTCAACTAATTTGTGGTATTGTTCTTAACGGCGAAGCCATATTTTACAGGCTCCTGCCCAATCAGCCCAATCCAATAACCAAGCATCGTCTTCCGGTTCCTCTCCATTCATGTACGATTCATAAAACGTTTCGGAAAGCACACCATATTTACGTTCGTAAGATTCTAAATCGTCTCGTAATGTATGAATTTCCACGATAATTTCTTGTAAAGTCATCCTACAAACTCATGAAAATATCTCACAAAGTTCTCAATGCAATAGTAAGTTCACTAAAACAATATGCAAGCGGATATATTGGTTTCTTTATTTTACGTATAAAAGATCAACGCTATACCAACTCCCATTGACAATAAACCGAACAGACTCATGGGGAGGACCAGTTTCCAGGGAACGCCCGGCTCAAGGCAGGCACGGGCAGGATCATTTGGATCATAAAACACCAGCACGTTTTTGCCTTCTGGATATTTGTTAATGACGTTTTGAGCCTGCCATTCGGTCAGATAGGATATCCTGCCCGAAAAAAGGGCTTTCACTTTTGTCCCCGTGAATTCTTTCCCTTGAACGGAGTACGGATACTCAATTTTGGGATAATATCGTTTTTGCTTATAATAACTTGCTCCCTTTGAAGAAGGGGAAAGGGTTTTTTGCTCTTTCACTTCAATACGGCTGGCAATCACGCGTCCGCTTACGGTA
The DNA here is from genome assembly GCA_964449065.1 of uncultured bacterium. Taxonomy (GTDB): domain Bacteria; phylum Hinthialibacterota; class Hinthialibacteria; order Hinthialibacterales; family Hinthialibacteraceae; genus CAYVAZ01. Next base: position 3,681 of record CAYVAZ010000416.1, read on the forward strand.
GGCCAATGGGTTGTGCGTGTGGCTGAAAGTGCCGCACTGACACCCCACAGAATCAAAAGCGCGCCCACAATGACGAACAAGATTCCCATTACCGCTGCCATGGGATACACCTCTTTAATCCTATGGTATGAGTGAATTTCAGAATCAAAAAGCCGGGTAGCACCGGGTTCTAACCAGTGCGCCAAGGTGGTAATACCGATTGGAAGCCGATTCTGCCCGATACGAAAATTCTTGTTGCGATTGCCTGATTTCAGTAGATTAGTTCTGGAAGGTTTAAATCTAGTACCCTGTCAATCAAAAAATGACGGCTGGCTATCCGTTGTT
>CAYVAZ010000417.1:0-3942 GCA_964449065.1 uncultured bacterium
GTTTAAATCATTCAGGGAAATCTTTGACTCAAGATGATTTGTGTACGGAGAGTAGCCTAATGGTGGGAGGGGTTAGGGGAAGGTTTGAAGCACTGAGCGTTTAACCCCCACCAAGCCTCCCCCATTGCATTGGGGGAGGAATGAGAAAATCGATTCGATTTTTTGTCTTGACATTGGGGTACACTTCATATCGCTGACCTATTACAAAAATTTTAAGCTGAATTTTTAAGCCGGCTGCCCCAGCCGTTTCGCGATCACATCCAACAGGCGGTTGACATCCAGCGGTTTGGCGATGAAATCGGTCATTCCAAACTGAACAGCTTCCTTTACATAGTTTTCGGTCGGGTTGCCCGTCATAATAATCACGGGAGTCGTCGTATCGATCTGCCGGATTTTTTCCAGCGCTTCCAGGCCGTTCATCCCTTTCATTTCGATATCCGATATCACAATATCAGGGCGTTCCCGGTCAAAAATCTCAACCGCTTCATAGCCGTTTTCGGCCTCAAAAAACTGTCCGTATCCTGCGTTTGAAAGTGTGCTGCGAATCAAATCACGAATAAATTTGACATTATCAACAATTAACAGTTTGACGGCGGCTTTCGATTTCATTCCCGAAGCGGAAGGGGCGGCAGCACTGACGTCTGAAGCCTTTGGCTTTTGGTCAATAAAGCTCAACGGATTTTGCACCGGGTCCAGCCCCATCTTGTGCGTCCATTTGTTGACCGTCTCTTGAAACGTTTCCTGATCGATGATGCCCGTTTCAATCAAATGTTCGACCAACGCCTGCTGTATTGCCAATTGATATTGCGCGTCCTTGCTGTCATTCGCCATAGCCATTCTCCAACCCATGCGGTAATACATCATAGTCTGAACTGCAATGGATGCATCTTAGCAACGGGTTTTGTCTCTGCAAATTAAATAATCTTCGGCAGCGTCCACGGGTCACGCATCGGGCGCGACAGCATCCAATTCGCCGGGGGATCATCCGCAAACTCTTCCCGCTCAGGATCCCATCGCAAACGTCTCTTTAACTGCATCGATATGTGACCGATATGCGCGATGGTAATCGTGCGGTGCCCCACTTCCGCCGGGGCATAACAAGGCTTGCGGCTTTTCACGCAATCCAAAAAGTTGCGCTGCTCGCCTTCCGCGCAGGTATATAGCCGGATCTTCAAATCCTCTTCCGCTGTCTTCAGGATGTCTTCCGAACTAGCCGTGGGTTTCGCCCTCCAGCCGTCGTTAGCGATCCAGCCATCCGTGCCAATAAATTTCAGCGATGGATTTTTGGATTTCACCACCATCTTCACACCATCTTCATACCGGTAATGTACCTCAAACGCATGAGCCACATCATACAACCCTTCATCCGGAAACTCGCCGACACCATCCACTTCCACCGGACCGGTATATTCCGTGCCATGTCCCCATTGCGCCAAATCGATCATGTGGGCGCCCCAGTCGGTAATCTGCCCGCCCGAATAATCCAAGATCCAGCGGAAATTCCAATGGCAGCGCGCTTCACTGTAGGGGCGTTCCGGTGCCTGCCCCAGCCACATATCATAATCAAAGCCTTTCGGCGGCTCGGTGATTGTAAGGCTTTTCTCCCGAATGCTGGGTTTCCCCGGCAATCCCACATGAATCTCTTGCAACTTGCCGATGCGCCCGTTGCGCACCAACTCGCACATCCGCAAGTAGTGCGCATCCGAACGGTTCTCCGTAGCGGTTTGAAAAACGCGGCCGGTGATCTTCATCGCGTCCGCCAACGCCCTGCCTTCTTCCACCGTTAGCGAAATCGGCTTTTCACACATAACATCCTTACCGGCCTGCGCCGCCAGAATCGATGGAATGACATGCCAGTGATCCGGTGTGGCGTTCATAATGGCGTCGATATCATCTCTGGCGATGACGTCGCGAAAGTCGTTGTAATCATCACAGCCCTTATACGTTTTCCCGATTGTCTCCGCATAACGTGTCTCTATGAGTTGCTTGGCTTCCAACCGTCTGGCACGGTCTACATCGCACACCGCCACAATCCGGCAGTCCGGTTCCGGTATAAAGCGTTTGATGTTCCGGTTTATGCCGTGATCGCCGGTGCCGATAATCCCAAGTGTAATCTGATCGCTGGGCGGCACTTGGCCCTGACCGAGTACAGTCGAAGGGACAATCATGAACGATGACACGGCTGTCAGTTGATGTAAAAACACGCGGCGTGATGAGGTGTACATTTCCAATCCCCTTATCATATTGATATAATCTCTCTATCAGTTTACGCCAATCAACATGAAACCTCAATCATATCACCGCGTTCCCTCTATTGATTATTGCCCCAATTCTGATAGGTTGTAGCCATCTTGTATGGGGGGATATCAATGAAACGCAGATCATTCTTACAGGCTGGTGCGCTCACTTCCGCGGCATTCTTGGGGGGATGCGCATCCATCCAAACCACATCCACACACAAGAAACCCAACATCATTTTCATCATGGCGGATGACCAAGGGTACAATGATTTGGGCTGCTTCGGCTCACCCAAAATCGCGACACCGCACATAGACAGCATGGCCCAAAACGGGATGCGCTTTACCGATTTTTACTCATCCGCGCCGATGTGCTCACCAACACGCGCATCGCTGATGACCGGCTGCTTTGCCCCGCGTGTGGGGCTGGGCAACGGCGTCTTGTTCCCCAACTCGAATATCGGCATCAATCCAAATGAAGTTACCATCGCCGAACTGCTGAAGCAGCAGGGTTACCGTACGGCCTGTATCGGCAAATGGCATTTGGGGCATCATCATCCGTTCCTCCCCATGCAGCACGGCTTCGATCAATACTTCGGCATCCCCTACAGCAACGATATGCAAACCGGCGGCGGTCTCGATCTCATGCGCGGCAACGAGATCATCGAAACCGATACCGATCAATCCCAACTCACACCGCGTTATACCGATGAGGCCATCGCGTTTATCAACCAAAACAAGGATCAACCCTTCTTCTTATATCTACCTCATACCTTCCCGCATTTACCCTGGTATGCCTCCGAACGCTTCCGGGGAAAATCCGAGCACGGATTATACGGCGATATGATCGAAGAAATCGATTGGAGCACCGGCGAAATCCTACGCGCAATAGAAGAACTTGGCCTTGATGAAAACACACTGATTATCTACACCTCCGACAACGGCCCGCGCCTGCGCGAAGGCGGCGGCAGCGCTGAACCCTTCAATGGGGAAAAAGGCGAGACCTACGAAGGCGGCGTGCGTGTCCCCACCGTCATGCAATGGAAAGGAACAATTCCGGAAGGATCAGAATGCGGTGAGATCGCCTGTTCCGCGGATATCTTGCCGACGCTTGCCTACTTTACCGGAGCCCAATTGCCGTTGGACCGGAAACTGGATGGAGTGAATCTCGCAACCCTCATGCGGAGATTGCCCTATAAAGAACCCCCGCGCAACGCGTTTTACTATTACAACTCACACTGGCGCACGGGCTCCCCTTGCCGGTTGGAAGCCATTCGATTCGGCGATTGGAAGTATCACTTTGCGGTGGAAAAGATCCGCTTTAAAAACCGGGACAACTATGTGCCGCATGAAGAACTTTATCACCTCGGCCATGATATCGGCGAGCAAAACAATCTCATTGATCAACATAGGGATATCGCAGACAGTTTAAGGAACCTGGGTTTGCAGCACCAACGAGAACTTACGCTAAACGCCCGTCCGCCTGGAAGACTTTAATCCGCATACGCCTCCCATCCCTCCACATGCGAGGTCGGCAGCTGGCTGGGGAAGACGTAGACGGTGCCATTCACAGTGGCGATGTAAAGCGTTTCATCATCATTCGAAAACGTGGCGGCCAGCATCAAGTTGAAGTTTGAGGAAAAGTTAATGCTCCTTTCCAAATGTGTTGTACTACCTATATTGCTGAGCATTTCTTTGTCAAAAG
>CAYVAZ010000418.1:0-3936 GCA_964449065.1 uncultured bacterium
ATCTCCATGAGTCATACATCCTGGTAATTCAGGGACCTCAGAAATAAATATTTGATCAACTTCACTCCAATAAATGATCATTTCATATTTGAGCATTTTAAGTACCTATAAATGTATATTTGAGTAAGTTATCTCGAACTTGTTTTACTTGATACGATTTTGCGTGAGAACCTTCCCTTTGAAACAAGTGCAAGGTGGGCTCAAAACGAAACATGGCCCACCATAATCATCTCTGCTCACTCGATTTTAACAAACTTTCTCATTGTAACTTGGTATTACTTCTTCGATGCAAACATGCCGGTTGCGGTTGTGGTTTTATTGCCGTCCGCGGTTTTCTTGATGACCAGTTCACCGAGCAGCTTTGGGCCGTTCTTCTTGGTTTTTTCGGATATAGATACGCTCTCGCGGGGTTTATTTGTTTCTCCACGGTGGGGGTGATCTCCCAAATAGCCGCCGCTGTATTCCACATCAATTTCAAAGAGTTGAAGCAGGAGTTTGTCGGAATAGACGCTGCCGCGAAGATAATTCACATCGGTTTGGGTACCCCACAAGGCGCCGTGGACAATTTGCCAAATGCCGTCGTGCTGCATCACGGTGATGCGGTGGTGCTCTCCGCAGAGATAGGCATCGACGCCGTAATCGATCATGGTTTTCCAAAAGCCGGTATCGGTTCCGCCTTCCAGCATATTGGCGCTGGAATTTTTACTTTTAACCGGCCCGACAACCGGGACATGGCCTTGCACAATGATGAAGTCTTTATCTTGGTAATGCTCAAGCGTGTCTTTCAGCCATTCGAGTTGTTTGCCGGATACGGTCATGGACATACGGTCGCCCGCGTCTTCGAAGGTATCAACGGTTATGACGGCGATGTTTTCATATTCGAAGTGGTAAGCGAGTCCCTTTTTGTGTTCGGGGCCATTGAAGGGAAAATCGAAGATGATGGAAAATTGTTCGGCAAATACGGGTGCCAGTTCCATGATCTCCAAGCCTTGGTCGTCGCCGTATTCGTGGTCTCCCGGAGCAATATACAGATCAATCCCTTTATCTTTGAAGCGTTTTTTAAATCCGCCCCAATATTGGCTGGTTTTGATGATGACTTCTTCCTTGCTTTCCCACCAACGGGCGTCCATAATATCGCCGGCGTTGAGGGAGAAGGCGGGGCCCTCGGTTTTCATCCCTTCCAGAAACCAGTCCATGGCGTCTTCCCAGCCGGGTTGGGGGTAATCGATATTCCAATTGTAGAGATCGGGGAAACTCGTGAAGTGAAAGTTGGCGCCGTTGTCGGATGTAGGGAACTGAAACGGTTCCTCTTGAGAATGTGATAGAACCGGTGACAGTAAAAAACTCAAAAATACAGCAATCATAATAACATTTTTCATTATATTCCTCCCAAATTTTATTAAAATATCAGTGTTCTCTTTGCCTCTGTAGTTCATTTAATTCGTTGGGTTTTCGTACCAGATGACACCAAGTAGATCGCGCTCTTCACAGGTGAGTAAATCCAAATCGCCGTCGTTGTCGAGGTCAATCATTTCAATCCGGTCGAATTTGATGCCTTTGTTGTCTGAGATGGGATGATGCCTCCATACTCTTTCAGTAGGATAGTCTTTGTATGACAGCCACATGATGCCTTGCTTTTCGGCTTTTTCGGACGTGAAGGCGATATCCAATTTGCCGTCAAGATTGACATCGACGACGGAGACGGCTTTGCCTATCCCTGCATCCTCGGGGATATCAATCGGATAAATTTCCCAATGCGGCCGTTTGAAGATCGATGTGCATTTCATGAGGATGATTTGTTTGGTGTATACCGCGGCTACTACATCCATCAAAGAATCTTGATCGATATCTTCCATATCCATGAACATGACTTCTACATCCGAACCCCCGATGGGGATATCTTCCCACATGTTTTTCCGCGCGTCAGTATCTCCTGGATTGCGCAGCCATTTGCAGCCGCGGTTTTCTCCTTTGCGGTCGGATATGACAATATCAACATTCCCATCTTCATCCATATCGTGGGTTCGAATGGACATGATCCAACCGGCATCATACATGCGGTGGAATTTCCACTCGGATAAGTCGCGGGGATTCTTTGGAGATTCCAGCCAGCCGACCGATGCGTTTTCGCCTTTGGAACCGACGATGAGGTCGATTCCGTTTTTGCCATCCAACTGCATGGGATAGCAGTACATCCAGCGCTGGGTGTTTTCGGTCACGGGGATGACTTCCGTTTTCCAGGCATCAGCGTTGAGATAATTATCCTTGTTTTTGGGTGCCCAGTGGACAAATAATTTTTGCTCATCCCCTTCGCAGCTGCTAACCACATCCATATTGCCGTCATGATCGATATCGGCGAATACGGCATCTTCGGGCGCGTCGACTTCTCCAACCGTAACCATCGGCCAAGGCTGCTTTACTTTGTCATAGCCTGGGTTGATGTAAACACGCACCAAGCCGCCTTCTTCCCAGCCGGTGGCGATATCCATGAGGCCGTCGCCGTTGGCATCGGCCAAGCGTACGCCGTCCGCGCCCCGGGAGGTGTCATCTATGGTATGGCGTTTCCAGTAGGTTTCTTTATTTGCAAATGAAATTAATGTGACAGAAACAAATAGTATTAAGTAAAAATACTTCATTCGATGATCCCCCTGACTTTGAACCAATCGATAATTCTGGGCGGATATGAAGATAGCACGGCATGGTCCGGCGCGAGGCCGAAACCGTGTTTGCCCGGCTCATAGATGTGCATTTCTGCCGGGACATTTGCGTTTCGGAGTGCCATATAGAACAAGATGCTGTTTTCAGGTGGCACTCCGGTATCGTTGTAGGTGTGCATCAAAAAGGTAGGGGGATTCCCGGACGTGACTTGCAGTTCATTAGAGAGTTTTTTGACCAATTCTTCATCCGGGTTTTCACCGAGCAGATTACGCCTTGATCCTTTATGGGTGTATTTTGTCGTGAAGGATATGACGGGATAGATGAGGACGGCGAAATCCGGGCGGGAGCTGTGTTTATCGATCGGGTCTTCTTCACTGGGATTAACGGTTTCGTGATGCGTTGCCACGGTTGAAGCGAGATGGCCGCCCGCGGAGAAGCCGAGGATGCCGACTTTGTTGGGATCAATGTTCCACTTTTCAGCATTGTGCCGAACGGTGCGAACCGCGCGTTGGGCATCCATTTGCGGGATGGGGTGGCGGTAGGGGCTGTAGCGATAGCGGGTGATGATTCCGGCGATGCCGTGGCTATTGAGCCATTCGGCGACTTGATAGCCCTCGTGATCAACTGCCAAATGTCCGTAGCCTCCGCCTGGGTAAATGACTACCGACGCGCCGGTATTGTTTTCTTCCGGCAAATGTACGCTGATGGCGGGGATGTCTTGATCGGTATCACCTTTTTGGCCGGGAGCGCCGGTTTCCCAGAGAGGCACCCAGTTATCGTCTTGCGCTTGTATGGCCGCGTTTCCAATTAAACAAAGCAGAGTAATGGCAATGGATATCGGTTTCATTTTGTCTCCCCAATGGTATCGTTGATTTATCCAGTATAGGAAAATAAATGCGGTTTGCAATTGTTCTGGTATCGTATTTGTATTGCGATATAATTTATTACACAAAAAAATACGGAAATTCCAAGGCACGAATTATGAGCAATAAAGATGCTGTAATCATTCCCAAAAGTGAAGAACAAAAAGACTTGAAATTTTCGATCATTACACAAGATGAACTTGAATATGCTAAATCCTTGCTGGGTTCCTGCAAAGAGATGAGCGTTGAAGAGATTCGGAAAATGACTGAAAAAAGAATGCAAGGGAACCGTATTTCGGATACGATTCGGCAAGAATGGAATGAAGGTTGGTAATCTGTGGCTGAATGGATGTTTTTTTTACTGATGTTACGCAATCCATGAATGTCTATTGCTTGAAAAATGGTTTTTGTTGTG
>CAYVAZ010000419.1:0-3933 GCA_964449065.1 uncultured bacterium
AAGACCTGGAAATACCCCCGCAGTCATTCGCGCACATTCGCGTTCATTCGCGGTTTAAACTTGTGCTGCAGGCATCCAGCCTATTGCTATATACTATTCAGCCCGTAAAGTGAGTCATTCCGTCCTGCCCCACCGCTCATGTCAAGGCGCTTCCGTTTTGGTAAGAAATTTCATAGCCAAGTCATATCGTTTGAGTGAGCAATTCAAGTATGTGAGTGTTTCAAACTGAACAAAATCCGATAAACAAACGCGGTAGTTTTTTAATAATGGGTGTAATGAGCTTTTTGCAGCCTCAAAATTTTGATCCCGTTTGTCGAGCAAGGCAATCCAATAACTGCTGTCAATGAATACATGTTCTTGCATCAAGTGCCTTTAGTTATGTATTGATCATGATTTGTGGAACCATCCTCACGGGAAGATACCGCACCAACTAAATCATCAAACAGGGAAATATCTACGGTTCCCTCCGGTTCTTCTTTTTCGAGCACGGTAACGATCACGTTTGCTTTTTTTGTATTGGGGATTTTTTCAAGCAAAGTGATTTGACCGTTTTCATAGATTCCATTAACCGACAGCATGATTTCTCCAATCGTTTTTTTTGAACTCCGTATTAATCATACTCCTTCTCATACCGTTTGCAATTAGGATTTTGTATGTCCATCCAAGCAAGCGTAGGATAGGTTTCGCTGTTCTGTCTTACCACTCACGAAGCGAATCAAATGACAATCGCAACGGGGTTGAGACTCATACCAACACCGACTGTATAGAACGTCGCGTACCATCCGTTAGTTGATTTCAACCACCATAAACGTAACGTCATCGTGCTCCCACTTGGATTGGGTAAACTCATTCATCGATTGGAGAATATGATTCTTTACCTCTTCCATCGTTCCATTGGATTGGTTTAGCACGTTCAGGATATGATCTTTGCTGAAAAACTCCCCGGATGGATTTCGGGCTTCAATAACACCATCCGTATAAGCAAATATCCGGTCTCCGCTTTTGAGTTGTAAGGTACGCTGGTCATAATCCACCTCTTCCATGATCCCCAACGGAATATTGGATTTATCCTCATTAAACGGCAGAAACAATTCCTGCCATTCCCAATCATTTTGCCGTTTGAGCACAAAAGGATGATGGCCGGCATATGAAAAGGTGAAGGTTTTGCTGGTTTCGTAATACGTAAAAACAGCCGCCGTGGTTAACGCGTCCAACCCCCGGTGATAGGCTGTGTGGTTGATTCGTTGCAGCAAACCAGAGCAATCGGGCTTGTTGATGTACTCGTTCATGCTTTCATAAAGCCATTGACTGACATTACTCACCCCTTCACCATGACCAACCACATCCGCTAGGGCAACACGGGAAATATTATTCCCTTGGCATGAACTAAAATAGTATATATCTCCGCCTTTGCCGCCATCGCTGGATTGCGAAAACAAACAAGCCGTGATCCCCGTGGTACGGGTGCAGGCATCAATGGCTTCGATCCCACCCCACACCTCCGCGCACTGTAAGCAATATTCTTTGCCGGCGTCTTTTTCTTGGCTGCTGTATTGGCTGCTTTCATGCCGCGTAAGTGGCTCCAATGATTTCTTGGATTCTTCGATCGTTTGCATGATAAATAAACTCTCGACTTCCTTTATATAGACTTGCTTTTATTATACCAAATAAAATCCCAAATGCATGGAAAAATCCCTTTCGCATGAAAAATGGAACTGTTCTAATCACTGGAGCCGCAAAGCGGGTCGGCAAATCGGTGGCAATCGAATTAGCCAAACATGGGTATGACATTGCCATCCATTTTAACCGCTCCAAAACTCACGCGGAAGAATTGCGGCAAACCATACGCGAATTTGGAGTCCATTGCGAGATATTCCCCTGCGATTTAACCCAAACCGATGATCTGCAACCTATGATGAATTCGGTGTTTTCTCAGTTCCCCGATTGCAACGTTTTAATCAACAACGCTTCGGTGTTTGAACGAACGTCTTTTACCGATACAAGACTCTGTGATTTCAATAAAAATTTCTCTCTACATGTAAAAGCGCCGTTCTTCTTGTCGCAGGCGTTCGCGAAACACTGTACCGCAGGCAATATCATTAACATGGTGGATACCAAAGTTTACAAAACGTTGACAGCCTATTTTGCCTACACGCTCAGCAAAAAAACCTTGTTTGAATTCACCAAAATGGCGGCGAAAGATCTGGCACCCAATATTCGCGTCAATGGCATTGCCCCGGGCTATATTCTCCCGCCGATTGATGGCAGCGATACGGATGAAGACCGGGTACAGAACCGCATTCCACTCAAGCGGTTGGGGAACCCCGAATGGATCGCGCAGACGGTGTTGTACATCCTCAATAATCCCTTCATCACCGGCGAATGCATTACCGTGGACGGCGGGGAAAGGTTGAAGTAAGCAATGCGTCTAACAATCGATGAACTACGGGCGGAAGCGATTATCGGCATCCACCGCCATGAACGAAAAACCAAACAGCCGATTTTGATCAATTTGGATATTGAGATCAAGCATGAAGTAAAAGACGATGAAATCAAAACCACGCTGGATTACGAAGACCTTTCCAACCGGATTGTGGATTTTGTTGAAACATCTTCCTTCAATTTGCTGGAAACCTTGGTGGAAAAGGTATTGGATATCATTTTTGAATACGACATGGTGACCGCGGCGGAAGTGGAGATCGAAAAGCCGCAAGCGTTAAAAAGCGCGCAGAGTGTTTCCGTGATATCGAACCGAAAGCGAAATCATTCAGTGCCTGCGCTTGTACCAGATATCTAAATGCTTGCGGCTTTTGAGGACGCGCCTTTGCATGACCATCATTTTTAAGAAAAAGGTTGTGAATTCCCAGGTTGAGAATTGATGCACCTTTCGCGGTGATGTTTTCACCGGGTGCTTGACGATCCGAAGTTTGCCGTGTTTCTTCAGTTTGAATCCCAAATCCAATTCCTCCGAAGCATAAAGTTCTTCATTAAAACCGCCAACCGCGTCGAAGATTTCTTTCTTTGCAAAAAGATATGATCCTGCTGGAAGTTTGAATATCCGCGAAATTGTATTCCAACATGAAAGGACACAATCCGCCCAGAAGTGAGTGTGACCGTTCCAAGCGATTCTCGCCCCCCCGCCGACAGATCCGCTTTCGATGGCTTCCACCGTTTGCTTTACGGTGTCATATTCGATGACGGTATCGGCATCGACAAACAATACCCATTCTCCTTGAGCCGCGGCCGCCCCGACATTGCGTGTCGCGCCGATATTGCGTTTGCCGGAGAGAACAACCTTCGCCCCAGCTTCCTGTGCGAGTTCACCGGTTCCATCATCAGAAGCATCGTCCGAAACAATGACCTCCAATAATGGGACACTGGCATCGCTAAAGGCCTGTTGAACCGATTGTACCGTATCAACAATATGATCTTTTTCGTTGTACGCGGGGATGATGACAGAGATAGAACAATTTACAGGAGGTGCCATATCTTCTTTTACGCGGTTTGATTTAAGGGGTTATATGTTTTTCAATTTCTTTCATAACTCCATTGTGATTGAAAGCCAGCGAAAATGTAGGGTGACGTTGAGCGATGCGCAACCCGCCTTAATCACCGGCAACTTATTTATTTCCTTCGCGTTCATTCGCGTTCATTCGCGGTTGAAAAATATGGTGCAGGCTTCCAGCCTGCAAAAGCATTTGGGAGAGATGTCCAACGCAAGGAGGACAGAGGGGGCGCGGCCACGTATCAAAATAACCGGGCAGCCGGTATTTCGTAGGGTGGGCTCAACACTCTCAAAACGATGATTACGCTTTATATCAAAGCGGGTGTATACCTGAATCAACTCGTTCCGCTTCTGTCCGGTAGCCAACCAATCACGCAAGCGAGACACGGGAACGCAAAGAACCCGCCGTTGTTGCCCCCCTTATTAAG
>CAYVAZ010000420.1:0-3575 GCA_964449065.1 uncultured bacterium
CTGTCTGACATCTTCTGACCGCATTGTTTCTTAGAATATCTACACAGACTGCTTCCCCTGCAACCAGATCCGTATCTGCTGAATAGAAGTATTCGGCGTAGTCGGCGCCGCCGTTGTTAAACGCACCATCGGCGTACACATTGCCGTCACCCTGAACTTTAAAAGCAATACCGTCTATACCGGGTCCGGTCGAAGTGCCGACTTCCAAAATATTGGTACCGGCTCCGGCTGAAGTATTGACAATGGATAGTCTGGCTTCCGGACTGGTGGTACCGATGCCCATATTAATACCATCCTGTGACAGATACATGGTTGACTGAAAAGCTGAATTGGCCATTAAGAAACCATGGTCATCCATACCACCTAAACTACCGGTATCGTTATACATGTACCATTCATTTGTTCCCTGGCTCTGCCAAGTCAAACCTGAATCTCTCGGTGTAGAATCATCATTATTAATCTTCATGCCAATATAATTGTCTCCGGCGGTATCGATGGCTAAACCGGGATAGCTGACGCCATTGGGTGTGGTAATATGGACTTTTCTTTGCGGAGTCGAAGTATTAAATCCGAAAAATCCCTTGTTGTCGATAACCATAATCTGTTGGTTGGTACTAGTCGCAATTTGAAAAACACCACTTGCTCCAGCCACAGTTTCAACTGACATACCATAACCGCCGCTAGCGGACGCTACTTCTATAGCCATGCCATAACCACCAGAACCAGACGGAACTTCGACTGTCAGACCATACTTAGGTGTGGTTGTGCCCAAGCCAATTTTCAAACCATTTTCATTATCTATTATGAAGACATCGGATTCATCTACAGTGACATCTGAAGTGGCATAATTCCAAACAAAACTCCTGTCCGCCGTATCTGCTATCGTAACGCGACCACCGGCAATACTATAATCACCTCCATCTATTTCAACATTATTACCTCCTAAAACATGGGCATTGGTATCATTTACTTCATTTTCCATGCCACCCAAAATACTGCTGTATGATGTAGTGATATCGTTATCATAACCACCAAAGACAACGCTACTATGGCGAGTCACACTATTTAATTCTCCTCCCAAAACTGTCATATAAAATCCATTAGTCGCTGCATAAGCATAGTTATAAGAACCACCACCAATAAATGACCTGTCTCCCAAAGAATTACTGTAACCGCCCAACACCGTACCGGCCAACATGGCTTGCACAATATTATTTTGACCTCCGCCGATAGTTCCATACATGTATTGAGATAGATTATCTGAACCACCCAAGACAGTGGCATAACCGGCTCGTACCTGACTATTCTTTCCGTAAGCCACTGAATATTCCCCGATATTACTGTCATTCCATTGAACACCATCTACATAGCCGGCTCGAAAGGCCGCATTGTTGGGCAGCCACATCATACGAGTCCCAGCTCCTGAGACAGCATCTACAACTATACCGTTATTATATGTACCATTTGCTATTAAATGATTGGTTGTGGTTACCCTGCCATCCACCAACAAACCGCTTGCCATATACACATTAGTGTTGGTTGTAGTGGGTCTAAGATAATTACTGGTGTGCAAAGCTGTGCTGTTCTTGTCAACCGCTGTTTGACGCCAAGCGGCTTCCAAAAAAGCCGCGATTACGGTATTTAAATCTGTCCAATCATTAATATACTCAGTGTTCAAACCTAAGGTCGTCTTGGCATAGTAACTGGAAGAGGTGGTGGTATCCAAGTTAGTGGAAGTGGCATTAATCGTACCTACTCGAATTGAGTTATCAAAATCATAATGAGCTGAATTACCCACAAATTCCAAATCAGACTGATTGTCAACTTGTAAGGTGGCATAATTACCAAAACCAACATCAATTAAAGTAACAAAAGGATAAGAACTTCTGACTAAATTCAAATCCGGAGTTTGAAAGTTGGTGTACCAATAGCTAGTATTACTGATAGTTAAATCTTCACCCACCCTCATAGCTGCTTGAGTGTTTAAGTTGCCGGTTGAAGTTAAGCTGCCGCTGGCCGCCAAATTATTACCCACGTTTAAATCTCCACTGGCATAACCGGTTCCGGTTGGAGCTGACCCGATAGTCATATACTGAGTACTGGTAGCTGAACCGTTTAGTAAACTATTGCCATCTACCGTAAAGGTTTCACCATACCAACCTCCTGGAGTAGTCGTATTGACCCCGAATTTTAAACCGAAATAATTATAGAAAACAGCGGCATTGGGAGTCTCAACTTGAATAAAATCCGAACCACCCCCATCACGGAATCCCCAGACAAAACTGTTTACTGCAGTGGGTTCGGTATACATCCGATCCCCGAAAATAAATGAATGATCTGCCTTGTTCTGGGAATATCTACCCATAAGTATGCCATTGGTCGCATGAACTGAACTGGTAGCACTTGGAGATAACAGAAAGGAATTATTGCCGCTAACTTTAGTGCTGTAGCCTAAATTGAAAGACTGGTTGCCAATTTCAGCGTCTGTCCATTTATTCTCACTAGCTAGACTAAAACCGCTGAAAAAACTGCCCTGCTTATTCGGTAGAAACATGGAATAGAAACCATTGCCCAAGCCGGGCGTTTGGCCAACAGTTGTTTCTGCTCCAATTAAGAGTCCTCCTTCCACCGTTAGAGTACTGCTGACATTAGCAGTACCAATACTCATCACATTTGCAGCATAAACATCTCCGGTAGTCGTAGCGCTGTTGAAACTCATACCCAAACTGTTATCGACGGCCAAGACAGAATTAGCTTGAGCAGTACTGCTAGCGTTATAGCCATCCACTAAGCCGGCATTAAAAGCGTAGGGTGAAGCGGTTAATCTTTTTCTGGGACTGAAAACCTCTTCAAAACTGCCGTTATTATCCGCATCCAAACTGACTTGTAAATACAGCTCATCACTGGCTAAGATATTAGCGCTAATTGAAGTTGAAGTGCCTAAAGCAACGGAAAAGACGCCATTGTTTATTGTAACTTGACCGGCTACTGAACCAGCGTTCCAAGTTTCTTCCCAGAGTGGACTGCCCCCAGCCTGACTGGCATACAAAGCAAAATGAAAATCATAAGCACCATCAGACAGAGCAATGCCAGAACTTCTGGCTATTTTTCCCTGATAATTCAACTGGCCATTAATGCCAGTTGCAGCTTGGGTAAGTTGAACTAATGAGGTTTCGTCAAACACATCCATTAAAACCCAAGCTGCTAACAGTATCATGGGCACGACAAGCAAAAGTATAGTCAAGACTAACTTTTTAATGATTTTGCCTTGTGAAGACTGGTATTTTTCAATCGTTAAAAATGACATAACTGGTAATATCTAAAGAAATTAGATAGCTGGTTCTGGTGCTGGAGTAGGAGGTACAACTGGCTCAGGAACAGGCGTTAAGGCCGGTTCAGGCATTGGTTCTGGAACGGATTCTGGTTGTGGTTCAGGAGTTTCAGCTGGTTCAGGAGTCATGACTGGCTCAGGTTCAACAGCTTCTTCAACTGCCGGTTCAGAAGTTGGTTCTGGAACGGGTTCTGGTTGTGGTTCAGGAGTTTCAGCTGGTTCAGGAGTCATGACTGGCTCAGGT